>NZ_JAUFRA010000003.1:0-125742 GCF_030410045.1 Marivivens donghaensis
GAACCCGCGCTTCTGTGGTTCGTGATCATGGTGGCTGTGACCTTGCAGACCAGCTTCCTCACGCCGCCTGTTGGCTTTGCGCTCTTCTACCTCAAGGGTGTCTGCCCGCCAGAAATCCGCCTGATCGACATCTACAAAGGCATCATCCCCTTCGTATTGCTTCAGCTGACTGGTCTTATGCTGGTCTACCTCTGGCCACAGCTTGCCACCTGGTTGCCCTCTGTCGCTTATTAACGGAGCTTGAAAATGCGTCTGGCCCATTGCCACAATTTCCACGACTTCCGCGAACTTGCCCGCCGTCGTCTGCCCGGTCCGATCTTCAACTATATCGACGGGGCTGCCGATGACGAGGTGACCTATCGCCAAAACACAGCTGCCTTTGATCGCTGTGACCTGCTGCCTTCGGTTCTGACCGGCGTGCAGGACGTGGATATGTCTGTCACGGTGATGGGCCAGAAGCTCGACATGCCGATCTACTGTTCGCCAACCGCGCTCCAGCGTCTGTTCCACCATGACGGGGAACGCGCTGTCGCGGCAGCGGCAGAAAAATACGGCACGATGTTCGGCGTGTCCTCTCTGGGCACCGTCAGCATCGAGGAAATGCGGGCCAAACACAAAAACCCGCAGTGCTACCAGTTCTATTTCCACAAAGATCGTGGGCTGAACCGCGCCATGATGCAAAGCGCCAAGGAAAGCGGAGTGAACGTCATGATGCTGACCGTGGACAGCATCACCGGCGGCAACCGCGAACGCGACCTGCGCACCGGATTTTCCATCCCTTTCCGCCTGACACTTGGTGGGATGATGCAATTCGCAATGAAGCCGATGTGGGGCATCAACTATGTCACCCACGAAAAATTCGCGATGCCGCAGCTGGATAAGTTCGTGAACATGGGCGGTGGTACCTCGTCGATCGGCAACTACTTCTCGAACATGCTCGACCCGTCGATGAACTGGGACGACGTGGCGGAAATGGTGCAGGAATGGGACGGTCAATTCTGCCTCAAGGGCATCATGACCGCCAAGGACGCTCGCCGCGCCGTGGACATCGGCTGTACTGGCATCGTTCTGTCGAACCACGGTGGCCGCCAGCTGGACGGATCGCGCACGCCCTTCGATCAGCTCAAGGAAATCGTGGACGAGGTCGGGGACGAAATCGACGTTATCATGGACAGCGGCATTCAGCGCGGCACCCATGTGCTCAAGGCACTGTCGCTGGGCGCCAAGGCTGTTGGCGGCGGGCGGTTCTACCTTTACCCTTTGGCCGCAGCTGGACAGGCGGGTGTCGAACGCGCGCTTGGCCTGATGAAAGCCGAGATCGAACGCGGGATGAAACTGATGGGCGTGACCTCGGTCAGCCAACTGTCCCGCGATAACCTGCGATTCCGCTAACCGGAGTTGGAAATGGACAACCGCGCGCTTCTCGCTGAACTACGTCAGATCGTTGGACGTCGTCATATTTTCACTTCTCCCCGCGCAACCCAGCGGTTCCGCAAAGGGTTTCGGTCGGGTGAAGGCGAGGTTCTGGCCGTTGTCCAACCCGCAACCCTGCTTGAGCAATGGGAAATCCTCAAAGCCTGCGTGGCCGCCGATAAGATCGTCATCATGCAGGCCGCGAATACGGGCCTGACCGAAGGCTCCACCCCGAACGGCACCTATGACCGTGACGTGGTTTTGGTGAACACCCGCCGCATGGATGGCCTGCGCCTGATCCGTGACGGCAAACAGGTCATTAGCTTTCCAGGGGCGACGCTCTTTGCGCTTGAAAAGCTCCTCGACCCGCTGAACCGTCAGCCCCATTCCGTGATTGGCTCGTCCTGCATCGGCGCATCTGTCGTTGGTGGCGTCTGCAACAACTCTGGCGGCTCATTGGTCGAACGCGGCCCGTCCTACACTGAAATGGCGCTCTACGCGCAGATCACCGCAGACGGCACGCTCGAACTTGTGAACCACCTCGGGATCAATCTGGGCGACACAGCACAAGAGATCCTGACCCGTTTGGAATCTGGTTCTTTTACAGAGACTGACATCGACGACACCAATCGTAAAGGGTCAGACACCGACTACGTGACCCGCGTCCGTGATGTGACAGCCGACACCCCTGCCCGTTTTAACGCCGACAAACGCCGCCTGTACGAGGCCGCTGGCTGCGCCGGCAAGCTCGCTGTTTTTGCGGTGCGTCTGGACACCTTTGAAAAGAACACGTCAGAGCGCACCTTCTACATCGGCACCGATGACACCGCCGCGTTGACCGATCTGCGCCGCGCGATCCTGTCTGATTTCGCCTCCCTGCCCGTCAGCGCCGAATACATGCACGCCGACGTGTTCGACATCTCGGACCGCTACGGCAAAGACACGATGGTCATGATCGACAAACTGGGCACCGACCGTTTGCCCATGTTCTTTGCGATCAAGGGTTGGGTTGATGCGCGACTGGCGAAGGTCCCGTTCATGGGCCGCTTTACGGATCAGTTCATGCAAACCCTGTCGCGTGTTTGGCCCGACATCCTGCCTGCATTGCTCCGCGATATGCGGGCCAAACACGAACACCACTTGATCCTGAAGATGCGCGACGACGGCATTGCCGAGGCGCGCGCGCTCCTCGACAAGATGGCGAGCGACGGCCGCCTGTCGTTCTTTGAATGTGACCCGCGCGAAGCGAAAATGGCGGGCCTCCTCCGCTTTGCCGCTGCGGGCGCTGCAATCCGATACAAAGCGATTCACGCTGCAGAGGTCGAGGACATCATCGCCCTCGATATTGCGCTGCGCCGAAACGACGAGGATTTCCTCGAACGGCTCCCGTCTGAGATTTCGCAACACCTGACCTATAGCCTCTACTACGGTCACTTCATGTGCCACGTGATGCATCAGGATTACGTGGTCAAAGCAGGCGCGGACGTCAAAGCGATCAAAACCGCGATGCTTAAACTGATTGATGAACGCGGCGCTGAATACCCAGCAGAGCACAACGTCGGCCACCTTTACGCGGCGAAACCCGACCTCGCCAACTTCTACAAATCCATCGACCCAACCAACAGCCTCAATCCGGGCTTAGGCAAAATGTCGAAACGCAAACACTATGCGGAGCAAGACTAAGCGCCCCAATCGCGGAAGATTGACCCGAATAAACTAAAGTTTGCGCTTCTGCGTTTGGCAGTCATTAACAAAGCGCCGTATAAGTTACTGGAGTATACGTACAATCCAGTCGCGGATGCCAATGGCCTATGTCACCGAAACCAACGATGCCGTCGCATCGACACAGACGCCCTATGCGATCTCTGTGGGTGACTATTTTGTCGGCTACCTCGCCCAAAATAACGAAGACTGGATAGAGGTCACTTTAACCGCTGGAACAACCTACACGGCTGCGATGGCCGGTTTGGGCACGCAGTCGGCCGCGGTGTCTGATACCTACCTAACCCTCTATTCCTCAAACGGCAGCAATATTACGGTCGACGATGACAGTGGCCCCGGTCTTTACTCCAACCTGACCTATACCCCCACGACCACGGGCACCTATTACCTCGCTGCAGGCAGCTACAATGGCGGCAGCAGCGGCGACTTTGCAGTGTCTTTGGCCATCGGGACCAAGGCGGACTACGATCTCGCGATGGGGTCATCCGCGCTGATCCGCTCGGACTCCACGTGGTCCAGCGCCCCCGCGACAGGCGCGACTGTCACGTGGGGATTTCGGGACAGTGGCACTGCGCTAGACGCAGACGGCAAAGCGGCCCCGTTTTCCCAACTCTCCGCCGCCCAAATGGATGCCGCAACCGAGGTTGTAACCTACGCAGCGAGCCTCACAAACCTGACACTGACCCAAGTCGCCGCTGGCGGAACCACGAACAATGCCACGATCCTCTTGGCTGGCTACACGTCATCGACCGACGGCGCAGGGGCCTATGCCTATTTCCCAGGGAGCACCGCTGCCTCAAACGCGGCGGGTGATCTTTGGGTGAACAACCGCTGGGTGTCGACCAGTTCGCTCGACGTTGGCAGCTACTCCTACTTCGTTTTCTTGCACGAATTCGGTCACGCCATCGGCCTGTCCCACCCTGGTGATTATGACGTGGTCGCGGGAACGACGATCACCTATTCATCAGCCGCTCAGTTCATCTCGGACAGCCACCAATATTCGGTGATGAGCTATTTCGACGAAGCCAACACCATGCAGAACATGGGGCTCTATCCGCAGACATATATGCTCTACGACATTTACGCGCTGCAAATGCTCTACGGTGCGAATACGACGACCAACGGCGGCGACTCTGTCTACGGGTTTAACTCGAACGTGGGCGGCGTGTTTGACTTCTCGACCAACACGTCCCCTCTCCTCAGCATTTGGGACGGGAGTGGGTCGGACACCATCGACCTGTCAGATTTTACTACAGGCCAACTCCTCGACCTTAATGATGGGGCGTTTTCCAACATCGGCGGATATGACGGCAACGTCTCAATCGCCTATGGCGCTGTGATCGAAAACGGAATCGGCGGCACGGCGGCGGATACGATCAATGGCAATGAATACGCCAACACGATCCGCGGACTGTCGGGCAATGACACCATCAACGGCGGCGCGGGCGACGACCACCTGTTCGGCAACCTAAACCACGATGTGATCCGCGCAGGTAGCGGCGCTGACGATGTCCGCGCGGGCTGGGGCAACGACACAGTTTACGGCGGCGATGGCGATGACCAGCTCTACGGCTACATCGGCCATGACCGCATCTACGGCGAGGCTGGCAACGACAGCATTTTTGGCGACCGAGGACGCGATATCCTGAACGGCGGTGAAGGGGACGACTACATCCACGGCGGCGCGGATAACGATTTCATCGCGGGCGAAGAAGGCAACGACATCCTCATTGGCGGGTCTGGCGATGACGAGCTCTATGGCTTTACAGGCGATGACTCCCTGCATGGTTGGGACGGGAACGACCTGCTGCGCGGTGGCGAAGGCAATGATTTCCTTGCAGGAAACGAAGGCAACGACACGCTCTACGGGATGGACGGAAACGACCAACTCTATGGCGCGACGGGGAATGACACACTGTCAGGCGGCGCGGGTGACGACCTCATGCGCGGCGGCCAAGGGTTTGATACATTTGTTTACGATGCAGGCAATGATCGGATCGGGGATTTCCTAAACGACGTTGATCGCCTGTCCTTAGACAGTGCCGCACTCGGTCTAAACGGCCTCTCAGCCCAAGAAATTGCCGATATGGCGACCCAACTCGATACCGCGCTGTTTTGGGATTTCGGCGGAGGGAACACGCTGACCCTCGACGATTGGGAAGATGCCAACGACATCGTTGACGACATCTACCTGTTTTGAAAAAGGCCGGTGTTTCCACCGGCCTCTCGTTCGTTACTTCAGATCGAACCGATCCAGTTCCATCACCTTGGTCCATGCTTTGACAAAGTCGGCAACGAATTTGCCAGCGTTGTCGTCCTGCGCATAAACCTCGGACAGGGCGCGGAGTTGCGAGTTCGAGCCAAAGACCAGATCAACGCGGGTCGCGGTCCATTTCGCAGCGCCCGTCTTGCGGTCGCGGCCTTCGAACAGCTGATCGCCGTCCACAGGCACCCACGCGGTATCCATGCTCAGCAGGTTGACGAAGAAGTCGTTGGTCAACTGACCTTCACGCTCTGTCAAAATACCATGCTTGGTCCCGCCGTGGTTTGCGCCCAATGCACGCATACCACCGACCAGAACGGTCATCTCTGGTGCGGTCAGGGTCAGCAACTGCGCCTTATCGACCAGCAATTCCTCAGCAGACGCACTGAACTGGCGCTGCTGATAGTTGCGGAACCCATCACTCAGCGGTTCCAGCGGATCAAAGGACTCTGCATCGGTCTGCTCTGCGCTCGCGTCCATACGACCTGGGGTGAACGGCACCTCAATCGCGTGACCCGCGGCTTTCGCAGCCTGTTCAACAGCAGCAGAACCTGCCAGCACGATAAGGTCCGCCAGCGACACCTTCTTACCGCCTGCCTCGAACTCGGCCTTGATCCCTTCGAGAACGCCAAGAACCTTCGCCAGTTGATCAGGCTCGTTCGCATCCCAACCCGATTGCGGGGCCAGACGAACGCGCGCACCGTTGGCTCCACCGCGCAGGTCAGACCCACGGAAGGTCGAGGCAGACGCCCAAGCCGTCAGCACCAGTTCACGGGTCGACAGACCAGAGGCCAAGATCTTGGCTTTCAGATCAGCGATCTCAGCCGCGTTGACAACCTCGTGGTCGCAAGCTGGGATCGGGTCCTGCCAGATCAGATCTTCCGCAGGAACATCCGCACCGTAATAGCAGGCTTTCGGACCCATATCGCGGTGGGTCAGCTTGAACCACGCACGAGCAAACGCATCTGCGAACTGGTCAGGGTTCTCAAGGAACCGCTTCGAAATCGGCCCATAGATCGGGTCCATTTTCATCGACATATCCGCAGTCGTCATCATCGGGCGATGCTTTTTCGACGGGTCATGTGCGTCGACGACCATGTCCTCGTCTTCGCAATCAATCGGGTGCCACTGGTGCGCACCTGCTGGCGACTTGCACAGTTCCCAATCGTATTTGAACAGAACCTTCAGATAGCCCATGTCCCAAGTGGTCGGCTTCGGCTTCCACGCACCCTCAATACCAGAGCTGATCGTGTCGGCACCCTTGCCCGAGCCAAAGCTCGACGCCCAACCAAAGCCCATCTGTTCAATCGATGCGGCCTCTGGATCAGCACCAACATGCGCCGCGTCACCCGCACCATGCGATTTACCAAAGGTGTGACCACCGGCAACCAGCGCAACGGTTTCCTCGTCATTCATCGCCATACGGCCAAAGGTTTCGCGCACGTCGCGGCCAGAGGCGACAGGATCAGGCGTCCCATCTGGACCTTCTGGGTTCACATAGATCAGACCCATCTGAACCGCTGCCAGCGGGTTTTCCAACTCGCGATCACCCGAATAGCGGCTGTTTTCTTTGTCCGACGTGGCAAGGAACTCTGCCTCTGGACCCCAATAGATGTCCTCTTCAGGCTCCCAGATATCCTCACGACCGCCGCCAAAGCCAAACGGCTTCAGGCCCATCGATTCAATCGCAACGTTGCCCGCGAGGATCATCAAATCCGCCCAGCTCAGCGCGTTGCCGTATTTCTGTTTGATCGGCCACAGCAGACGGCGCGCCTTGTCGAGGTTCACGTTATCCGGCCAAGAGTTCAGCGGCGCAAAACGCTGCGTGCCCGAACGCGACCCACCACGACCGTCAGCTGTGCGGTAGGTGCCCGCAGAGTGCCACGCCATACGAATAAAGAACGGACCGTAGTGCCCGTAGTCCGCAGGCCACCAGTCTTGGCTATCAGTCATCAGCGCGGTCAAGTCCGCCTTTACAGCGTCGAGGTCGAGCGACTTGAACGCTTCAGCATAGTTAAAATCGGGGTCCATTGGATTGCCCGCAGGCTGGTTCTGATGAAGCACCTTCAGGTTCAGCTGGTTTGGCCACCAATCGCGATTCCCACGGCGATCATTGCGCACATTGGGCATCGCGCCATGAATAACAGGGCATTTACCGCCAGTATTTCCGTCCATAACACTCTCCATCATAGGTCTGGGCGCGGGTTCATCCGCGCCAATCTGGAAGAAGCCTAACGAGAGTTTAGAATAAGTAAAAATTAGATATTCTGATTGTCGCGATAATTAATACTTATCACTAATGGTCCAACCGCCACGCCAAAACTGCTGCCGTTTTAGCCGTATCAATCGGCTCCTCCAGCCAGTCAAAAACAGGTTCTAATCCAGAAGGATCGTCATAAAACGTCGCATAATTCGTCAGGATCGCACGCTCTGGATACTGCGCGGCATAGTTTGCAAACCGTGCATCCATCCCTTCGACCAAACGGTGCACGTCTTCGCGATCCCAGTCTTTCCACCACCCAGAACGTGCCACCTCATCCACGTCACGCGTATTGAAAATGAACCGAGCGTTTTTGAAATGATGGTGCATGAAATCGAGGACCATTGGGAAATCATCACCCAAGGCGTTGTAACGGATTTCCTTAAACCCGAACCAACGCGCATCATTGGGCGGCGTCAGCACGTTTTCCACAAAGGCATCGACCAAGGCCGCCCCGAATTTCACCGGCCGCATCTGATCGGCACCGTGCCACGGATGATCAGGACCGCGCGGTTCTTCCCCCCACGAATAGCGTGTCATCCGCACCCGCCGCGCCGCGCCCCAAATACACTCCATCGCGTTGTGGTTTTCACCACGGATCGTGGCGCCATCAATCGTCATCAACAAGTTCTGCAATAGCGTTGACCCACTGCGCCCATAGGTCACAATGAAAATACAGCCCTTGAGGTTGGGGTATGTGGCATCAAAACGATGGCTCATTTGACCCTCTCAATCTCTGGTCGGAACCAAAGCCCACGCCAAAACGCAGCATAAATCGCCCGCCGAAACTGCCAAGGCGTCCCACGCATCTGACGGTTCGCCCGAAGCCAGAACTCTGCCACGCCAGCCCAGCCCATCATCCGCAGCCGCGCCGAAGTTTCGTTCCGCGCTCCGTACCTGAATTTCCAGAGCGTCTCCCGCGTGATCAACCCGTAATTCACTCCTTGGTTAACGGGCAAATCGTGCACGACCACACTTTCAGGCACGAATAGACCGGGATGGGACCGCGCCAACCGCTGCGTATACTCCGCATCGTCATACCAAATGAAGTAGTCCGAAATCGGCAGCCCATGCGCCTCAATCGCCCAACGCGGGATCAGGCAGGACACGAACGAACAAGACGACACGAGGAACACCGGCGCGTCAGGCGCATAAAACCGCGGCCAATCCCAAACGGGCGCAGGCGTGTTCATCTCGCAATGCCCGCCATCCGTCCATTTTACCCACGAACAGGCAAACGGCGCGCACCGCCCCGCGTTCGTTTCGAACTGGGCTAGAGCCTGTTCGAGCCGCTCAATCGCCGTCGGCTCGGGATAGGCATCGTCATCGCTCACCCAAACCAGATCGGCACCATCCACATAGGCGCGTTTCAGCCCGAGGTTAAAGCCACCCGCCCCGCCGATATTCTCATGCAAACGCAGATACTCGACGCCAATCGCGACCTCAGCCGTATGATCCATTGAGGCATTATCGACCACGTAAATCACATCTGGAACGCGCGTCTGACCACGCAGCGCGGCCAGAACTTTCGCCAGTTTATCCGCCCGATTATGGGTGACGATGACAGCGGCAAGTTTGGTCATTTGGCCCCCAGCGCCTCGCGATAATACCCCGTAATCACATCCTCCGCAGAAGGCTCAGCAATAAACGTTTCTAGGTTTTTCCACAAAGTTAGAGCCTGTTTTTCCAAAAACGCCCCATCCCGCCACAAACGGTCCACGATGCGCACTATCCCCCGAACAGTCTGCGCAGGCTCTTGCGGCGTCAACAGGTCTTGCGACAGCAGTTCACCCATCGCACCGACGTCGGTGGCAATCGGGATCACCCCTTCTTCAATCGCCTCAATCGCGACAAGCGCGAGGCCCTCATTCGCGGACGGCAGGATCAATATATCCGCACCCCTTAGAACCGCCCGCACATCCGCGCCGCTCGGATGAAATGTAATCCGAGCGGACAAACCCTTGGCCTCGGCGATCTGCCGAGCAAACCGCAAAAATGGCCCCTCGCCCACCATATCAAACCGCAGGTCCACACCGTTCTTTCGCCCCCACCGCACCAAACGAGCCATCGCCCAAAGCGCCGTCATAGGTCGCTTCTGGTAGGCCATCCGCCCGACAAAGGCGACCCGCAGCGCGGTCTGCCGGGGTTGCATCCGAACAGCCGCGACTTCTCTCTTTTCAATCATCCGCCCAAGATCAACAGGGCAGTCAAACCGATCTCGATAAAAGTTAACCAACTTACGACTGATCACATGCGTCCGATCAAGGTGCCCGCTCCACACCCCTGAAATCCGAACAAACCCGCCGTCCATATGCTCCACAATATGCGTGCTGTCATAGGTCCGAACCCACGGCAGTTGACGGCGGATCACAGGCAAAGCGGCGTAAAGGGGAACGCAATGATGGATATGAATTGCAATGATATTCTCTTGCAAAACAACATCTTGAACGAGTACGCCCCACTCTGAACGGGGACGATCAAGCCAATCCAGCACCGTCACGCCCTCGGGCGCAACGCCCCGTGATCGCTCGGCCACGACGAACACCCGCAGCCCCAAATCCCGCGCCCATTCGATGCAATCCCGCGCGAGCGTCTCGGCCCCGCCGACCGCAAACCAGTGCATTCCTATGAGGATCGCAGGCGGTTTTGCGTGGTCAGGTCGGGTTCGATCCCCCATTAGAATGCCGTTCAACGGACGCCATTGATGCCGCCCAATCTGACGAGAGAACAGTCGTTCCCGAATATAGAGCAAACGCTCTACAACGAACGGGGCAACCTGATAGCCAGCGGCCAGCAGGGACTCATAAGGCAATCTTTCTGGCGCTTCCGTCATAGTTAATTCCTACCCGACCATATGCGCCATAGAAAGACAATCAAGGTTAACAGGCCCTTACCAGAGCGAACGCCGCATTAGCCGAACCTTGGGAATTTAACCTTAATGTTGATGAAAATTTCAGCCCCAGAGGTCCCTATGCCCGATACGTCCGCCACCCTTTCGCTCCCCTATCTGATGCCCGCTCAGGCGCAAAAACACGTCACACATAACGATGCCCTCGACCGTCTCGACCTCGTTGTGCAGCTCGTTGTCAGCGAATTCGACGCGGCCAATCCCCCCGCCAACCCGACCGAAGGCGACTGCTACGCGATTGGCCAAACTCCAACTGGAGACTGGATCGGTAACGCGGGGCAACTCGCCGTGTTTCAGAACGGCGGCTGGGTCTATGTCATCCCACAAAACGGTTGGCTAGCGACGACCGAGAGTGGTGATATTAGGCTCTATTCTGCCGGAACTTGGGTCGATGCACGCAATCAGTCTGCGCTCCATAACCTCCCCGAACTCGGGATCAACGCCTCTGCCGACAGCACCAATCGCCTGTCAATTTCCTCTGACGCGGTGCTTTTGAACCACGCGGGCGCCGGTCATCAGGTGAAGGTGAACAAGGCAACACCTGCCGACACTGCCAGCCTCCTTTTCCAATCGAATTGGTCGGGCCGCGCCGAGATGGGCCTCGCGGGAACGGACGATTTCGCGGTGAAGGTCAGTGCGGATGGAAGCACCTGGACGACCGCCCTTTCAGTCGCGGCGGCCAATGGCAACGTCACCTTATCTCAGGCATTAACCTTAACGCCGACGACCGCCCCCACCTCGCCCACCGCTGGGATGCTCTATTTCGACGACACAACGACAAAGCTGCGGTGTTACGACGGCACCCAATGGCATGACCTGTTTTGACGGATTGCCGAGCCGCGCTCGATCAGGCTAGTGATGGGTATGGACCTACTTTTGATACATACTGGCGGCACCATCGGCATGGTGCCCACGGCCAACGGCCTCGCCCCGCAAAAGGGCGTGGTCGAGGACGCAATCGCGGCGCGGCTACCCACTGGCGTGACCTTGCATCAGCACGTTTTTGATCCGCTTTTGGACTCGGCTGATGTTGGGCCAAAGCACTGGAACGAAATTCTATCGGTGCTGACCGATCACCCCGTTATGCCCGCGATCGTAACGCATGGCACCGACACGATGTCCTTCACCGGCGCAGCTCTGTCACAGGCGCTGGCGGATCTGGACCGTCGGGTCATTCTGTGCGGATCGATGCAACCCTTGAACACGGGCGGTGATGCCGAAGGGAACCTCGATCTCGCGCTTGATGCCGCGCTGAACCACAGCGACGCGGGCGTGTACTTATCCTTTGCGGGCAAGCTCTTACCCGCTGATGGCCTGACAAAATACGACAGCCACGCGGACGATGCTTTCCGCTACATTCCACAGACACTTTCATCCGCCCCGACCCGTCGTCAGTTTGACGCGCAACGCCTCGCCGTCGTGACGTTGACGCCCGATTTTCCCGTCGCTGCCCTATCTGCAATGCTGTCCGAATTGGATGGCGCGGTGTTGCGGGTGTTTGGTGCAGGGACCGCGATGAACAATCCCGCGCTCTATAACGCCCTGAAATCCGCGATCGCAGACGGCAAACGCATCCGTGCTGTCAGCCAAAGCACGACGGGCGGGTTAGAACCGGGTGCTTATGCGGCGGGGTCGGAATTATGGGCGGCGGGCGTTGAAAATGGCGGGTTAGAGACGCCAGAGGCCGCCTTGATCCACCTTTGGCTCAATTAAGCGGCCAAATTTCAAAAATTTCGACCTGCTTTTTCAAAGCAAAGCGCCGCACCCATCGGGTGCGGCGCAACCGCAGTTCCAAATTCGAACGTGGGTTATTTCTTGCGCATCGCCTCAAGGAGCGCAGCCCCCAGACCACCCGTTTCAGCCTGCTTCGGCGGGCTCGCCTGTGTCCGCATTCGGGACGGAACCTGGCCCCGCGGACGATCCTGACCGCGTTCATTACGGGTCTCTTTCGCGCTCGCTCCACCATCTTTGCGCATGGTTAATCCGATGCGCTTGCGCGGCACGTCGACCTCGGTCACGGTGACGCGCACAACGTCCCCTGCTTTGACGATCTCATGCGGGTCTTTGACGAATTTATCGGCCAATTGGCTGACGTGGACCAAGCCATCCTGATGGACGCCGATGTCCACAAAAGCACCGAAAGCCGCCACGTTAGTGACTGTTCCCTCAAGCACCATCCCAGGTTTCAGGTCGGTGATTTCCTCGACCCCATCGGCAAAGCTTGCCGTTTTGAATGTCGGGCGCGGGTCTCGACCGGGCTTTTCCAACTCGGTCAGAATATCGCGGACGGTGGGCAGGCCGAATGTCTCATCGACAAAGTCTTCGGCTCTTAGCCCGCGAAGGGCTTGCGCATCGCCCATCAGCGCCCGCACATCTCGACCACAGGCCGCAACGATCTTGCGAGCCACGCCGTAAGCTTCGGGATGGACGGAGGACGCGTCGAGCGGTTCCTTCCCACCCGTGATCCGCAAAAAGCCCGCACATTGTTCGTAGGCTTTCGGCCCAAGTCGCGCGACTTTCAGCAAGTCCTTGCGAGATGTAAACGCGCCGTTGCTGTCACGGTGCGCCACGATGCTCTCGGCGAGAACTGGGCCAAGGCCCGAGATATGGGCCAAGAGCGGCGCAGATGCCGTATTCAGGTCCACGCCCACGGCGTTCACCGCATCCTCGACCACCGCTTCTAGCGATTTCGCCAGTTTGTGCTGGTCCACGTCGTGCTGATATTGACCGACGCCGATGGCCTTGGGTTCGATTTTAACCAATTCGGCGAGAGGGTCTTGCAGACGCCGCGCAATCGACACCGCCCCGCGCAAAGACACGTCGAGGTCGGGGAATTCCCGCGCCGCGAGTTCGGACGCCGAATAGACCGACGCGCCCGCTTCGGACACGACGACCTTGGTCGGGGCTTTGACCGAGGACGGCAAGCGTTTCAGCGTTTCAGCGACCAACCGTTCGGTTTCACGGCTCGCCGTGCCGTTGCCAATCGCGATCAAATCAACGTTGTGTTTCGCGATGAGCGCGAGGATCACAGCCTGCGATCCCTGCACATCCATGCGCGGTTGGAACGGGTAGATCGTCGCGGTGTCCAGAACTTTACCCGTTGCATCAACGACAGCGACCTTCACCCCTGTGCGGATCCCCGGATCAAGACCGATCGTGGCCTTCGCGCCCGCAGGTGCGGCCAGCAACAAGTCCTTGAGGTTACGTGCAAAAACGGTGATCGCTTCCTCGTGAGCCGTGCTGCGCATGTCGCCCAAAAGGTCGAGCATCATAGTCATCGACAGCTTCACCCGCCATGTCCAACCCGCAACGCCAGCAAGCCATTTGTCGCCCGCAGTCCCCGAACGAACACCCAGTTCGGAGGCGATCAGCGACACGGCCCGTGCAGCGCCCTCTTCGTCAGGGGCGATATCGATGGTGAGGAAGCCCTCGTTCGCGCCGCGCAGCATCGCAAGCGCACGGTGGGACGGCACACTCGCCCATTTTTCGCTATGGGCAAAGTAGTCAGAAAATTTCGCACCATCCTTTTCTTTGCCCTCAATCACGCGGGCGGAAATCACCGCCTCACGCTTCATGAACTCACGAAGATCACGCAACAGACCCGCGTTTTCCGCCAGACCTTCGACCAGAATATCACGGGCACCGTTCAGCGCGTCCTTGGTCGACGGAACCGCCTCAGTGATAAAGCCCCCCGCGTGGACCTCGGGATCGGTCGCCCGATCGGACAAGATCAGATCAACCAATGGTTCCAACCCGTTTTCGCGGGCGATCATCGCTTTGGTGCGGCGCTTGGGTTTGTAGGGTAGGTAAATATCTTCCAACTCGGCCTTCGTCGCGGCCTTGTGGATCGACAGCGCCAGATCGTCGGTCATCTTACCCTGCGACGTAATCTCTTTCGCGATGGCCGCGCGGCGCTGTTGCAATTCCCGCAGGTAGGTCAAACGTTCGGCCAAGGTGCGCAATTGCGTGTCGTCCAGTCCCCCCGTCACCTCTTTGCGGTAGCGCGCGATAAAGGGAACCGTCGCCCCTTCGTCCAACAGCTCCACGGCAGAGGTGACCTGTTTCGGGGTGGCGTTAATGTCCTGCGCGATGGTCGCTGCAATGCGGGTGATGGTGTCCAAAGGGGCCTCCAAATACGAACTGGACATCCTTCTTAGCCCCGCATCCCACCCGCCACAAGCAACCCAAGCCCACTGTTTTACCGATCCGAAAGACAAAGCCGATATCGCTGTCTATAGTCGACCCAAACGAACCAAAGCAGCCCGATGACCGCAACCCTGTCTCGCCCCAGATTCACCACGCTCCGTTCGATCATGGCCTTGATCCTGCGTGAGATGGCATCGACCTATGGTCGCTCACCCGGTGGCTATCTTTGGGCCGTGTTAGAACCTTTGGGCGCCATCGCGATCATGGCGTTCGGGTTTTCACTGATGATCAACAAACCGTCCTTGGGCAGCAATTTTATGCTGTTCTATGCGACAGGGTTTTTGCCGATCCACATCTACGGCGAACTCTCAACAAAGGTGATGAACACTCTGCGCTATTCACGGATGCTCTTGGCCTATCCGCGGGTGCTGTGGATCGATGCGATCCTTGCGCGCGTGGCCTTGCACCTGTTGACAGGGATCGTCGTCTCGATCCTCGTGATCGGCGGCATCATCGCGCTGACATCAGCCGAGGCAGACATCGACCCCATCCCAATAGCCCAAGGCATCGGCATGGTCGCCCTCCTCGGCGCAGGCATCGGTACGCTGAACTGCTACCTCACAGGTCGGTTCGAATTTTGGGGCCGCATCTGGGCCATCGCCTCGCGCCCGATCTTCTTTGCCTCGGGTGTGTTCTTCATCCTCGACAACGTGACAGAGCCATTGCGTACATGGCTCTGGTGGAACCCGCTGATCCATGGCGTCGGGCTGGTTCGCGCGGGGTTTTATCCAACCTATGAGGCCACCTACGCCTCGCTCACCTACGGCTATAGCTTCGGCCTGATTGCACTGGTTTTCGGTCTAATCCTGCTCCGCGCCAATCACGACAGGATTTTGTGACAGCCTATCACGTTCGCTAGAGGAGCGTTTACAGATCAGCGCCGCCCGTTACCTATACCGTGACGGAGGACACAAATGCGCAACCTAATCGCCGCCCTATTCACCCTCGCCGCAAGCAATGCAGCGGCCAATCCCATGACCAATTGGACAGAACAGAAATTCGCGCTGTTTTCATCAAACGATTATACCGCGACCGAGACATCAGTTGATGTGCAAAGCGCGGGAACAGTGTCGATGTTGTGGACCGCGCTCCTCCCGTCTGACTGGTCAACGCGTCGGGCCCGCTGGGATTGGTCCGTCACAACGAGCGTGCCGCCAACCGACCTCACGCAAAAGGGTGGCGATGATCGGAACCTATCGCTCTATTTCGTGTTCATGCCCGAAGATGTAGCGCGTCAAAATCAATCCGCCTCAATCCGCAGCCTCCTCGCGGTCGAGGAGGCGCGGGTGCTGATGTATGTCTTTGGCGGCGATCATAAGATCGGCGATGTCCTGCCCTCTCCTTACCTCGGTGATCGGGGTCGAACGATCATTCGGAGACCGGCGGGCAGGGGCAGCTACACGGAATCCGTCAATCTCGCCGCCGACTATGCTCGCGCTTTTGGTGGTGAGGCGACTGCCCTTGTTGGTTTGGCCCTGTCCGCGGACAGCGATGATACCGACAGCCAGATTTCCGCACGGTTGGAGAACTTAAAACTCGAATAATCTTTGGATTAAACCCGACCCAAAGGCCGCCATTACGCCTCATTTTCGCCCCTGCCCCTGACCGTCCGCCCACTGACCATTGGTTCGGTGGAACACGGGAGATGGCGATGAACATCGACTATGCTGGCCGCGCAGGGGCGGCGCTTTATACTGATCTGGTGGTGATTGATGGCGTGCTGGTCGGCACCTCACGTTACGGCGGCGCGATTGAAAGTTGGACGAGCGACCTCAGCCAAATCGACAGCCTCGCTCACACTCGCACCGATACCGTAGGAGGCGAGGCGGAGTTGACAGTTGTCAACTTTTCCGACGGCCCCGCTCTGCTGACAGGAGGCGGCGCAAACGGCAGCCTACAATTGATCAGCTTAACAGATGGCGCTCTGTCCACGGCAATAGACTACGGCGAATTCTCGTGGCCGTCTGACATCACCGCCAGCTCAGCCGTCACGTTAGCCTCAGGCCGTATCGGATTTTACGGCGGCTTCTGGGGTGAGGACGGTATCGCGCGGCTCCAGTTTTCGGGCAATGGCGCGCTCCTCGGCACAGGCTATACGCCCGACACCGCGCAATCCTACGCCTCTGGCATCACAGCGATGACCAAGGCGAACTTTGGCACCACACAGTATATCGTGACCCTGGCCCAAGAGATGAACGGCCTTACCCTGTGGTCGGTGGCAGACAACGGCAACCTCTGGGTCGAAGATACAGTCGACGCCTCGGACGGGCTGTGGATCTCGGCCCCCACCGCGATTGAAACCGTAGTGATCGGCGCGAATACCTACATGATCGTTGCCGCAGCGGGCAGCGGATCGCTCTCAGTCGTCACCTTGGATGCAACAGGCGCCATGTCCGTGATCGACCATGTGATCGACGACTTAGACACGCGGTTCGCAGGCGTCACAGCACTGGCCACGATCCAAGTCGACGGCGAAACGTGGGTCGCGGCAGGCGGCGCGGATGACGGGGTGAGCGTCTTTTCCCTCCTCCCCAACGGTATGTTGGAACCCGTCGCGCACGTGGCCGACACCGTCACAGCGGGCCTCGCCGATGTGTCCACGATTGAACTTGGCAGCACCGATGGGATCATCGACATCTACGTCGGATCAGCGAGCGAGACGGGCATCACCCACCTCACGTTCGACCCCAATGGGGCGACGATATCAGGCACTAATTCGGCGGAAACGCTATTGGGCACCGACGGCGACGACCTGATCTTCGATGGCGGCGGGATCGACATGCTGACAGGTGGCGCAGGTGAAGATGTGTTCATCTTTATCCCCGACGGCACCCCTGACACGATCACCGATTTCACACTCGGCGAGGACCGCATCGACATCAGCAGTTGGGGCCTCATCCGTAATTTGTCCCAGATCGGCTACACCGAAACGCAGGATGGCCTCACGCTGACCTACGGCGAGGAAACACTGCATATCCAATCGTCAAACCCGCTGACATGGGATCAACTCGTCCTACACGACCTCGTGCCCATCGATCGCTATTCAAACCTCACGATGATCGACGAAAACAACGATGCCATCGACCCGTCCCTACAAGACGTGCTGTGGCGGTTCTGCGGAACGGTCGACATCCCCGATGACACCTTAAAACAGATGGTCAACGGAGACACGGATTGGGGGTTTTAGACCTACAGACTGTTCGAAATGCCCAGTGCGGAACCGATCAGACCCAGCACGCTGCGGGCGGAATTGATCGGGCTTTCGGTGGCATAAACGAGGTCGCCAGACATGATCTCAAAGTTGCGGGCGGCAAAGAGGCCGTCTGCGGTTGTGAGGTCCACGGTGAACACGACCCGCTCTTTCGCGGGGCCAGTGCCGTCGGTGCGCAGGACTGATGCGGGGTATTCCCGCAGAACCAACACGCCTTTGGGGTTCGCACGGCCAGCATCCACGCCGCCGATCAGCGAAAGCGCCTGAAGCGCGGTCACGCGATCATCGGGGAAAACGAATTCGGATTGTGTGCCTGCAGCGCCGAGCGCGAGGAAGGTACGGTCGTCTTCTTCGATGAGGATACGGTCGCCGCCCTGCACTTCAGCATCCAGCGAGGGGTTATCGAACAGACGATCAAGCGAGATGCCATAAACGGAGGAGCCACGGATCAGCTTTACCTGCGGGTTCGCCATACCGCCGCGCGCGCCGCCACCTTGGGCGATCAGCGACAGAACCGTCACGTTCCGACCTTCGAGCGGATACACACCCGGCGCACCAACGCCAGAAACGAGGTTTGCGGTATTCGCACGGCCTGGGGTCACAGCAATCTGCACCTGCGCAGACGGGATCGTTTCGAGGTATTTTTCCTCAATCCGCTGACGCGCCGTTTCAGGCGACATGCCCGAGATTTTCAGATCCCCAACGAAGGGCAAGAACACTTCACCGTTCGAGGACACCACAACGTCTTGGAGCTGCGCCGCACTTCCCCCCGCGCCAGCAAGCAGCGCGTTTTCGCCCGTTTCCCAAACGGTCACAGTAACAACATCGCCGGTGTTAATGATTAACGACGACGGCTGACCTGCATTGCGGATCCACGACCGCGACGTGTCACCAACCACAGGCCACGCAGCCAGACCTGATTGGGTATCACGGGTGACAGCGACCACTTCGAACGCAGCCTCTTCGCCAGATTGGGAGGGTCGCGCGGCAGCGATCACTTCTGACTGGAAACCAGCACCACGCGGCGTGTTACACGCGGCTAGGGTGACACAAAGGCCAGCGGCCATCAGATGACGATATGAAAACCCCATGTCCCCCCCGGGAGTGGCTATGATAAGCAGTCTTTGCACCATACTACCCAAATGGATATGGTCAATAACTTGTAGGCCCCTTCGCGGCTTTACCCACAATATTTGGTAGTTTCGACTGGTAAATCGTGCGGCCACCACGTTACCTAGCGGTGAGTAAACAGAGGGCGTCCATGGCTAAAGGCATCGTTGTTGTAGGGGCGGGATTCTCGGGCGCTGTCATTGCCCGCCAATTGGCCGATGCTGGGTTGACCATGACTGTGATCGAGAGCCGTGATCACGTCGGCGGAAACTGCCACACCTCACGTGATGCGCAGACTGGAATCCTGCTCCACCACCATGGGCCGCATATTTTCCACACGGGGGATCGGGACGTTTGGAATTACGTAAACCGCTTTGCCGCGTTTCACCCCTATCGCCACGCGGTGCGGACAACGGTGGCAGAGAACGTCTATTCTCTGCCCATAAACCTCCAGACGATTAACCAGTTTTTCGGCACAGCGATGCGGTCAGACGAGGCACGCGCGTTTATCGCCGCGCAATGCGTCGACATCCCGAACCCCGCCAACTTTGAAGAAGCCGCGCTCGCCTCCATCGGGCCCGCGCTCTACGAGGCGTTCTTTCGCGGTTATACGGTGAAACAATGGGGCTGCCCGCCGACGGAAATCCCAGCCGCGGTGTTTCGACGGTTGCCACTGCGTTTCAACTACGATGACAGCTACTTTGACCATCCCTACATCGGGATGCCAACGGATGGGTATACGGCCTTAATAGAGTCTATTTTGGACCATCCTTTGATCACTGTGCAACTGGGTCAACCAATGACGCAGGCTGATCTAGCAACCTACGATCATACCTTTTGGACTGGCCCTCTCGATGGGTTTTTTGACCATCAATTCGGACGGCTCGGGTATCGGAGCCTTCGGTTTGATGAGTTCCGCGAACGGGGTGATTGGCTGGGCTGTGCGGTGATGAATTTCGGGGATGAAACCGTCCCCTACACACGGATCACTGAACAAAAGCACCTCGCGCCGTGGGAAAATCACGATGCATCCGTGCTCTATGCGGAAACCGCGATCGACTGCGGGCCGAACGATGTGCCCTATTACCCGACGCGACGATTGGATCAGCGGGAGCTGCTGGCCCGCTATGTTGAGGCGGCAGAGGCGACAAGCAACACTACATTCGTGGGCCGCTTGGGCACCTACCGTTACATCGACATGGACGTGACCATCCGCGAGGCGCTGGACACCGCCGCCGCTTACCTCTCGGCCACGGCAAACAGAACCTGCCCGCCTGTATTTTCGGTGCGCCCGCTATGACCCGCATCGCCGCCGTGATCGTGACTTACAATCGGGCGGATCGCTTGCGGTGGACGCTGGATCGCACCTTGGCGGAACCGTTCGATCAGGTGTTCGTGGTGAACAATGCCTCGACGGACGGCACGGCAGAGGTTTTAGCGCACATCAATGATCCTCGGCTGACTGTTATCAACCTCCCCGAAAACATCGGTGGCGCAGGAGGCTTTGCGGCGGGGATAGAGGCTGCAGAAAATGCTGATTGGCTGGTACTTTTCGACGATGATGCTTGGCCCGCTGGCGGCGCAATGACCCAGCTTTGGGCTGAGTTAGAGACTATTTCGCCCGACATTGCCGTTCTTGCCGCCGATGTTCGACTGTCCGATGGAACTGCTTCTGACATGAACCGCCCGATCATCAACCCGTTCTGGAGCCTCAAGGATCGCGCTCTGACCACCCTTCGCCACGGGCGCGGCGGATTTACCGTGCCTGCCGACACTGCCCGCGACATCGATGCGGCGACCTTTGTCGGTTATGCCCTGCGCGGGTCTGTCGCGCGAAAAATCCCGAAACCAGAGGCGGGCCTATTCCTCTATTCGGACGACATTCTCTATAGCCTCGCCCTGCGCAAGGCGGGCTGGCGTATTCGCACCCTGCCCCAGATGCAGTTCATCCATGATTGCGAGACGCTCGCTTCGGGCGATGTTTACCGTCCGTTATGGAAAAACCACTACACCATCCGCAACGGGGTCGAAGTCGCCCGTGTTGCCGCAGGATGGATGTTCCCCGCTGCGCTTGCCTACCTCGTTCTGGTCTGGACCAAGCGGGGGCTGAGGCTACGCGGCGGGGAACAGCGCGCCTATTTTGCGATCTTTGCCCGTGCGTTCTGGCATGGGCTGCGGCGAAAACGCGGGCGGTATGATCCGCTACATCTGGCGCGGCCACGGGCAAAGGACTAGGCTCTGACCAAAGGAGAAACGATGACGCAATCGCCTCTGCCACCAGCCCATGCGGCCACCCTGCGCCCCCGCCATCGCGGGCTCCTCTGGTCGTTTGTGCTGATCGTTATTCTCCCTGCCGCGATTGCTGCCGCTTATCTCTATCTGATCGCAAAGGATCAATTCGCCTCAACGCTCGGCTTCACGGTCCGCAAAGAGGAAACGTCAATCAACACGGACCTCTTTAGCGGATTGGGACGAACCCTCGGCGCGTCCTCGTCATCCGAGAGCGACATCCTCTACGCTTTCATCCGCAGCCAAGACATCGTCGCGAAAATCGACGCGGAATTGGACCTGCGTCGTCTCTATTCCGTGCATTATACCAGCGATCCGCTCATGGGGTTTAACCCTGAGGGCACGATTGAGGATCTGACCGATTATTGGCAACGGATGCTCAAAATCTCCTATGACACGGGCACGGGCATGATGGAGGTTTCGGCGATTGCCTTTACCGCCGAGGACGCCAAGGCAATCGCGACCGCAATCTATGACCAGAGCACGGTGATGATAAACGCGCTTTCGGATCAGGCTCGTCTCGACGCCACCCGCTATGCCGCCGAAGACCTCACCCGCGCAGAGGACCGTCTGCGTGACATCCGCGAGGCGCTGACCGAATTTCGGACTCGCAACCAGATCGTAGATCCAGAGGCGGACGTTGCGGGGCAAATGGGCCTCCTTACCACGCTTCAGGCGCAACTGGCCGAAGCGTTGATCGATTTCGACCTTCTATCCGGCACTGTGCGCGACGGGGACCCGAGGCTCGACCAAATCACCCGTAGGATCGAAGTGATCCGCGCCCGTATCGACGAGGAACGGGGCAAATTTGGTGCGGGCGAAAACGGTGATCCTGCCTATGCGACGACCATCGCGGACTACGAACGCCTCGCCGCGGATCGCGAATTTGCAGAGCTCGCCTATGGGGCCGCGCGGCAGGCTTATGACGCCGCTATTGCCGAAGCGCAGCGCCAATCGCTCTACCTTGCGTCCTATATCCAACCGACTTTAGCAGAACGACCGAGCTATCCCCGCCGCGAGGTGATCTTGGGCCTGATCCTTCTATTCACCACATTGGGCTGGGCGGTGATGGCGCTGATTTATTATTCCCTAAGGGATAGGCTATAACCTTTGGGGATAATGATATACCCGAAAGAATTACACACTTCTCGCGCACGCTTTGCGATAGTTAACCATATCCACCTAAACGCAAGGTTAGTGTGAGCCGTGCGAAAGGTGCCGAATGTAGTGGTGTAACGATGACCTTTCAGTTTCGACCAGACCAGCCAAGCCCTCCTCGCAATCATGCGCCGATTGTTCAGATCAACGGCGTGACCAAAGCCTTTCGCGGCCAAGGACGCGACATCGTGGTGGCAGACAATATCTCTATGACTATCCCGGCGGGCACGGCAGTTGCGCTGCTTGGGGAAAACGGTGCGGGGAAATCGACGCTCCTTAGCATGATCAGTGGCAGTTTGCGCCCCGACGCGGGCCGTATCCTGCGCAACGGCACGGTCAGTTGGCCCGTTGGCTTTGCGGGATCATTCCACGGCGATCTGACGGGCGCGCAAAACACACGCTTTGTCGCGCGGGCCTATGGCGTCGACACCGAAGCCCTGTTGGACTTCGTCACCGATTTTGCCGACCTAGGCGATCAGATCAACAATCCGGTGCGGGGGTATTCGTCGGGAATGCGGGCACGTTTGGCTTTTGCCCTGTCGATGGGGCTGCCATTTGACCTCTACCTCGTGGACGAAGTGACTGCCGTGGGCGATGCCAAATTCCGTGCAAAAAGCGCGATGGCCTTTAAGTCACGCATGGAAAGCGCGGGCGCGATCATGGTCAGCCACAATATGGACCAGTTGCGCAATTTGTGCAGCGCGGGAATGGTGCTCCGCGACGGGCACCTCATGTGGTTCGACAATGTGAACGATGCAATCTGGGCCTATCAGTGCTAGATTTCTAGGTCGGTATTTAGATCCTGAATAAGCCGTTTATGCTTGCGCCCTTCGGCAATGACATCGCCAAACGTCTCAATTCCGCGCGCCTCGCACATCGCCGTCATCTTGATAAAGGCGTGGGCCGTGGCAATCGTATCGCCCATAGCCGTATGCCTTTGTTCGGGCGGAATCACGATCCCCAACCGCTGACAAATCGCATCGAGCGTATGTTCCGCGTCCTGACCGAACACGATCGCAGAGAGCAAAACAGTGTCTAACACGGGGTTAGTAAAGGCTTTGCCAATCCCAGCCTCATGGCGCCTTAGAAATTCGAGGTCGAACGGCGCGTTATGCGCGACCAAGATCGACCCACGGGCAAAGCTATGGAATTGAGCGCCCACAACTTCGATAGTTGGGGCGTTCTCGACCATTTCGTCGGTGATCCCATGCACCTCGGTTGACCGCGCAGGGATCGGACGTTCAGGGTTCACGAGCCGATTGATCTGCTCACCCTCAACGATGCGGCCATTCACAACGCGCAAAGCAGCAATTTGGCAAATCTCGTCGCCTTGGGACGGCAACAGACCCGTGGTTTCGGTATCGAACACAACAAAAGTCAGGTCAGACAGCTTTGCCTTTGTCAGTTTGGCGGGTGGCGTTTTCTGCATAAGGTCAAAGTCATATTCGACCCCCCGCTGCATAGACGGCAGCTTGCGACCCGCCAGATGTGGCAGCGAGATTTTCAGGACCGACCGTCCAAAGCGCCCGAACTCTGGCCAGCAATCAGTCGCGTGAATCCGCAGAACCGACCGCCCCGTCACGCCAGGCACGCCAAAATCGAGAGGCTCATCCAGCCACTGAGACATAATATCAAAGGGTAGCGCATCACCGCTCCAACCCACGGCGATCATCGGGCAATCGTCTTCGTCCGCGACGATCAGTGACGGCACCCGCCCGCCGTGCTGATTGACCACGCGGTCGCACAGATGCGCGAGCAGCACGATAATCGGCAGCGCGGCGACATGCAGTCGGGTTGCATCTGGACCTTCGACGGTCAGATCGTTGATCTCCAGCCGCGATTTCACCGCGTTGACGATCTGACGGGCCGAGACATCCTCCATCGGCCAAAGTGATCCACGACTGCTGTCGTATTCGTCAAAATGATCACCAATGCTGTGCAGCATCGTGTCTAGCCCGTCGATCAACCCTTCGGTCATTTCCGGATCAGCGGCGAGGGCGGCGTCCCGTTTGCGGAACTCAATCGCCGTGCGAAGCGACGCCATATGCGGGCGCAAGTCCGCAAAAACACGCGTGAGCAGCGCCGTCGATTGTCCGACCACCGCCAAATCATGGGTCACATCGTCGATCGACATCACGTAACCGGGCGTCGCATCGCTTTCGTCGGCGGCGTGGGTCAACCGCATCCGCGCAGAGAGCGTCCGATGCCCCAATACGGTCGTAACCAAGGTCGGGATGACCATATCGGGCCCCTGCCCGTATGCGCAAAGGCGGTTATAGGCATCCAAAATCGGTTCAGGTTCGAGGAAGTCGAACAGCGAATGGTCGAGGCCAGGGTGATGGTGGTCCTCGTCCAGCATTTCAGCAGCTACAGAGTTGTAGAACGCTATTTTATGCGTTCCCGAACAGAGCACCACACCGAACGGCACATCCGCCGCCATCGCGACGAGCTGCTGTTTTTCATTGATCAACCGCGTGGTTTCCTGCGCCACCGTCTCGGCCAAGGCGTTGCGGGTCTGCGCGAGGTGGCGTGTGACCTCACGTGCGGCAGGGGCGAGATCACCAAGGTAACGCGCGGTTTTCGGGTCCAGTTCCTCTTCAATGTCCGTATGCGCCCGCGCGATCAGGGCACCCGCCAGCCATTGCATCGGCTTGGCGAGGTTTTCGTCAAACAGATACCAAATCCACGTCATCAGCCCCAAAAAGCCAAAACCACCAATGATCTCTGCAAAGAGGAAACCGTCCTGTTCGCGCTGACTGCCCAGCCACAGGCCAGCGCCAAAAATCCCCAACCCGCCGAGGGTCATGAACACAAAGAACAGCAGAATCCGAAGACGCAGATGTAGGCGGTCTAGCTTCATCATAGGCTCTCCAACTGCACAAACGGCGCGAGAGTCGCGCGCAACTCTGCGGGGCCAAAAGGTTTGGTCAGGGTCGCGGTCGCACCGACGGCCTTAGCCTTGCGGACCTCAATGTCGGTGTTGCGAATGGTCATCAGGATGATCGGCAGCGCGTCGAAATCTTCGCGCAGGCGTAACGTTTGACACAAGGCAAATCCCGATTGATCGGGCAGGCTCGCATCAATGACCAAGAGGTCGTAACCGTTCGAGGCAATCTGGGTGAGAGCCATTTCAGCCGTTGAGGCAACATCAACCACCAAACCATTCGCGCCCAACATCGTCGCGATTGCCTTGGTTATCGGTCGTTCGTCTTCGACCAAGAGGACTTTTTTCTCACCCATTTTACTCTCCACACAACATTAAGAGCGGGAACACACCGCCTGCATCATTGGGTCTTGGGGGTCGAGCGGCGCAAAGGGTTCAGCACCGCCATCCGCCAAAACCCGCGCAATTTCCGAGGTTTCACATTTGAACCGAACAGCAATCACCTGCTCGGGTTGCCAACGCATCATGCGATAGAGAACCGCCTCGCGTTCACCTGTCGCCGCTGTGTCAGTGACATCTGCAACGGCCAAAAAGCCTTCGACCTGCGGCCAAGCGTAGGTCCACGGTTTGTAAAACGCTTTGACCTCTGCGGTGTCGATGACTTCTGCGCCCTCGGGCAGGCCCCCCGAGGTTACTTCAAACCACGAGTATTCGTTGTAGACGCTCAGCCCCAACATCCCGAGGCCAGCCATCACAGGCACGATCCATTGTGGTGCGCGGTTACGAGTGATTTTCCGTATGCCGAAGGCAATCCCTGCCATCCCCACGCCCGCGATCACGACCGCGACTAATTCATATAACATGCGTCCTCCCTTAACGCGCTGCCGAGGATGACAGGGCGCTTTGCATGGTTCTTACGATGACGAACGCGTCGCGAAGGTGCGACCGCTCGAAAGCTGGTAACGATGATGGCGTCAGGTAGTTGTCGGGCTTTTGCCCCGAACGGACCTGCGCCGCTTGATGGTTTAGGCGCACAGTGGCGATGGTGTCATACGCGGCCAAGAGGTCGGCGCCCCCTGCCTCGGACACAATGCCGGCCTCGATCGCGCTATCGATGCGCGCGCGTGTATTCACCGCAGCGATCTGACCCTTGAGCGCATAAATCCGCCCAAGGTCGACTATCGGCACAACGCCGTTGTGTTTCATATCGAGCGTATTGCGGTGTTCACCTGATTTGATCGTCGCGAACCCACGGAACAGCGACAGCGGCGGCACGTGTTTGAGCGAATTCGACGCCATATGCGCGACAAAGATGGAATCCTTTGCCGCCATCGCCAGCGTATCGCCCTGAAGTTCGGAAAAGAGCGTCTCGTCCCCCGCGATAGGCCGCAGGTCGAACATGACGGAGGCCAACATCTGCGCTTCTTCGTTCGGTTTGGCAATCCACATGCGGAAATAGCTCTGCCAGACCGACAGGCGCTGCCGCCAACGGTCGGCTGTCGCCATCATATCACCGGGGCAATAGACATAGCCGCAGGCGTTCAGTCCGTCACAAACAAAGGTCGCGAGCTGCGCGAAATACTTCATATCATCGTCGGTCGCACTGTCGTGGATGATCAAACAATTATCCTGATCCGACACGCCCGTTTGTTCGCGGCGACCTTGGCTGCCACACGCGGCCCAGCAATAGGGCACGGGTGCGGGGCCGAATTTAACCTCAGCCATCTTAAGCAGACGACGGGTTACGATGTCGGCCACGTCGGTGACTTTGCGGGTAACAACGTCGTGGGCAAGGTGGCTACCGACCAACTGCATGAGGAAATCGGGCAGACGTTTCGTCACCTCGGACATTTCCTCAACGCTGGTCGCGCGGCCCAAATCGGCGATCATATGCGCCTGCGAGGTGGCGAGGAACCGCGTCAGGTCGGTCTGGGTGATCATCCCACGGAACTTGCCATTCTCAACGATCGGCAAGTGACCGATGCGGTGGTCGATCATCATATGCATCACGTCCGACCCCAAGGCTGACGGGTCCAGCGTCACAGGGTTGCGGGTCATGATGGTGTAGACAGGCAGGTCAGGATTTAGACCCTCTGCCAGAACTTTGTTGTTCATATCGCGCACGGTGAGGATGCCGACCAGCTTGTCGTTTTCCTCAACCCCGAGCGATGAAATCCGTTCATCCCGCATCAGCCGCGCGGCGTCCTTGATCGCCAGATCGGGCACGCAGGTGATCGGTTCATGCGCCAACATGTCCGCGACATGCAGCGTTAAAATCCCGCCTTGGGTGATGCCACGGGCACCGCCACGGGTGAAATATCGGTTAAATGTCGCGAAGTGTTTGACCGCGTTCAAAAACGCATCAGCGGGAAATAGGTGAAGCACACAATCGCTCGCCGCGCGGGCATTGGTTGCGGCCTTCCCGTCCCGCAAGAGACCCCTTTCGCCGAAATGGTTTCGTGCGCCCAAGATCGACACCAAAGCACCAGACGCATCCGTGACCTCAACCGTGCCGTCCTCAATCAGGTAAACCCCTTCGAGCGGATCATCATGGCTGTAGATCGTTTCGCCCGTCACAACATCACGGCGGATCAGCCCCGCACCAACCGTTTTAATGTCGTGCCGCTCTAGTCCGTCATAAGGGTGAGTGGTTGCGAGAAACCGAATAATATCTGCGTGTTCCAAAGGAGCCTCGTGATCGAAAAAGGGCGCGGGATATACTCCCGCGCCCGATCATATTGTCACGGGTCAGGTTTTGCACTGACCTACGTCAACCTTAGTGGTCAATAGCCGAACCTGCACCGCGCGGAATGCGGATGCTTTCAACCAGCTCCTGAACGTCAGCCGGAACTTCTTCGGTCGCGTTGGACACGAGGTAAGCTACGATGAAGTTGATCAGAGCGCCTACAGCACCGAACGAGGTCGATTTGATCGACAGAAGCAGCGGGTCAGCATCCGAGAAGGACGCAGTCGATGCGACGAAGAACCAACCTTTGTGCAGGAAGATGTAAACGATGGTTGTGATCAGACCAGCGAGCATACCAGCCACTGCACCCTTGTTGTTGATGCGCTTCGAGAAGATGCCCATCAGGATCGCAGGGAAGATCGACGCAGCAGCCAGACCAAATGCGAGAGCAACGGTTTGTGCAGCGAAGCCCGGAGGGTTAAGGCCGAGCCAGGTTGCAACTGCAATAGCAACAGCCATTGCAACACGTGCAGCCATCAGTTCGCCTTTTTCCGAGATGTTCGGGTTGATCTGAGATTTGATCAGGTCGTGCGAAACAGCCGATGCGATAGCCATCAGAAGGCCCGCAGCGGTCGAAAGCGCAGCAGCAAGACCACCAGCAGCAACCAGTGCGATCACCCAGCCCGGAAGCTGTGCGATTTCAGGGTTAGCCAGAACCATGATGTCACGGTTAACGGTCAGCTCGTTTGCGTCGCCGTTTGCATAGGTGATAGCGCCGTCGCCGTTTTTGTCGTCGAACGACAGCAGACCGGTTTTAGCCCAGTTGTTCACCCAGTTCACGTCGTTGCCCTGTGCGTCTACACCAGCTTCGATTTCAGCAAGCGAAAGCGCAGCTTCCGATGTGCCGTTCGGGTAGAAGGTGTTGATCAGGTTCAGACGAGCCATTGCACCAACAGCCGGAGCGGTCAGGTACAGAAGCGCGATGAACACCAGAGCCCAACCAGCCGACGAACGTGCGTCTTTAACGGTCGGAACCGTGAAGAAGCGAACGATAACGTGCGGCAGACCTGCAGTACCGATCATGAGCGATACGGTGAACAGGAACATGTTCAGGGTGGTGTCAGACTGTGCGAGGTACGACTTGAAGCCGAGATCGCTCAGAAGACCTTCGAGGTCCTGAAGGATCGGTTGGCCGGTCGCAACAGAGTCAGAGAACAGACCCAGACCCGGGATCGGGTTGCCAGTCAGCTGGAGCGAGATGAACACAGCCGGAATGGTGTATGCGATGATCAGAACAACGTACTGAGCAACCTGAGTGTAGGTGATGCCTTTCATGCCGCCGAGAACAGCGTACATGAATACGATTGCAGCACCGATGAACAGGCCGGTCGAGTTCGACACTTCGAGGAAGCGCGAGAACGCAACACCAACGCCGGTCATCTGACCGATAACGTAGGTAACAGATGCGATGATCAGACAGATAACCGCAACGGTACGTGCAGTTTGGCTGTAGAAACGGTCGCCGATGAATTCCGGCACGGTGAATTTACCGAACTTACGCAGGTAAGGTGCCAGAAGCATTGCGAGCAGAACGTAACCACCGGTCCAACCCATGAGGTAAGCCGAAGTGTCGTAGCCGCCGAATGCGATAATACCAGCCATCGAGATGAACGATGCTGCCGACATCCAGTCAGCGCCGGTCGCCATGCCGTTGAGAACCGGGTGAACACCACGGCCTGCAGCATAGAATTCAGAAGTAGATCCGGCGCGAGCCCAGATCGCGATGCCGATGTAGAGCGCGAAAGTCGCACCAACAACCAGCAGGTTAAGCGTAAACTGATCCATTGGTTGTGCTCCTTACTCGTCCACGCCGTGCTCTTTGTCGAGCTTGTTCATCTTTGCAGCGTAGACAAAGATAAGAACAAGAAAGACAAGGATCGAACCTTGTTGTGCGAACCAGAAGCCCAGATCGGTGCCACCGATTGCGATGCCCGAAAGCACCGGACGCAGCAGGATGCCAAAACCGAACGAAACAACAAACCAGATCACGAGGCTGATGCCGATGATCCGCTTGTTGGCTGCCCAGTAGGCGTTGTTGTCGCCATTGTTAGCCATTGAATTTCCTCCAAGTTACCCCACCTTCGGTCCCTCAACCGAAGGGTAATATAACAGGGCGCGTACGCCCTGCTCCCTCCCCCCTTTCGGGGTTTTAGTAGAACGCGGGTGAAGTTCCCGCGTTCATACGGTTCAGCCCTTATTGTGGACCGAATTCTTAATAAGATCGTCTACAACGGACGGATCGGCAAGCGTAGATGTGTCGCCGAGGCTTCCAGTGTCATTTTCTGCGATTTTACGCAGGATGCGACGCATGATTTTGCCCGAACGTGTCTTTGGCAGACCAGGTGCCCACTGGATCACGTCTGGTTTAGCAATCGGACCGATCTCTGTGCGGACCCAAACTTCCAGCTCTTTCTGAAGTTCAGCAGTCGGCTCAACACCGTTCATCAAGGTGACGTAGCAGTAGATGCCCTGACCTTTGATGTCGTGCGGGTAGCCAACAACCGCGGCCTCAGCGACAGCAGCATGAGCCACCAGCGCGGATTCCACTTCGGCGGTGCCCATACGGTGACCCGATACGTTGATCACGTCATCAACGCGGCCCGTGATCCAGTAGTAACCGTCTGCGTCACGGCGGCAGCCGTCACCCGTGAAGTAGTAGCCTTTGAAGTCAGAGAAGTAGGTCTGCATAAAGCGCTCGTGGTCACCGTAAACGGTGCGCATCTGACCCGGCCACGAGTCTTTGATGCAGAGAACGCCTTCGGCTTCGATCTCGTCGATCTCTTTACCAGTGGTCGCATCGAGCAGAACTGGCTGCACACCAAAGAACGGCGTGGTTGCCGAACCCGGCTTCGTCGGGGTTGCACCCGGAAGCGGTGTCAGCATGTGACCACCAGTTTCGGTCTGCCACCATGTGTCAACGATCGGACGTGTGCCTTTGCCGACAACATCGTTGTACCAGTTCCAAGCTTCTGGGTTGATCGGCTCACCCACGGTGCCGAGGATGCGGAGCGACGACAGGTCGTATTTCTCAACAAACTCTTTACCCATGCCCATCAGCGAACGGATCGCAGTCGGTGCGGTGTAGAACTGAGTAACCTTGTGCTTTTCACACACAGCCCAGAAACGGCCAGCGTCTGGGTAGGTCGGAACGCCTTCGAACATCAGGGTGGTGCCGCCGTTAGCGAGCGGGCCATAGACGATGTAGGAGTGGCCAGTCACCCAACCCACGTCAGCGGTACACCAGTATACGTCGCCTTCATGGTAGTCGAAGGTGTATTCGTGAGTCATCGCTGCATAGACCAGATAACCACCGGTCGAGTGCACAACGCCCTTCGGCTTACCAGTCGAACCCGAGGTGTAGAGGATGAACAGCGGGTCTTCTGCATTCATCGGACGTGCGGGGCAATCTGGCGATGCGTGAGACATGAGGTATTTCACGTCAACGTCACGACCATCGATCCAAGTGGTCTGATCACCAGTGTGTTTTACAACAAGGCAACGCACCTTGTCCGAGCAGTGCAGAAGCGCTGCGTCACAGTTGGATTTCAGTGCAGTGCGACGACCACCACGTGGTGCGGTGTCAGCAGTGATAACAACCTTTGCACCAGAGTCGTTGATGCGGTTTGCCAGTGCGTCAGGCGAGAAGCCCGCGAACACGATCGAATGGACAGCACCGATACGCGCACAAGCGAGCATCGCGTAAGCAGCCTCGGGGATCATCGGGAGATAGATCACAACGCGGTCGCCGCGCATCACGCCTTGGCTCAGCAGGACGTTTGCGAAACGGTTCACCTTCTCGGACAGCTCATTATAGGTGATGTGCTGCGCAGGCTCATCAGGCGAGTCAGGCTCGAAAATGATTGCGGTCTGATCGCCGCGGGTCGCGAGGTGACGGTCCACACAGTTATATGCTGCGTTGATCACGCCGTCTTCAAACCACTTGATGTCGACTTTGCCGTGTTCGAACGATGTGTTCTTTACCTGCGAGTAAGGCTGCATCCAGTCCAGGCGCTTACCGTGCTCACCCCAGAATGCCACGGGATCGTTCACCGAAGCCGCATACATCTCTTTGTATTTCGCCGCGTCGATATGAGCGCGTTTTACCACCTCTTCGGACGGCGGATAAATCTTGTCAGTCATGAAATTCCTCCCGAGCATTTTGTAAATCTCGGCTCGGGGCTCCTCTCCCCAAGCTTACTTGACTGTGGTCATACACCATTTTCCTGTCAACGGTCGCATAAACATAAGCGCTAACAGTATTTTTTTGTAAAATCTTTTACCAACAGAATTGAAAAACAGTAAACCGTTTTGCAGATTCGCAAAATTTCCTTTGTTTTTCTGCACTTTGACGCAACGGCACTTTCTGACCTTTGACAGAAGCCAGCAGACAACCGATATACGCACATACGACCAAAGAATGGGAAAAACGGGCCGGTGGCTTTTCAACGCGACATAGACGGGTTCAAGACCGCCATCGAAAGCGTCTACGCTGACCTGCGCGACTCCCTTCTCACCGGGGCCATCGCGCCCTCGGCGAAAATGCGAGTCGAAGAATTGCGCGCGCGCTATGGCGTCGGTTCCTCTACCGTGCGCGAAGCGCTGTCGCGTCTGCTCGTTGAAAACCTCGTTACGACCGAAGGCCAGCGCGGGTTCAAGGCGGCGCCAGTGTCCCTGTCCGACTTCCGCGAATTGGTCGATATGCGCTGCATGATCGAAGTGCAGGGCGTCCGATTGGCGATCGAACGCGGTGATCAGGATTGGGAAAGCGGCCTTGTCGTTGCCCACCACCGCCTCGCCCGCGTCGAAGAGTCGATCCCCGCCGAACGCGCAAAACACTGGGAACAGGCGAACCGCGATTTCCACGATGCCACCGTCGCCGCCCACGGCAACCGCTGGCTCGCCGATATGCGCGATCTGCACCAGACCCACTGGATGCGTTACATCCAGATCGCGGCCCCATGGCGCAAGATGCCCATCGACAGCCGCGCCGAACACCAAGACATCTTTGACGCCGTCATCGCCCGCAAAGCCGACGACGCCGCCCACCTCATCGACCGCCACTTCCGCAAACACGCAAGCGCGGTCGAGGCAGGATTGGGTCGGAAGTAGAGGTTGAACTCAAGGCCCTGAGCCGTCACCCTGTTCGGGGATGAGGAAATGGGCACTGATATGACACCTGCTGACGTTCACCGAATGAACACGCTGATCGCCGACTTGCGTCCGAAGGAACGCCTGCGGGTCTTGGATATCGGCGCCAACCCCCTGATCGAAGGGGATGTGTCCTACAAACCGCTCCTCGACCACGGACACGCCGAAGTGTTTGGTTTTGAACCCCAAGAGGACGCCCTCGCCGCGCTAAATGACCGCAAATCAGCCCATGAAACCTACCTGCCCCACGCGTTAGGAGATGGAACGTCAAAAACGTTACACCTCAACCAGCAGGGCGGATTTACCTCGATTTTCCCCGCCGATGAGGACAGTGCCCGCTACCTTGGGTTCGTGAAGGGCATGACTGAAAAAGGCACGATCAAAATCAAGACACGCAAGCTGGACAGTCTCAAAGAGGTGCCCACCGTCGATTTCCTCAAAATCGATGTGCAGGGCAGCGAAAAAGCGATCCTCGAACACGGGAAACAGAAACTCTCCAACGCGATCGCTCTCCAAACCGAAGTCCGCATGTTCCCGCTCTACCGTGGTGAACCCAGATACGGAGAGCTAGAGGCCGAGATCGTCGCGCAGGGGTTCGAATTCCTGCGGTTCGCGTCAATGAAACACGTCAGCCTCGCCCGTCGGCACCGTGGCCGAATCCGTCGTCATGACTTCGCCCAAGCCGTCGATGGCGACGCGTTCTTTGTCCGGGATTTGCGGATCGTGGACAGCTTCACCGACGAACAGCTCAAAAAGCTCGCCATCATCGGCGATGCGATCATGGGCCTGTTCGATGTGACGCTCTATGCGCTCGATATTCTGGTGGAACGGTCGGTGATCACTGAGGATGTGATCAACCGCTACTTCGATAACATTCCCAAACAACGCCTACGTTGACCACAGGCCTCAAAGCAGCACCCCAATAAACAAACGGCCACGCCCTCTGGGAGGAGGGGCGTGGCCGTTGATAATTAGGGACTGCGGACCCCGGCTAAGGGTCCGCAGCTGGAGGAAGCAAGGCTTAGAAGAAGCCCAGCTTGTTCGGGTTGTAGCTCATCAGGATGTTTTTGGTTTGCTGGTAGTGGTCCAGCATCATCTTGTGAGTTTCACGGCCAATACCCGACTGCTTGTAGCCGCCGAATGCAGCATGTGCAGGGTATGCGTGGTAGTTGTTTACCCAGACGCGGCCAGCTTCGATGGCGCGGCCAAAGCGGTAGCAACGGGTTGCATCGCGGGTCCATACACCAGCGCCGAGGCCGTACATGGTGTCGTTTGCGATCTGCAGCGCTTCTGCTTCGTCTTTAAAGGTGGTGACAGAGACGACCGGTCCAAAGATCTCTTCTTGGAACACGCGCATCTTGTTGTGGCCTTTCAGAACGGTCGGCTGAACGTAGAAACCGTTCGCGATGTCACCGTTGAAACGAGCAGCATCACCACCAACCAGAACTTCCGCGCCTTCGTCACGACCGATTTGCAGGTAGGACATGATTTTATCCTGCTGCTCTTGGGACGCCTGAGCACCAACCATGGTGTTCATATCGCGCGGGTCGCCTTGTTTGATCGCCTTCACACGCTCGATGCACTTTTCGATGAAGCGATCGTAGATGTCTTCTTGGATCAGAGCACGCGACGGGCAGGTGCAAACTTCGCCTTGGTTGAAGGCAAAGAGAACGAAACCTTCGACCGCTTTGTCGAGAAACGCATCGTCTTCGGCCATAACGTCCGAGAAGAAGATGTTCGGGGATTTACCGCCGAGTTCCAGAGTCACAGGGATCAGGTTTTCGGTCGCTGCCTGCATGATTTTGCGGCCAGTTTCCGTCGAACCAGTGAACGCGATTTTCGCGATGCGCGGCGAACGTGCCAGCGGTGCGCCAACTTCTGCGCCCATGCCGTTTACGATGTTCAGAACGCCAGCAGGCAGAAGGTCTGCGATGATGTCGATCAGAACCATGATCGCAGCAGGGGTTTGCTCTGCTGGTTTCAGCACGATGCAGTTACCCGCAGCCAGCGCAGGCGCCAGTTTCCATGCCGCCATCAGAACCGAGAAGTTCCACGGAATGATCTGACCAACAACGCCGAGAGGCTCGTGGAAGTGATACGCAACGGTGTCGTGATCGATTTCCGACATGTTGCCTTCTTGAGCGCGCAGAACGCCAGCAAAGTAACGGAAGTGGTCAACCGACAGCGGGATGTCAGCGTTTACGGTTTCGCGGATCGGCTTACCGTTGTCCCAGGTTTCAGCGGATGCCAGCTGGTGCAGGTTTTCTTCGAGACGGTCTGCGATTTTCAGCAGGATGTTCGAACGCTCTGCGGGCGAAGTTTTGCCCCATGCGTCTTTTGCAGCATGTGCTGCGTCGAGTGCGAGCTCGATGTCTGCTGCGTCGGAGCGGGCAACCTGACATACCACTTCACCGGTGATCGGGGTGATGTTGTCAAAGTATTTGCCGGAAACTGGGGCAACCCATTTGCCGCCGATAAAGTTGTCATAGCGATCTTTGAATGGGTTAACGAAATAGTCGACGACTTGGGTCATCTGGTTCATGTGATTTCTCCTCCTAAGAACCGCGTTTGCCGCGGTATGCAGAAGAGATGAATGGAATCACGGTGCCTTGTGCAGGGGGGTGTCTCAGCCGCCCTGCCCCACCTGTCTCACTACTGAGACAGGTCAGCGCCACTTTCGCTGAGACCGAGGCGTTTCATACGGCGATACATCGTGGCGCGCCCAATACCCAAGGCCCGCGCCGCCGCCGACACGTTGCCCTCTGCACGAACAAGCGCACGTTTCACCGCCGCCTTTTCCCCACGATCAAAGCCAGTTTCTTGTCCGTCACGCCCCAAAAGGTCCACGGCAGGACGCGGCGCGAGGTGCCCCATCGCGTTCAGACCAAAGGCCTTACGGGCTGCGCGGGTCGCACCGACAACGATATCGTCCCCATCCACCGCCAAAAGCGCCGCACCCGTCGCGTCGCCTTCGGCCACAAGGATGCGTTTGCCCGCGAACGACGACCGAAACACCTCCGCTTCGATCTGTTGGGCGGTTTGAACGACCATCGCGCCGATCAAACGGTTATAGCCTTCGGTCTGGTCCGCCCGCGCCGACGACACATCCAGCGCGGCAATTAACGCGCCATCAGGCCCGAAAATCGGCGCATCCATACAGCTCATCGCGATATTTTTCGCCATGAAATGGTCGGTGCGGTGAATGGTGATCTGTCGTTGCTCTGCCAAACAGGTGCCGATGCCGTTCGTGCCCTCGGCAGCCTCGCTCCAGTCGTGACCAGGCCAGAGGCCCCATTCCTTGAACACTTCCGAGTCCCCGTCGGAACAGCGTTTTTCCAGGACGATCCCATCCGCGTCCGTTAATAGAACGCCGCAACCAGAATGCCCGATCAGACCAAAGAGGTTGTCCAGTTTCGGCGACGCGACGTGCAACACCCGCTCCATCGCGGCCATGCGACCCTTCAACGACGAAGAATCGAGCGAGTCGCGCATTTCGCGCATCGCGGGATCCAAACCGTAGTTCTTAGCCGACCGTAGCCACGACGCTGCCAAACGCGATCGCGCCGCCGCCGATCCGGACGAAAGGGACTGCATCACGCGGTCGATATGAGAGCTACGAGTCATGTCGCAAAAGCCTTAACATATAGTCTTATCGAGCAACGTCGCGACTTTGGTCTCAACTCACGCGGAAGTGCAACCACACAACCTAAAAAGAAGTTTGCACAAAATCTGTGGAAAACTCTTGCCAGAATCCAAATCCTGTCGCAGTAATATACGCAAAATACGAAAATAACGGCAAAAACCGTAACAAACGGTGGCCACAGAGGCGAGAAGAGAGGGTCAGATGGGTCAAGAACCCAAGACAAACCTACGTATTGATACCATCGTTGGTCAACACGCCGCGATGCTATCAGAGCGGTTGCAAGCACACCGTGCCCAGCTTTTTCCGCCGAACGCGACCAAAGAGCTGCGCAAATTCACCAGTGGTGAAGTCGCTGACCTGCTTGGCGTCAAAGATGCCTATTTGCGCAAGCTTAGTCTCGATTCCAAAGGCCCCGATCCTGAAATCCGTGGCAACGGACGCCGCTATTATTCGCCCGACGATATCGTAGCTCTTCGCGAATACCTCGAAAAAGGCGCGAAGGTTCCCGGCACCTATATGCCCGGTCGTCGCGATGGCGATCATCTACAGGTGATTTCGGTCATCAACTTCAAAGGTGGCTCTGGTAAAACGACGACCTCGGCGCACCTCGCGCAGAAGATGGCTCTCGACGGATACCGCGTTTTGGCGATCGACATCGACCCTCAGGCGTCTTTCTCTGCGTTGCATGGGTTCCAGCCAGAGTTCGACCTACTGGACGGTGGAACGCTTTATGACGCGATCCGCTATGACAACCCCGTTCCAATTCGTGACGTGATTCAAAAGACTTACTTCCGAAATCTGGACATTATTCCGGGGAACCTCGACCTCATGGAGTTCGAGCACGATACCCCCCGCGCGCTGGCCCAACGGGATGGTAACCTTTTTTTCACTAGAGTGGGAGACGCGCTCGCTGATGTGGAAGAGGATTATGACGTGGTTATCGTAGACTGCCCGCCCCAATTGGGGTTCTTAACAATGTCGGCCCTTTCGGCCGCGACCGCCGTGTTAGTGACGGTTCACCCGCAGATGCTCGACGTGATGTCGATGTGTCAGTTCCTGTTGATGACATCGAACCTCCTCGGCGTTGTAGCCGAAGCAGGCGGCGACATGTCCTATGACTGGCTGCGCTACGTGGTGACCCGGTATGAACCCGGCGATGGCCCGCAGAACCAGATGGTATCTTTCATGCGCTCCATGTTTGGTGAGCATGTTTTGAACCACACGATGCTGAAATCAACTGCGATCTCAGACGCTGGCCTGACAAAACAAACCTTGTGGGAGATCGAAAAGTCCCAATTCACGCGGTCCACCTATGACCGCGCGATTGAGAGTATTTCAGCCGTTTGCGGTGAAATAGAGACGCTTGTTCAAGAGGCATGGGGGCGGACCAATGGCGCGTAAAGGTATTCTGACCGGCTTGATGGACAACACCGCTGCGCCCGCAACCGAAACGCGCGTCGATCCCTCCAAACCCCGTTACGGCAAGGGCGCCATCGGTGCCGTGAGCCAATCCATCGCCGAACTCAAGTCTCGCTCGATCATTCAGGTCGATCCGCGGATGATCGACGATGCGGGTATGCAGGACCGTCTGGAAACGGATGACATCCCTGCCCTTGCAGAAAGTATCAAACTTTACGGACAGCAAGTCCCCGTTCTGCTCCGCCCTAATCCGAATGACCCCGAACGCTATCAGGTGGTCTACGGTCGGCGGCGTGTTGCGGCTCTAAAACTGCTGAAACAGCCCATTGCGGCCATGGTTAGGGTCTTGAATGACCGCGAACTGGTGATTGCCCAGGGTCAGGAAAACTCTGCCCGTCGCGATCTGTCGTTCATCGAACGCGCCAACTTTGCCCGCCAAATGCGGGACGCTGGTTACGAACGCAAAGTGATCTGTGACGCGCTCAACGTCGATAAAACCGTCATTTCGCGGATGTTATCGATCGTCGACTCGATCCCCCTACCCCTGATCGAAGCCATCGGCGCGGCCCCCTCCATCGGCCGCGATCGGTGGAGCAAACTAGCCGATCAGCTCAACGGTCGGGATCTCACTGCGAACGCCGTCGGTGAAGGATCGGATCAGCGGTTCGAGGCCGTGTTTAAGTCTCTAACCTTGCCCAAAACGCCAGCAGCCAAACCGAACCGGATCACCGCCAACGGTGCCGAGATCGCACAGGTTGCCCGCAAACCGAATAAAACAGTGCTCACCCTGCCCAAAGACGGCTTTGACGAATGGTTGGTGGCGCATCTGGAAGAAATTCACCGCGACTGGAAACAGTCGAACGGCTGAATAATAGAGCAGTAACAACAACTTAGGAGGCACGACCCAGCAAAACCCAAAGAAAAAGGCCCCCCAAAGCAGATACCTCAGAGAGCCCTATTCGTGTTCTAGCACTTCCGAATATCAGGCTAAAGTTGACAGCTGTCAACAGGCGTCGAATCTGGCGGGCAAAAAAGTTTTGCTCCGTGATGAACTATGGACATTTACGCAACGACGCCTTTTGGGCGGCGACCAGTAACGGCTGGTTTGATCGAACGCGCCGCCCTTCGCCAACAGGCCCCTGCCCTCCCGAACGCGAATAAATGGGAGCTTTTCCGCGAACTTTGCACCGCGCGCAAAGAATTCGGTCTCTCTGACCGCGATCTCACGGTCCTGAACGCATTGTTAACCTTTCATCGCGGCGATGACCTCTCTGCGTCCGAGCAGTTGATCGTGTTTCCATCCAATGAAACGCTCTCATCCCGCGCTCACGGCATGCCCGAAAGCACGCTCCGCCGTCACATCGCCGCTCTGGTCGAGGCTGGCATCATTCTGCGCAACGACAGCCCGAACGGTAAACGCTACGCCGTCAAAAGTAGAACCGGCGTTCTACGGGCCTACGGCTTTGATCTTCGGCCCCTTTTGGTGCGCGCCGACGAAATCATCGAAGCCGCCACAAAGATCCGCGAAGAGGACGCGCAAAAAAAAGAACTGCGCGACACAGTCGTGATCCTAAAACGCGATGCCGACAAACTCATTAGTTTTGGCATGGAAGATCACGCCGACGATCGCTGGACCAAACCTCGCGAGGCGCTGATCGAACTCGGCAAAATGCTCCGCCGTAAACTGGACATTTCGACACTAACATCGCTCAAAACGCGGCTTCACGCGCTTGTGGAAAACCTCCATCACTTGCTAGGAATGACTGTTGGTAAATCATCAGAAATGAGCGGCACCGACAGCCAAAATGACCGGCACCAATCTAATTCAAATGATACTACTATTGAATCTGAACAAAGCACCGTTCCGCTTCCGATGGTTCTAACCGCTTGTCCCGATGTCGCGGATTTTACCAATCGACCGCTTCGCAGTTGGCACGATTTCATCTCTGCAATGTCGGTCATTAAGGCCATGATGGGTATCTCGGCTGAAACGTGGGATCATGCCATGAAAATCATGGGGCCGAAAAACACCTCTGTTGTCTGTGCTGGCATCCTTCAGCGCATGGGAGAGATCAAATCACCTGGTGGTTACCTTCGCCGCCTCACCCAAAAGGCCGAACAAGGCGGATTTTCACCGATGCCGATGATGATTGCTCTGTCTCGTCGACAAAGTTGACAGCTGTCAACTCTCACCCCTTTACATCGTACTTCAGCTATGACCCCCTAACTCCATGATCCAGATACAGTCCCTTTCCTGCCAATACGGCGACAAAACCGTGCTCGACACAATCACCCTCGAATTGACCCAGGCGCGGGTGGGTATTGTCGGTCGAAATGGCTCTGGAAAATCGACACTGGCGCGGGCATTTTCGGGTCTAATACGCCCAGAACAGGGTCGAATTTTGATCAACGGCATCGACGTCCTAAACGACCGAAAATCCTCGCTCTCTGCGGTGGGCATTTTGTTCCAGAACCCCGATCATCAGATCATTTTCCCGACTGTTGAAGAGGAAATTTCCTTCGGGTTACGCCAGCTCGGGCACTCTAAGGCCGATGCATCGACGAAAACCGATGAAACCCTCGCCAATTTCGGCAAATCGGACTGGGCCAAACGCCCCGTTTCGACCCTAAGTCAGGGGCAACGCCACCTTGTGTGCCTCATGTCCGTCCTCGCAATGGCGCCTTCGGTGATCATTCTAGACGAACCGTTCAGCGGGTTGGACATTCCCACGACACGCGCCCTGCAAAAGAGACTAAATCAGCTAGATCAGACTCTGATTCACATCACGCATGACCCTGCGATGATAGCGGATTATGACCGCGTTCTCTGGATCGAAGGTGGAAAAATCATCGCAGATGGTGCGCCAGAGACCGTTTTGCCCGAATATCTGCGGGTGATGGAGGCGGATGATGCTGGCGCTCACCTCTGACATTCACACTCCGCTCCATAATTGGCGGGCTGGGGTCAAACTTGGACTGCTTTCCATCGCTATTGTGACCCTATACCTGCTGAAATCGCCAGTTTTGCTTGCTGGTGCTGCGGGACTTACCGCCCTGCTCTATCGGTCGTTTGGTGCGAAATTCGCGGCCCAAGGTCTCCGGATGCTGAAACCACTGCGGTTTTTCCTCGGATTTATCCTGCTTTGGCAGGTCATTTTGGGTGATGCGGCCACGGGTTTCGCGATTGTGTTGCGATTGGCAACTGCAGTGAGTTTGGCCAATTTAGTGACGCTTTCGACCCGTTTGGACGATCTGATCGACCTTGTGATCTGGCTCGCCTCCCCTGCCCGCTTTATCGGACTGTCACCCAAACCTCTGGCGCTCTCAATTGCCCTCGTTGTGCGGTTTGTACCTGTGCTTTTGGAACGGGCCAATCATATGGCGGACGCTTTTCGTGCTCGGTCCACGAAACGGCCCACGTTTTACATCATTCTGCCCCTGATCGTCAGCGTTCTCGAAGATGCCGATCATGTGGCGCTCGCGCTGCGTGCACGCGGCGGGCTGGATGGAGCGTTTAATCCCTGATATGTCGTCCCGCAAATCAGGGGACACATTATGCAAACCAAAGAAAATGATCTTGTGATGATCGCGCTTTTCGCGGCGCTCGTTGCAGTTTTGGGCCTTTTGCCCGCGATTCCGATGCCTTGGGGCATTCCTGTGACGGCGCAGAGCCTTGGTGTGATGCTTGCGGGCGCTGTTTTGGGCGCGAAACGTGGCGGCCTGTCGATGCTGTTGTTTATTGGCCTCGTGGCCTTGGGTCTGCCGCTTTTGGCGGGGGGACGCGGTGGTTTGGGCGTTTTCGTATCGCCGACCGCTGGTTTTGTCGTCGGTTTCCCCGTCGCGGCCTTTGTAACGGGTGTTGTGATGCAGAACCTGCGTATTGATGCGATGGTTGCATCTGGCATCGCGTCGCTGATCGGTGGGATTGTCGTGCTTTATGTCATGGGTATTGGCGGGTTCTGGATGCTGACGGACAAGGGTCTGATGGCCTCGATCACCATCATGGCGACCTATATCCCTGGCGATCTGGTTAAGGTCGTACTGACCGCCATCGTGGTTGGTGCCTTGGTTAAGGCCCGTCCGCAAAGCCTTCTGTCGCGTCAGTAATGGAAATGCGGCGGGCCATAGAGGATCGTCGATCGGTTCGGGCGTTCACGGATCAACCCGTGGATCGCGCTGTATTAGAGACGATTTTGACCTTGGCCCGCTGTGCGCCTTCGGGTGCAAACCTTCAGCCCGGTCGGTTCCATGTCCTGACTGGCGCACCGTTGAAATCCCTATCCGATGCCCTGCTCGACGGAATTGCAGAGGATCGGCCTCAGGTCAGCGAATACAGCTACTTCCCCCGCCCTATGCCCGCCGATCTAAAAGCCCGTCAGAGGGCCGCTGGCTTTGCGCTCTACGATGCTTTGGGCATAGAGAAACGCGACCTTGAGGGACGGAAGGTTCAGTTTCAGCACAATTACCGTTTCTTTGGCGCGCCTGTGGGCATGATCATCACGATCCATCGTGAGATGGGCGCAGGGTGCTTTATGGACCTCGGGATGGCGATCCAGACGATGTTGCTCGCCGTGCAGGATGCGGGGCTAGCGGCCTGTGGGATCGGGGCTATGGCGAATTACGGTGATCTGATCCATGACCATCTGGGGCTAGATGCCGATGAAATGGTCGTGGCAGGCGTGGCGATTGGCTATGCGGCGGACCATCCTGTGAACGAATTTCGGACAGAGCGGGACGCGCTGGATGTCTTTGCGACCTTCCGTGGGTTTGAAAGTTGACGGCTGTCAACTTTTCCAGCCGATCCCAAAGTTGACAGCTGTCAACTTTTTCCAAAACCCTGCACTTTGATCGCTGAACCGATGCCGCCCGCCGCTGCAATTGCGGCCAATCCTGTGCGGTTCGTCCCTGCAAGGTCGTGATACAGACGCACCATCAGGATCGCGCCAGAGGCCCCAATCGGATGACCACGGGCCAATGCGCCGCCCTTGAGGTTCACGGTGCGCGGATCGATCGGTGTGCCTTCCACGCAGGCGATGGCTTGGGCGGCGTAGGCCTCCATCATTTCGACCTGATCGACGGGGGTGTCCGTGACCGCTTTGATCGCGGCAATCGGGGCGAGCGCGGGGTTCATCGGGTCGCCGCCAACACAGGCGTAGTCGGTCAGCAGCAGCGCATTGCGGTCGGGTAAAACGTCATCCGCCACGACAAGGCAGAACGCGGCGGCATCGGCAGAGACAGCGGTGTTGACAGCTGTCAACTCTCCGGTGACGACAGGGGCGCGGGCGACCAAACGCGGGGCAAGGCGGCGGGTGAACGGGTCGTCCAATTCATCGCCCAAGGGCACGATTTCAAACCGAAGCGCCGTGCGTGCAGAGAGCGCCTTTTCATGGCTATCAATGGCCCAAGCATCCTGCCGTTCACGAGGCACGTTCAGCGCATTCGCGGCCTCGGCCAGATCGGGGTCACGGTCGGGCCACGGGGTGAACGGGGGGCGGTCGTAGGCAACGGGACCGTCAGGCGTTTGCGCCATGCGGATCGGTCGTTGCGAATGGGACTCTGCGCCGCCCGCCAAAACGACCTTGGCCTGACCAGAGCGCACCAATGCCATCGCGATCCCAATCGCATCGAGGCCACCCGCGCACTGCCGATCAATCGACAGGCCCGCGACGCGGCTCGGCAGACCAGCGGCGAGTGCGGCGACACGGGCGGGATTGCCGCCGCCACCGATGGCGTTCGATAGGATGACCTCGTCCACGTCCTCTGGGCGCAATCCAGCGTCCGCGAGGCACGCCAGTATTACAGGTGCCGCGAGGTCGTGCAGCGCGTATCCCGACAAAGCGCCACCCTTGGGCGCGACGATGGTGCGGCGGGCGGCGATGATGCGGGGTGTCATGTGAGGTTCCTCAGCAAAGCGGCCAGCGCGGTGAGGTTCGGTTTGCCCGAGCGTAAGGCGGGCCAGTCCGACAGACGGTAAGCGCGGCGGATTTGGATGCCATTGGCACGGGCTGCGGACTGGAGGTCCTCGGGCGTGATCATCCCGTGATAGAGCGCCACAGGAACCGCCCCGCGCATGTCGTCCAGCATCGGCAAAACAGCGACCCCATGCACGCCGTCGATTTGGGATAGGGCGGCCTCTGCGGCTTCGGGGTGGTAGTTGCGATCTGCGACGGTGAACATGCGATCCGCACGACCTGTGAGGAAGAGGTGGCCGTTGCGCATCTCTCCCATCTCGCCAACGGTGACCCAGCCTTTGCGGGTTTGAGTGGTGGCGCTGGAGCCCTCAACGTAGTGGTCAAAAAGGTAGGGTGAACGGACCCAAACGAGGCCATCGCGAATGTCGATCTCAACACCGGGGTAGGGCGCGCCAACGGACCCCTCGGGCGTGGATACATCCGATAGGGTGATAAAGCTCGTCTCAGCCGCCCCGTAAAATTCATGCAGCCGCGCGTTCGGTGCCATCTGAGCGACGCGTGCTTTGGTCGCTGCATCCAGATGGCCGCCACCGACGAGGATCAGCCGCAAGGCGGGCAGGGGGCGGAGGAGGGCGCTGCGCAATTGCGTGGGGGTCGCGTAAAGGATCGTCGTCTGCTCCATCGCGGCGGTCTGACGGTCGGGGCGCAGGTCGCTGAGGACGTCGACGGTGATGCCCTGCCACAGACCCTCGCAGAGCGCGTAGAGCGCGAGCGACTGATCCAAGCTGCCGAGGATCGCAGAACGGTCGTCAGGAGTAATTCCAAAGAGGTCACGGTTCACGGCGAAACTGCTCACCCAACTCGCGTAGCTACGGCGGATACGTTTCGGTGCGCCCGTCGAACCAGAGGTGAGCGTGTGTATATACTCTGGCTCGTCATCGGCCTCGAACAGGCGGGGCGAAATGCAGAAGCTCTGACCGCTGTGTAGTGCCTCCAAGAGGCGGGGCAGGGCGGTCGCCAGAGGGCTTGGCGCGATCACATCGACAGGGCCACCCGTGGCGCGAGCCACATAGGGGCGCGTCACCTCTACCCCGTTGCAGAGCAAACGGGTAGTAGGTGATGGCGCGAGGCGCAGGGGGGCGGTGGCGACGGACATGACCAATCCATAGCGCAACCCTCTCTATCGGACCAGAGTTGCCGACGCCGCTGGCTGCGCTACATTCACCCCCATCTTAGGTTGCACACCTCAATCGGAGGACACTATGACCCTGACGCGCCGTTCTATTCTGGGCACCCTCTGCGCCACTGCTGCGCTGCCGTCTTTTGCGGCGGGGGATAGTCCTCTTCCACGGGTAAGCTTTGTAAATGCGGATGGTGGGATGCACGACAGCGCCGATTGGGCGGGGCATCCTGTTCTGGTGATCAACTCGGCCAGTCGCTGCGGGTTCACGCCGCAGTATGACGCGATGCAGGCAGTCTACGATGCCTATGCGGATCGCGGTCTAATCGTCCTCGCCGTGCCGTCCGACGACTTCCGCCAAGAGTTGTCGTCGATTGATGAGGTCAAAGAGTTCTGCGAGCTGAACTTTAACCTGACCCTACCGATGACCGACATCACCCATGTCAAAGGGCCAGAGGCGCATCCGTTCTATCAATGGCTCGCCACGGATCATGGCTTTGTCCCGCAGTGGAATTTCAACAAAGTGCTGATTGGTGCCGATGGTCGGGTCAAGGGCACATGGGGCAGCACCACGAAACCTGACAACCGCCAAATCCTCGATTTGATCGAAGCGGAACTCACCACCTGATTTTCGGCTTTAGGCTTCTGTCGTTTCAGTTAAAACTATGCGCAACGCGGGCCACTGGGGCCTGTAACGTATTTTGAACTGAGGACGATTATGGCGACTGACACCCCCAAAGCAGAGACCGCAGCACCGCAGCTGCCCATGTTCTACAAATCGCTCGCGCTGCTGAACAAAGCGGCCCACGGCGACCTGCGTTTGCGCCCTGCGAAATCGATGAGCTTTGCGGCGAAGGCAAACTCCATCGTTCTGGCAGGATCTGAATTTGCCTCGGCCAGCCACGACTACCCGATCGTCTTCAGCGGCAAGGGCGCAGAGCCGACCGCCTTTGCGGTGACAGGTCGTAAGACGGGCGAGAACATGTTCGTGTCGAAAGACGGTGCGTGGAAGAAAGGCGCGTATGTTCCCGCCTACGTCCGTCGCTATCCCTTTATGCTGGTGAAGTCGCCAGACGGCACGACCTACAACATGGCGATCGATCCCGAGTCCGAGATGATCCATGCGAAAATCGGCGATCCGCTGTTTGATGGCGATCAGCCGTCCAAGGCGACCGAGCGGATGTTGGAGCTCAGCAAATCCTTCATCATGGACATGGAGCGGACCGCGACCATCATCCGCCAGTTGGAGACGCTGGACCTCCTCGAAGAGCGTCAGGTCGAAGTGACCCTCGCCAACGGAACCAAGTCCCGCATCGGTGGTTTCCGCGTTGTGAACGAGTCGAAACTGTCGGCGCTGTCCGACGGTGATTTCCTCGCCCTGCGCAAGACTGGCGCGCTGCCCGTGGTCTATATGCACCTCGTTTCGCAGCAACGGTGGGCAGCAATCCGCGGATAAGTGCTAAAAGTTAAATGGCGGGTTTAGGCCCGCCATTTTTCTTTGGGCCGCGTAAATTAAGATCAGAGTTTTGAGTCGTCTGGTGCTGCTAGGCGGCTTTTTCTGTTTTTGGGATGGGTTTTGGATTTTAGCATTTTCGCCTGCGTTATGTGAGAATTTTGTTCTGAAATTTGGTGGGCTGTGGCACTTGAAAGAGAAAATAATTCCAACTACCTGCGGTTTCGAACAAGACTTTAAGGTGTCGAAATGAAATTCCTTGCTCCTGCTTTTGTAGCCGCTCTTGGCTTTGCCTCTGCTGTTGAAGCGAACACGTATGGGCCTCTGGTGACGCCTGCTGAATTGGCGGCGTCGATTGATGACGTGCAACCGATCCTCGTTGATATTCGCAATGATGGTTATGCCGAGGCGCACGTTGATGGCGCGCTTTGGGCGCCGTATCGGATGTTCCGTGGTCCTGCGGAAAACCCAGGTGCGCTGGTTGATCTGACCGCGCTTGAGGGGAACCTCGAACAGTTGGGTCTGGAGTATGATCTGCCGATCGTGATCATCACTGAAGGCAAAACAGACACTGATTTTGGTGCTGCGGCGCGGGTTTATTGGACGCTGAAATCTACAGGCTTTACCGATCTGTCGATCCTGAACGGTGGTCAGGCGGCTTGGGCGGCGGCGGGTTTGCCGATCAACGCGACAGTCGAGTCGTCGATCCCGTCGGAATTGAATCTGTCCTTTAGCCACGAGTGGCTGGCGGAAACCTCGGATGTTGAGGCTGTGACCACAGGTGCGGCGCAAGCGATCCTCGTCGATGCGCGTCCTGAAGATTTCTATCTGGGTCGCAAGGGCCATGACGCGGCTGACCGTCCGGGCACGCTGCCGGGTGCCGTTAACTACGTCTACACTTCGTTCTTTGATGACGGCGCTGCGGCGATCCGTGGGGCGTCGAATGTGGATGAGTTGAAGGTGGCTTTGGGCGTCGAAGAGGGCAAAGACATCGTGTCCTTCTGCAACACGGGTCACTGGGCGGCAACGAACTGGTTTGCACTCTCGGAGCTGGCTGAGCTAGACAACGTGAAACTCTACGCAGGGTCGATGGTTGAATATTCCAACGCGGGTCTTCCGATGGAAAACACTCCGGGCCTGTTCCGTAACTTGCTGAACCAGATTGGTTTCTAAAATGTCTGAACACGTGATTGCGGGGGCTTTGGCCCCCCGTCCGATCCTAAAGCGCGGTGGCCTGATTGTGGCTGCCGTGTTCGTCGTTTTGGCCGTGGCTGCGCTGGCGGGGGCTCGATATGGGCTGCTGCTGGCGGTGGGGCTGGGCTTTGGCCTCGCCCTCGAAGGGTTGCGGTTCGGATTTGCGGGACCGTGGCGGGCGATGATCCTGCGGCGCGAGCCGTCGGGATTGTGGGCGCAGTTGTTGGCGATTGGGATCGTCACCGTCTTTGCCCTGCCGTTGATTGCGAACCATGGTGGCGAATTGAACGGCGCGCAAGCCCCGATTGGTTTTGCGATGATCGCCGGGGCCTTTGTGTTCGGTGTCGCGATGCAGGTCGTTTTGGGCTGCGGGTCGGGCACATTGGTTAACGCGGGGTCTGGGAACCCCGTGTCGTTGGTCGCGCTGCCATTCTTTGCCATCGGGAGTTTCGCGGGCGCATATCACCTGTTCTGGTGGACGGGCTTGGGGGCGCTGCCGATCATGAACTTTGAAGGGTGGAGCGGTGTTCTCATCACGCTTGGACTGCTGTTTTCGGTCGCGATGGTGGCGTGGAAATTCGCAACGCCCCAGAAACGGGTATTGCCGCGTCGATTGGTGATTGCGGCGGTCGTGATCGCGGCACTGGCGCTGGCGAACCTGTTGATCTCTGGCCAGCCGTGGGGCGTGGTTTACGGGCTCGGCCTTTGGGTGGCGAAGGGTGCAGTAGCGGCGGGCGTGGACCTGTCGGGCTCTGCGTTTTGGGCAGCACCGGCGACGGCAGAACGTGTCACCAGTTCTGTGCTGACCGACTACACGTCGTTGACGGATATCGGCATCATCCTCGGCGCGTTCTTTGTCGCGAGCTGGAGGGTAGGGGGTCTATCGGCGAAACTGCCATCCTTGCCCGCGCGGGCGTGGGTCGGGACAATCGTGGCGGGGTTCCTGCTAGGGTATTCGTCGCGTTTGGCCTTTGGTTGCAATGTAGGTGCGTTCTTTTCAGGGATTTCCACGGGGAGCCTGCACGGTTGGGTCTGGTTCGGCGCCGCCTTTGTCGGGTCGATTTATGGGATCAAACTGCGTCCCATTCTGGGATTGGAGGCACGGTCATGACCAGACGTTTTACAGCAGGTATCGCCGTTCTGGCCGTCGCTGGTTTGATTGGCTGGGACCTAAAGGCCAGCCCGCCGAATCCTTATGCGGCACCGCCAATCCTCGCTATTGGGTCGGGGTTATCAACGGCTGGTGGGTTCTGTGGGGCGCTACCGAACTAGGCCGACGGCCTATCACCTTGAACATTCGTGGTTTGTTTGTCGGGCGGGCGCGGGATCGGGTTGATTTCTGCGCCCGTCGGCATAGGCTCGGTTCCTAAGCTGGGGCGTAAATCTACGGGGTGTTCGGAATACTTAACAACTTGCGCATCAATGTCGGTGGCGGGCCGTTGGTGTCGGAGCCGTTGCACGATGGATTTGCGGTATCACGGCTATACCGTATGCGTCGGTTTGTGCGCAGAAAACCCCTTGGGTTTTTGCTGTATTTCTTGCCTGTTGTTCTGCTGTGGACATACCCGATGTCCTATGGGGCCGCGATTTTCGGTCATAATGCCTTTGCGGTTCAATACTCCCCGTCGATCTCGTTCTATGTGCTCGCCCTTGGTGTTCTGATCTATCCAACCAGACTGATCTGGGTGCCTGCGCTGGTGTTTCTATTCGCCCTTTGCGCGCCGTTCCTCCTACCCTTTGTCGATATGTCGGTTTGGCACGAATTGCTGGTGCGTGCGCCGCAAGTGGTCATCGCGTTCTTTGTGGTGAACCTGATTGCGGCGTTGATCGTCGGCGTGGTCGCGAGAGAGACGATCGGGTTATTCCGAAGCAGGCTCTTACCTTACACGGCGGATCTTCTTCTCGCGCTTTTGGCGCAGGTCGTGTTCTTCATCGTGAACCTGATCATGATCGCGATTTTCGTGAACGTGATGAAGTCGCTGCCTGCGGATCTTCAGGGTTTGGTTGGTTACGACGAACACTACTTTGACCTCGCGCTGAAACGTGTGCTGCGCGGGTGCGCGGTAATTTTGGTATTTTTGCTGCTGTTTCTACATCGCCCGCAGAAGCTAGAGCTGCTCTACCTGCTGCCTTCAATTTTTGTGTTCTCGACGCTTGGGGTTATTCACGCGTCTGGCTTTGGGCAAAGCAACCAGATGGAAGCTGGCCTTGTGATTATGGTCATGGCTTTGGTTATGCCGCAGGCTATCGCTCCGCTGAGCCTTGTCGCTGGGGTTGGATGCTATGCTGTGCTGACGGGCACATTCCTAACCGATCTGGTACCCGAGACCGCGCATGAAAATGCGATGGATTACTACGGCACGGTCCTGTTGAATTTGGGGACCTACATTCTGGCGCTTCGCGGCTATATGGAACGTCGGTTGCAATTGGCGCGGGACAGTAACGAACGGCTCGACGCAGCGCGCGATTTCGCGGGCGTTGGGATTTTTCAGGTCAATCAGAACCTCGGCATGGTGCAGCTTGACCCGACGAGCATGCGGGTATTGGGTGTCGATACTGTATATACGCCGGTGCGGGACATCTATGCTCGGTTCGCGCCCGAGTCCCGTCAGCGGATGGCTGAGATGGGGATCGTTGAGCCGGGGCAAACGTATAAGCATGTTTTGCGGGTCATTCGCGGACCTGGTGACGAATGCATGATCCGCATCTTTGTCTGGGCGCAATATGCCGAGAGCGGGGCAAAACTGGCCTACGGGCTGGTGCTGGATATTACCGACGAACAAGCGACAGAGTCCGCGTTGCGTCATGCGTTGACCTATCTTGAGGCGCGGGATGAAAAGCAGCGGCGGATGTTCTCGATCATTTCGCATGAAATACGCACGCCTGCGTCGGTGATGGCGATGTTGATCGAGGATTTGGAGCCGTTGCAGACCGCGGCGATGAAGCCAAAACTCGCCGAGGCGTCGAACCAGTTGTTGGGTGTGCTGAGCGACATGCGGCAAGCGGTGAACCCCGAAGAAAACCTCGCTGTGGTTAAATCGCCCTATGTGCCTGCGGAATTGGCCGAGACGGTGCGCAATACCTATCAAGCGCAGGCCAAGAAGAACCACATGAACATCAAGCTCAAGCTCGGCGCGGGGGCGGATGTTCGGCGGATAGGGGATCAGTTGCGGACAAAGCAGTTGGTTGGGAACCTTGTGCGCAATGCCTTGCTGCATTCGCGGGGCCGGACGGTCGAGATTATCTTTGAAGCGCAGCCTGAGGAAAATGGGCAAATGTGGTCCGTTTGGACTGTGCGCGACGATGGGATCGGGATTCCGCCCGATGAGGTCGATCGACTGTTTGAACCATTCGAGAGGGGCGGCAAAGATCCACGCAATCAGGCGGATGGCAGCGGGCTGGGCCTCTATATCGCGAAGACAGCGGTGGAGCTGCTGGGCGGGTCGATCACATATATCGAACGGGCGCGGGGCGCATGTTATCAGATCAGACTACCAGAGGACATCGCGACCGATGTAGAGCCAGTTGAGCCGACCGTGCGCGACGCGGTCGACCTGTCCGTTCTGCATGTGCTGTTGGTCGAGGATAACCCGCTGGTGGCCGAGGTGACAAAGACGCGGCTGAACAAGATTTTCGCGAATGTGACTTTGGCGCGGAATGGTGAGGATGCGCTGGTCATGGCCCAAGCAAACCCGCCCGACCTTCTGATAACGGACCTATTCATGCCCAAGATGGAGGGCGATCAGTTGATCCGTGCTCTGAAAGAGTTGGATCATGATTACGTGATGATTGGCCTGACGGCGGCGGCCGTTGGCAACGACATGGATCGTTTCACTGACGCGGGCGCGGATTTGGTGATGTCAAAGCCGCTGGATAGCGAAGCCTTGATGGAGTTCTTGGCGGGGTGACTTACGATGGCTGTTGCGGGGCGGATTGCATGCCAACATCCATGAATTCATCCAAGAACAGCGACATGAGTTCTACGCGAGACGTTACGCCTGCCTTGCGAAAGACGTTGTGCGAGTGAACCTTGACCGTGCCGACGGTGCAATTGCGCAGTTCAGCGATGTCTTTGGATGCCAGCCCGCGCATAAGCAAAAGCGCGATGTCAGACTCGGACGGGGTGAGGGACCATTCGTTGAATTGCGCGTGAACGTGGCTGTCGAAATCGTGGCGAAGGGAATGGAGTGTTTCGCGTTGGCGGGCGTTCTTTGTCTTTAGCTCGGTGATGTAGACCGACAAAAGCACCATGCCGAATCCAAGTACGGTGACGGCGAGAATCTCGAAAATGAGGTGTGAGAGGTCACCGAATTGGTAACCGCGCCCTTCGCTGATGTGCTCGCGCAGGTCAACGATGACATCCTGAGCGAAGAAAAGTCCTGAAATCCCCATGCCCCAAAAAATGATGGTCGCGAAGGTCGCATTTTCGAATTTGGTGGTGGAATACATTGGATTGCCCTTTTTTATGAGGTCTAGACTTAGGGCTAATCCTGCTAAAATTGCCATAAACCATCGGTATAGAGGCCAAAAACGGCTTAAAATACACCTTTGGCATATTTGGGGGTGGGGATGCGGCGGTCATAACGGTCCCATCGAAGGCGCAGTAGACAACGTTGCGTCGAACACTTGGAGACTAGACATGAAAACACTTTCGTTTGCCGCCATCGCGCTCGCACTTTCGGTTTCTGCTGCTTCTGCTCAGGACTTTGTTCAAGCGCAGATTGACAGCCTGTTTGCGCAGGGCTACACACACTTTTCGGTTCGCCGCGGCGTTCTGAATTCTTCGGTTGAGGCCTATTCGCCGACTGGTCTGGAAACGACTGTCGTCCTCGATAACTCGACCGGCGAAGTTGTGAGCCAGCGCGTTGAGACCAATGATGCAGCAGTTGTTGCGGGCACGATCCAAGAGATCGAACAGAAGCACCTTGGCGAAGTTGCTGGGTCCGACGACGTGCTGGTTGAAGTTACGACTGCAACTGGCGAAGTGATTTTGGTCGAAGCTGGTGAGCTTCGCAGCGCGCCAAAAGCTGGTAGCGACGATGTATATACGACCGTAACCACAGCATCCGGTGAGACGGTTTACGTCGAAGTAGATGATCACGGTTCGAACGATGACAACGATCATGTAGGCGGGTCGGATGATCACTCTGGTGGTTATGATGACAACGGCAACGATGATGATCATGGTTCCGATCATGACGATGATCACGGTTCGGACCACGACGACGACTGATCGTCGCTTGTGACCAAAGCTGCAGGGCGGTACATCTGCCCTGCATTTGAAAGGTCCCGCCATGCAGAGCTTGCGTCATTTCCTAACGGCCTCGGACACTGATCCGTCGCTCGTTTTCCTGATCGAAGATATCGCGGCGAGCTGTGCCCGTATTGCCAGCCATGTGCGCGACATGGCGTTTGAGGGAAACCTTGGGCAGACGGATGAGACGAACGTTCAGGGCGAGGCGCAAAAGCCGCTCGATATCGTGGCAAACGATATCTTCCTTGAGACGTTTAACGGTGGCCATGTGGCCGCGCTGGTCTCCGAGGAGATGGATGAGGTTCAGTGGCTCAAGGAGCCGAAGGCGGGGGATTACATCCTCTACTTTGATCCGCTGGATGGGTCGTCCAATTTGGACGTAAACATGACCGTCGGGTCGATCTTTTCGGTCATGCAGGTGCAGGCGGACGGCGATCGGACGGTTTTGCGTAAGGGGCGGGATCAGATCGTGGCGGGCTATGCGATTTATGGCCCGTCGACGATGCTGGTACTGACGATGGGGCAGGGGGTCCACGGGTTCTCTGCGCGGCACGGGACGGGTGATTTCCGTTTGACCCACGGCGATATTCGCGTGGCCGAAGAAACGGCTGAGTTCGCGGTGAACATGTCGCGGATGCGGTTCTGGGATGCGCCTGTGCGGGAGTATGTTGAGGCCTGCCTCGCTGGCAAAGACGGTCCGCGCTGCAAGGATTTCAACATGCGCTGGATTGCCTCCCTCGTGGCTGAGGTTCATCGCATCCTGATGCGGGGCGGCGTGTTCATGTATCCCGTCGATGCAAAGCTGCGGGATAAGGGCGGTCGGTTGCGTCTGATGTATGAGGCGAACCCGATGGCGATGATCATGGAACAGGCGGGCGCTGCAGCGACGAACGGCGTGAGCGATATCCTCGACCTGCAGCCCGAGGATCACCACCAGCGTGTGGGGCTGATCCTCGGGGCGAAGTCTGAGGTTAAGCGGTTAACGCAAGTTGGTCCGACATAACCTGGGCGCTGTCGCGCTGGCTGCGTCATTCTCATAGTTAGGCTTTGATTTTGGCTCCATTGATTGATCGCTTTGCGCTGGGTCACGCGATGCGTTGGGTGGCCGGGGGTGGGTGTTATCGGGCATTTAGAGCGCGGCCTTGTTTGGTGGTGGCGAGTTTTCGGAGGCCGTAAAAACGGTTCTGAATTGTAGGGTCTTCAAAGCGGGCTTCATTCTTGGCTACATTTTGAGAATATTTATGCGAGGACTTGCGGGCGTTCTCATTTGGCAGCTAGGCGCACTGGTACCAGTGCGTAACTACCTGTAGAGTGAAAATTAATGTAGTCTGGGGAGCGGAGTTGAAAAATGGCGTCGGTGACATCTGCCCTCAGGACTTTGTCCTTAGCCATTTGCCTATCATTATTATCTCAGGCGGCTTCACCACAGTCGGCTCCGCTCCTAATTTCCGATAGTCTGACCGTAGATCCTGAGCGTCAAATTTTTACCGCGACCGGAAATGTTGAAGTTTATTTTGATGGTGCAAAACTCACGGCGCCGAGTGTGACCTATGATCAGGGCGGCGATCGGTTCAGCATTGAGGGCCCGTTTGTATTGTCCGATGCGAGCGGGACCTCCGTCACTTACGGTGAATTTGCTGAACTCTCTCCCGATCTAGCGGAGGGCGTGATTTACGCGGTGCGCCAGGTCATCGAGGATAACCTGCAAGTCGCCGCCCAGCAGGTCACGCGAAGTGGCGGAAATTTGACAGAATTTAGCCGGGTTCGAGCGTCTTCCTGTCGAATATGCTCCGGCTCTGATATCCCTATCTGGGAAGTTAGAGCTGAGGCTGCGGTGCACGATGAGGCAGCAAAGACAGTCACATATCGACACGCGCAGCTCAGAATTCGGGATATTCCCGTTGCGTACACGCCCTGGCTTCGATTGCCCGACCCCTCGGTGACGCGGGCAGATGGCTTTCTTCCGCCCACTTTGTCGGTAAACTCTCGCCTTGGTACTAGAATTGGGGTGCCGTATTTCAAAACACTTGGGGATTACGCCGACCTAACGGTCGCACCCAATATTGCCATTGGGGGTAACGCGTCTCAAACTGTTGAGGGTCGATACCGACGATTTTACGGAAATGGATACGTTGAGCTCAATGGTGCCGTGAGCTCAGACGACTTGAGCGATGCCAGTTTGAGGGCGTTCCTCTTCTCAAATGGCCATTTCCTGTTCGAGAACGGGGTTGATTTAAGGTTCCAATCACAGAGCGCGAGCGACCCGACATATATCGGGACGTATGATTTTTTTGATCGCGATCGGAAAACATGACGAGGAGATGAAATTGTTTTTGAGGACGATCGTCTAAACGATAACTTGATGATTACCCGCCACCTTGAAGGCGAAATCCTTGAATTTAGTTACGTTGGTTTCACGCCGCTCCGTGATCCCTCGTACCTCTATGACGGTCCAAACCGAGTTGTTAACTCGCAGTGGATGCGAGAGTTAAATTTTGGTGAATTACCTGGGACGGTGCGATTAAATGTTGTTGGTCAAGTCGACGCAAATGACTTTGGGTCCGCAAATGCGCGTCAGGTTGATATTGCTCGTGGATCAGTGAATTTATCGTGGCGGGATAGCCGAGAGGTAGGCGATCAGCTGAAACTCCATTCCGATCTGGGCGTATTCCTCGATAATTACCGTGTCTTTGATGATGTATCTTGGGAAGATTCACAGATTGGTGCGTCCTACCTGGCCGCCACAAAATTAGAGCGGCCAATAGCATTCGCAGGATCTGACTGAGGTGCTTCCACTTTGATACCTAGCCTGCAATTTATGACATTTAAGTCTGGTGGTTTGAACCTCCCAACAGTCGATGGGTCCACGATTGATCTCCTCGATCCGTATGACTACTCGGACCTAAATCGCTTCAGGCGTCTCAATAGAGACCAAAATGTGGCATACGACGTCACAACAGTTGAGGTGGATGTCACCCTTCAGTACCGTGCCATTGGCGGGTTTTATTTTGGCGGTGGCATCAATCAGGACTTCGTCGTGTCGTCGAGCGATTTAAACCTCGATGACAGCCGCATCTATACACTCGACCTCGGCCGGGAGGGGAGTGGACTGACTTATTCGCTTACCTCCAAGTTTAACCAAAGTGCCGATCGTATATACGACGCGGCCTCATTTTCGGTGCCGATTGATCGCCTCATGGTGTCGGGGGCATATGTCAGGCAGGACTTGGACCCGGCCTTCGCCAATGCACAAGCCCTAGAGCGCTGGTCACTCGATATTTCTGCGCCACTGACCTCGCATTTGAGTGGGGCAATTGGCACAACGTTTAATGGGTTTGAAACCGATGATTCTTTTGCCACTGGTGCATTGAATTATGATGACGGTGAGGTGTGGCGTGCATCAATCAGTGGCCGCTACGACCGAGATCTCGAGCGCTACGACCAAGTCGATGCAGAAATCCGCCGGCGAATGGACTGGGGTGGCGATCTTTACGCCATTCACTCAGACGACTTCGATACAACCAGCCGGTTCGGTCTCGGGCTTGAATACAGCAACGAGTGTGTGGAGTTCCTTGCGGGTGTCACGCGTGTTAAGAATGCTGCCACTGGGCTCGACGGTACGACAGAGCTCTCTATTGAATTGCGCCTCGGTAGTTTCGGGGCTGAGAGGGCTCGGACGTGTGGCTAGTAAGGCTAGCATTAAAGTTAAATTTAGACCTCAGAATATAAAAAGAGCTCCCGTGTCGGGCATGCTGTAGCGCCTAAATGTGAAGACCTAAATTAAGCTGACCGCACAATTCGGATCCGCCCCAGGCGCTCCCACTCGAGTACAATTTCCCGCTCTCTGTCGTAGTTATGCGGCGTCTTGTAGCCCTCAGGATTGTAGTAGGTCGGTGTCGCGCCAAAATCGAACCCGTAAAGTGTGATCGATTTTGCGATGCCAAGCCTCACTATCCAACTAATTGCCATAAAGCCTGACGAGGGCCTTCTCCCGATCAAGTTTCGGTCTGCGAGCCAATACCGGAACTTATAGAAGAGAGTGTTCTTAATAGCATCTTTGCCAAAGAGCTTGTAGTGCCGCATCTTCGGGATAAGCATCAGGAAATATGATGGCTCAAAGTGCGCGATCGTCTCGTCTTCGGACAATTCTGGTGTAAGGCCAACCATATCGGTGCGCGTGCCTTGGGCGTTTGGTTGCGTCACATAACCCTTGTTGAGGCGTATGATGACGTCGTGCGTCTCTATCTGTTCGCCATAGTTCGTCTCAAGAACCGATTTCGCGTTACCAACGATTGCGATCGACTTGCCCGACAGTAACTCCGCCATCTTACGGTCTGAGTTTCGGGTCAGTTTCAGGAGCCAGCCACGTGGCGCCTGGTAGAGGTAGCGCCGTGGCCAAGATTTCAGCTTAGATAGGTTCATTATACCGAGCCGCCGTGGCGCTTCCAGTAGTCGACTGCCCATCTAACGCGTCCAAGACCAACGTTCGGGAATATACCCCACAGGCCACCTTTGACCAGATCGATCGGACGAGGTTCACCGTGGAACGCGATTACGCGGCTTTTGGGACTTGGTGTTCTTGGCGGTAGGACGAGGCCGACAAGCGCGGGTTTCCGGTAATGATACTTGAAGCTTTCCACCCACGAACGTGGCCAGTAGGTGATATTCTCGATACGATCTTGTACATAGATCTGTTCGATGCGGTACTTTGTGACCACGGCCTGCGGGTCCTTAATAAATTCATCGTAAATTTCGGAATATGCGCCAAGGGTGAATGCAAAGATGCCCGTGCCAAGCAGGGGCTTTTGGTCCGAAGTAGGTCGTCCCCAGGTTGGCCCTGTGTCGATGCCGACAAAGGCTCCGCCGTTTTCAAAGAACTCGTCAAGCGGGCCGCAGATGACTGTGTCTAGGTCAATGAAGAGGCATCGCCCGGTGAGGCCGTAAAGGTCGGGTTTGAAGACTGAAATTTTTGGCCAGCCCCCTTTGATCCAGTCAAATTCACGAATGCCGAGGTCTGGAATGGGGAAAGATTCAATGGCTGCGTCCAGCCCGTTTGCGTCGTCTGTCAGGCATATAAAACGGAAGTCACCTGAGATGTTGTTCCGACAAGCCGAATAGAGGACGTTGACGTAGTCGGGGCCATACAGTTTGCCCCATTTCATGCAAATAATGACGCGATCCAATGGAACCTCCAGATAATTCACCTACAGGGTATGACTTGCTACCGGAGTTGTCCATTGTATCAGCCCAGTTGCATGCACTAAACTTGTTCCAAGGGGCAGCGAATGCTGCATGACATTAAGATTTCTCACTAGAATTTTTGTGGGTTTATAGGGTGAAGTAATTCGTATATTGATACGAGAGTAAAATTTATCGAGCTTAACAAACTATGATCCAGCTTATGTGTGACGCGCGCGGCGATTTCCGTCGTAAGTTTATGGATCGCATGCTCGATTTAGGGGCGGGTGAGATAAAGTTGGCCTGCCACATCGGATACGATGATGCCGATATCCATGGTCCCTCACTCCAATGGCTAAATTTGAAGGAAGGCAAGCTCGGCCCAGTCGTCGCTGGGCGTCCGCAAACGGGTGATAATTTTTCTCTCATTGCGTCTGAGGATTACGGCCAGATCCTTGAGACGGCAGTCGAGCAGCTGTATCGCACTTCGCCTGACTACAATTTTAAGTCTCACAACATTAGGCACGTCCAAGACTATTTGGATTACTTCCATATTGTGTGTGATGCGGCCGCGTCGATCATTGCTGAACGAGGTATAACTCACGCGCTCTTTTACTGTGTGCCTCATCTTTTTTACGACACGGTTTTCTATGAAGTCGCTCGCGCCATGGGGGTGAAGGTGACGGTGTTGAGTTGGAGCCAATTCCCTGGCCGTTTCTTCTCGATGCGGAATGTCCATGATCTCGGTCGTTTTGATCCTTCGGGTTACACTGGTGAGCCTTATGCTATTGAAAAGGGGAGCGTTCCTGACCTCTTTTACATGAGCGATAGCTGGCAGCAGGAAGGAAAAACGGGCAAGCTCTCAAAGAAGGCCGTCCTGAATTTTGTGAAGCACTTGGTGCGTCACGATCCGCTGAAGCTGGCCAATCCACTATATATCAGCAAGACACTGGGGCAAATGAGTGCGATCTATGGCAAGCTGCCCGATTGGCGCGATCCTTTCGCGAAGTTCTTCCATACCAATGAAATGGAATACTTTGAGCATCTTGCCAATTTTGAGGGTCGCGGTGTCGACCTGTCGGGGAAGTATATATACGTACCTCTGCACAATCAGCCCGAGATGTCGACTTCGGCCTTGGGTGGGAAATATCGCGATCAGGCGCTTCTCATTGAGACCTTAGCGCGCAATCTGCCAAAAGGTTGGAAGATCTTCGTAAAGGAAAACCCACGTCAGGGGGCCTACGCACGCGGCCCCATGTTCTTTCATCGTCTCGCGCGAATTCCGCAGGTTGAGTTTATGCCGTCCAACGCAAGCACTTACGCGTTGGCCGCCAATGCGCAATTTGTGGCGTCTGTTACGGGCACCGTCGGTTGGGAAGCGATCCGCGTCGGAACGCCGGCTATGGTGTTTGGCGCTGCTTGGTATGGGTCTCTTCCTGGCGTGGTTCAGTACCGGGAAGGTCTTGATTTCGAAGAGATTGCGGCCATGAATATCATGAAGCTCTTCAGGCGGCGTCTGGCGCTCTTCTATCGCGGACACATGAGGGCATCATTGAGCAACTTTTCTTTCCGCTAACGCCAGATTTGGATCATAAGAAAAATACAGAGACGGTGGCTAGGGCGAGTTTAGGGTTGCTCGCTGGTGATGTTGAGTATTCGTTTTGTTGAAATAAAGAAACTTGGGAATGTATGGCAATGAACCGCAAGGTATTTAATAAATTATTCAATGTGGTCGCAAGATATCGGTTAGAAAAACTTCTACCGGAAATGCGCGGTGAATTGATATCTTACTCAAAGGGTTCGAACACTACGGGCACTCAGCCCATAACTCTTTACATGGCTGTACGTGATATATTGAAACATCGTCCGAAAAATATTTTGGAATGCGGTACGGGTGCATCAACAGTTGTGTTGGCACTGGCTCTGAAAAAGCTTAAAAAAGAAGATCCATCTTATGACGGAAAAATTATAAGTATGGAGAGTGTCGAGGAGTGGTACAATATTGCGGTTCGAAATCTACCCGAAAAATTTAATGATATAGTTACTATAGTTCACGGCCCGCGTAAAAAGTATGAAATTTCGATGTTTCGAGGGTACATTCATAGCAATATTCCGGTAGATAATTACGATTTTGTCTTTTTGGATGGGCCAAGCTTTGAGGATGATTTTGGTACTGCGTTTTGCGCTGATGCGATCTATGTTTTGGAAATGAGGCGGGACGGAATTTTGCGTGGAGTAATCGATGGACGGGCCTCAAGTGCATATGTGATGCAGCAAATGTTCGGTTTAAAGGCAGTTCGTTATTACCTTTCATTACTTGCGGCAAGTTTTGAAATTGATACCTCTAAAATAAGAAAGAAATTAAATTCTACAGAGATGGTCTCGTCCGTCAGTGGAAAATTGCGCTTACCTTTGAATTCCAATTAATTTAAAATATCATCTGTCTTTAGCGACGTAGTATTTGTGTTTTAAGGAAAAAAGTATTGGGACATCGACTAAATTTTGCTTTTTGTGGAGCGATTGTGTTATATCTAATCAAAAACTTCAGAAGAATAACAGTGAGAGCACGCATCCATGCCTGAATTGCCTCTGGTAACCATTTGTATACCTTCATACAACCATTCGGCATTTGTCTTGGAGGCAATCAATAGCGTACGCCATCAATCATATCCACAAATTGAATTGATAATTATCGATGATGGATCAACTGATTCAAGTGCTGCACTAATTGAAACAATGCGATCAGAGCTGAATGCTGAATTTGTTAGATTTGAGTTCAGGTCGAGGGAGAATCTAGGATTAGCAAAAACTTTGAATGAAGCATTGAATTGGTCACGAGGAAAATATTTTTCGATGCTATCTTCGGATGATATATTGTGTCCCAACAAAACTACAATACTGGTCGAGCATATCGAGAAGTATTCCGAATTAGGTGGAGTATTTGCGGGCTATGATCAAATTGATAGTGAAGGCCGAGTAACAAGGCGATTAATTCCAAAGCCAGGAATATGGAATTTCAGCGATGTATTGGCTAAACGTTGCCAGCTTTATGCTCCGACTATGTTACTGCGTACTGAGGCAATGCGGCGTGTTGGTGGATATTGGGAAGAGATTGCACTAGAAGATAGGGGGATGGTTCTCAAGCTATCGAACGCCGGATACTTATTGGCTACAATCGCTGAGCCTGTTGCATATTATCGTTGGCACGCAACAAATACCATAAAGAACACCGAGAGAATGACTGAAGCGCGATTGCAAATACTAAGTCAATTCGAGCAAACCGAAGACATTTCGGCAGCGCGCGCGAAAGTATTATTTGGGGCAGCATTGGAGTTAGCAAAGAAAGATAAGGAGCGTGCAAAATATTATTTCAATAAAGCACGTATTTCGCATGCTAAATCAATATTGACGCGGAGTGCATTTCGAGCTGCGCGGAAAATCTGGCTATCGTGACATTTTTCGAGAGCGCAAAAAAGTCTTTATTGTGTGAATGGGGGATTTTATTACTAGCCCCCAAAAACATTCTTGTTTTTGGTGTAGAATTGAAATTTCAATTAAAGTTTTTCGACGTGATTTCTTGATCGCTCTAAATACAGGATGGTTTTTTTGCAGGCCAAAGATTTGTGCATCATTTTCCCGTTGCTCTAATACCGCCAGAAATCGAGTAAGGTTCTTGTGTGAAGCAAGATTTTGCTTTGCATTTCCGTTTGTATCCGTTTTGGATGAAACACCTCCATGAGCGAGGTATATTAAGAGCTCATCATCAATAAAACTTATTTTTCGTTCGAGAGCTGCTCTAAATCCGAAAATGAGATCTTCGAATAAAGAGGGGTTACTTAATTTGCCGTATTTATCTACAATATTACGATGATATGATCCTGTCGCTCCAAGAAAAAGGGCTTTAGCCGTCGATAATGCCGCAAGATCATCAGTTTTGAAAAATTGCGCATTGCGATACGATTGTTGGGCGACGTTACCATTTTTATCTACGCATTTAGCATGAGAATGTACTAGCCATGCATTCGTTCTTTCGAACTCTTCAAGCAATCGAGCGCAACGATTGGGCAATGATATATCGTCACCAGCATTAAATATTACGATATCCCCCGACGAAATATCAAAAACTTTGTTAATATGTTCCGCGATGCCTAAATTTTTATCGTTTCTATTAAAAATAACCGTGTGAACTGTTGGAAATTCAGAGACAGCTTCTTGCATAAACTCATAGGTCTTATCAGTTGATGAGTCGTCAGAAAGAAGGATTTCATAAGGTCCACCTGTTTGCTCAAGCAGCGATTTCACTGCCATTTTGACAGTTTCCTCTTGGTTATAGGCGATAAGGACTACGGAAGTTTTCATGCGTTATCTCGCTGCAAATTCGATGGCTAAATGTGTAACGAAAGTTCTTGTTTAAAATAAGGGAAAACTTCATCGTTAGCAATGCTGTGGCCAAAAAAACCACGGTTTGGTGTCTAGCTATTTGTTGGTTGCATTGCGTCCACGAAAAATTTATTGTCTGCTTGTTGGAAGTTTTGGATGGACTTACTTGTGAAATATCGATCAGAAATTGACGGGCTGCGGGCATTCGCTGTGTCGGGGGTTGTGCTGTCCCACGCCGGATTTGGGATTGTTCAGGGTGGTTTTGTCGGTGTTGATGTTTTTTTTGTAATATCTGGATATTTGATAACTACAATTTTGCTGAACGATATCAAAAATTCCCGTTTTTCGTTGTCTGAATTCTATTTTCGGCGTGCGCGTCGCATCCTGCCAGTCCTCTTTGTAATTTTTATAGCCAGTCTACCATTTTCATGGTGGCTTTTGACGCCGTCACAATTTGTGGATTACGGGAGAAGTCTTGCGGCGTCGGCTCTATTTATCTCTAATGTTCATTTTTGGGAGAGTACAGGTTATTTTGATTCGGCTTCGGAGTTGATACCTTTACTTCACACTTGGAGTTTGTCCGTAGAGGAGCAATTTTATCTATTATTTCCGTTAATTTTGCTATTTATTTCAAAATTTTCTTTGAAATATGTTGGTTTTATTTTGGGGTCTTTGGCATTTTTGTCCCTCTGCTTGGCAATATGGGGATCGCAAAATCTTCCTGAGCAGAATTTCTTTTTTACGTTTTCAAGGTTTTGGGAAATTCTTGTTGGATCTCTTTGCGGGATTGTCCCTAAAGTCAGGTCAAGGCCGTGGCATTCGTGGATTTCTTTCGTTGGGTTGGCGCTAATTGTTATTTCTATGCTTAGCTTCACAAAAGCTACTCCTACGCCCTCAGTTGTTACGCTGATTCCAGTTGCTGGTGCTGCAGTATTTATTATCTTTGGTCAGAACGGTGGTTGGTGTGTTCGATTTCTTAGTTTAAGAGTTTTTACAGGTATTGGTATGATTAGCTATAGTATCTATCTGTGGCACCAACCGCTGTTTGCGTTTGCAAGGCATTTTTTTGTAGTGGGTGTGCCGCTACCCGTCATGGTTCTATTGAATATTTTTCTCGTGTTTGTGTCGTACTTTACATGGCGTTATGTAGAGCAGCCTTTTAGATATTTTGAGTTCTCTAATAAGAGGTTTGTTTTTAAGTTTTCTGGTGTTGGAATATTTTGTTTTACTATTATTGGATTTTGTTTGCACCTTGGAGATTTTAGTAAATATAGATACACAGTCGATGAATTACGTCTTCTTAATTACGACGTATACTATAAAAGCCTTCGCCAACCTTCGGACTTAAATAATACGTTGGATCTTTGTTTTGGGGATTCGAACGGTTATTTCCCAGATCTTGACAAATGCTTTGCCGATCAAGATTCGGATGTGACTTTGATTTGGGGTGACTCACATGCTCAAGCTCTAGCGTCCGGATGGTCTGAATCTTCCCTTGGGCGCCTGTCACTTTCATTGGGTGCTGGTTGTCCTCCAATACTTGGCAGATCATTTGTAAATAATCCGGATTGTGAACTGTTAAACGGGGCAACCTTTTCGAAGGTTTCCAGTGTGCGACCTAATTATATTGTTTTGCATGCTAATTGGCTTCTTCACTTATCTAAGGATTATCCGAATTTTAACAATATTAATGAGTTGGAATCGTCATTGTTTGAAACGGTTTCGATCATAAAGAGTGAAAGTCCTCACTCTAAGATTGTTTTGATTGGGGGAGTTCCTCAATGGGGAGACGGTTTGCCTACATACATTCATCGACTTGGGCTTAAATTGGATTCCGTTTTACGACTTGCTCCGCCAAATCTGGATCGTCAGATTGAAATTAATACTGCTTTAGGTAATTTGGCCCACGCCGCAAAGATTGAGTATATTGATCCAATTAGTTTGCTTTGTCTTTCTGGTGAGTGCATTGCGACTACGGAGTCAGATGGCACGTTTTACCCGATTGCTTGGGATTACGGGCATTTGACGGTCGAAGGTGCTCGTTATCTTTTGTCTCTTACGAACCTTAAATTATGACTTATTGTCTAGGCGCTGGACTCATTGGTTTTCAAAGCCAGTAGATGACGATGGCTAGAAGAGTGATTGCTGACATTAAGACCTTTGGGCACCTGTCGTAGCGGGCTGCGACACGCCTCCAATACTTGAGTCTTCCGAACATAATCTCGGTTCGGTTGCCGCGTTTGTAGCGACGCTTGTTGTAGGTGACGGGCTTCTTGCGCTGTTTCCGTCCAGCGATACACGCGCGTATCTCTTTGTCTTTCAACGCGTCTCTGAACCAATCAGCGTCATATCCTCGCTCGCCGAGAAGCCAATCAACTTCCGGCTGGCTGCCGAGTGGCGCCCGAGTGCCGATGTAATCGCTGACTTGTCCCGCGGTGACTATGAGGCCAAGTGGGCGCCCTTGGCTGTCACAGATAGCGTGCAGCTTGGTGTTCATGCCGCCCTTGGTCCGGCCGATTAGGCGGCCACGCCCCCCTTTTTGACGGCCATGCTGGTCGCTGTTCGGTGGGCCTTGAGATATGTTGCGTCGTTCATCACGGTCTTTGTCTCACCGTGGTCAGCCGCCAGGCCCACCATCATCTGCGATAAGATACCTTTGTCACTCCACCGCTTCCAATGATTGTAGAATGTCTTTTGTGGGCCATATTCTTTTGGCGCATCTCGCCACTGCATCCCATCGCGATTGATTTATATTATCCGTTCAGGACACGTCGATCATCAACGCGTGGCTTGCCATAGGACTTCGGTAAAAAGGGCTTAAGACGCGACATCTGCGCTCCGTTAAACCAGAAAAGATAAGAAATGTTACCGCTCAATTTTCGAACCTTGGATCACGCAGACCCATCTAAATCAATGGGTCCTGAGTCTAGTTAATGTGAGTTGTGTGAGATATTCGCCGTAATTGTTTTTCCCAAATTTTTCAGCGCGCTTTTGCAACTGGGCTTGGTTTATCCAACCCATCTCAAACGCGACTTCGTCGGGCGAGCCCACTTGTTGTCCCTGCCGTTCGGTGAGAGTCCGCACGAAATTGCCGGCGTCTAGCAGGCTAGCGTGAGTGCCGGTGTCGAGCCAAGCGTATCCACGGCCCAATTTTTGGACATTAAGTTGGCCATCTTTTAGGTAGCTTTCCAACAAGGAAGTAATCTCTAGTTCTCCACGGGTAGATGGCGTGACAGTGCGGGCGCGTTCGGGCGCTGTACCATCAACAAAATAAAGCCCCGTGACCGCGTAGTTCGAGGGCGGACTGGCTGGTTTCTCGATGATGCTCTTGACCGTGCCGTCGGCATCAAAATCAACTACACCATATCGCTCTGGGTCTGACACGCGGTAGCCGAACACGGTAGCTCCGCTGTTGGATTGATCAGCCGCCTGCAATATCTCGGGCAGGCCGTGGCCAAAGAAAATATTGTCGCCCAAGACCATGGCCGCGGGGCTGCCAGCCAAAAACTCTTCAGCCAGAATAAAGGCCTGCGCCAGCCCATCGGGGCTGGGCTGCACCTTATACTGAAGCGTGACGCCCCATTGGCTGCCATCGCCCAGAGTGCGGATGAACTGCTCTTGGTCATGGGGGGTAGTAATAATCATGATTTCGCGAATGCCCGCCAACATTAGCACAGTTAGCGGATAGTAAATCATCGGCTTGTCGTAAATTGGCAGCAATTGCTTCGAGATGCCCATGGTAATGGGATAAAGCCGGGTGCCAGAACCGCCAGCCAGAATAATGCCTTTTCGCTGTTTCATCTCAAAATCCCTAGATCAATTAAACAATCCTTAAGTCCTGCCTGCCAATCTGGGCGCGGTAGACCAAATTCGGACGAGGTTGCGCTGCAATCGAGACGGCTATTTAGCGGGCGGGCGGCTGGCGTGGGATATGCGCTGGATGGGATCCCATTGACGCGTGTGGATCGGCCCGACATCTCAAAAATGGTGCCGGCAAAGGTACACCAGCTGACATCGGGCTCGCCGCTGAAATGGTAAGTGCCGCTTTTGCTGGGTGCTACTTGCAACTGCTGTGCGATAGATAGGCAAGCCGCCGCAATGGCCCGCGCCGGCGTCGGGCCGCCAATTTGGTCATCCACTACGCTGATCTGGTCGCGCGTGTCTGACAGGCGCAGCATGGTTTTGACAAAGTTCGCACCATGGGCGGAAAAGACCCAAGAGGTGCGCAAAATGCCGTGGTTTACTCCACTGGCGCGAATGCCCTCTTCGCCCACCAATTTGCTGCGACCATAGGCGTTGGCTGGGGCTGTGGCATCACTGGGCGTCCATGGAGCTTGGCCGTTGCCGGGAAATACATAGTCGGTGGAGATATGTACCATGGGGATATCCAGTGCAGCGCAAGCCTCAGCCATTTCTGCTGGTGCACTGCCATTAATGGCAGTGGCGAGTCCTTCTTCTTCTTCTGCGCGGTCAACGGCCGTGTAGGCGGCAGCATTGATCACCACGCGTGGCCGGTGGGCGTAGATGGCTGCCGCACAGGTGCCTGGCTGGGCCAGATCGGCTGCTTCGCGCCCCAGGGCCAGCAGATCCAGCGTCTGAGCTTCTGCCAAATGCTGCAGCTCGCGCGCCACTTGGCCAGTCCTTCCAAAAACCAGCAGACTATTCATAGCCCGGCTGTTCCAAGCCGCTGACCTACGCCGTTGCGGTCTAGTAACGGGCGCCACCAAGCCTCGTTGTCGAGATACCAGCGCACGGTGCGTTCTAATCCTTCTTCTACCGTCACGCTGGGACGCCAGCCCAGCTCGTCGCGAATGCGCGTTGGGTCGATGGCGTAGCGCGCGTCATGGCCGGGGCGATCGGTGACGCAGGTAATCAAATCGGAATAAGTGCCAGTATCGCGCGGGCGCAACCGGTCGAGGATTGCGCAGATCGTTTGCACCAGCTGCAGGTTTGTGCGCTCGTTCTCGCCTCCGATGTTATAACTACGCCCCAGCGCGCCCTTTGTGGCCACCAACAAGAGCGCATCGGCGTGATCTTCAACGTACAGCCAATCGCGGATATTGCTGCCATCGCCGTAAATTGGGAGAGCCCGCCCCGCCAGCGCATTCAGAATAACCACCGGGATCAGCTTTTCTGGAAAGTGATATGGTCCGTAATTGTTGGAACAATTGCTAAGAACGACGGGCAAACCATAGGTCTCGTGCCAGGCGCGCACCAGATGGTCTGACGCGGCTTTCGAGGCGGAATAGGGACTGCGCGGATCGTATGCTGTGGTCTCGGTAAACTGCACGGCCGGGTCTGCGGGCAGCGAGCCAAATACTTCGTCTGTCGATACGTGATGAAAGCGAAAGCCATCAGGTCGTCCCGCCGCCTGCCAATATTTGCGGGCCGCCTCCAACATGTTGAACGTGCCGGTGATATTGGTGTCGATAAAATCGGCGGGCCCGTCGATGGAACGGTCTACATGGGATTCGGCGGCCAGATGCAGGACGATATCGGGTTGGTACGTTGAAAAAGCCTCATCCAGCGCCGCGCGGTCACGGATATCGGCCTGCTGAAAAGCATACAAAGGGCTATCCGCTATCGACGCCACGTTTGCTAAATTGGCAGCATAGGTCAGCGTGTCAAGGTTCACCACCTGATACCCGCGCGCTACCGCCAGCCGCACAACGGCCGACCCGATAAATCCAGCGCCGCCAGTGATCAGTAACTTCATTTCTTATCCCTCAAAGTTGAATGGGCTGTCAAAGTCTGCTAGCCGAGAGGCGGCGGCGTCTTTTTCACTGAGCACTGGCGCGCTTGTGAGGGGCCAATCGATGCCAATATTAGGGTCGTCCCAACGCAGTGAGCCCTCGGTTTCCGGCGTGTAATAGTCACTACACTTGTAGATGATCTCACAATCGGGTTCGAGCGTGGCAAAGCCATGAGCAAAGCCCACTGGGATGTAGAGTTGCGCGCCATTTTCTGCGCTTAAGGTATAGCCAGCCCAGCGGCCAAAGGTTGGACTACCGCGGCGAATATCGACTGCGACGTCGAAAATTGCGCCCCGTCCACAGCGCACCAGCTTGGCCTGTGCGTGCGGGGGAGCCTGAAAATGTAAGCCCCGCACAGTGCCTGCGGCCGCCGATACCGAGTGATTGTCTTGCACGAACGTGGCATTAACCCCCAGTTCCGCATAGCCCCGCTTGCTATAGGTTTCGGCGAAAAAACCACGATGATCACGGAAACGTTGAGGCTCAATCAAGAACATTCCGGTAAGCGATGAATTATGCACTAACATTTTGGACATCTTCATGTTGAACAGAGGGCTAAAGAAGCAGGATTGACCTGAACCTAATCTTTATAACAGCGTATCGAATTTGATAAATGTAGTATATTTGGAAAACGAAACTACTGTACCTAAACTGGAAGCAATAGGAGCTCGCTTCAGTAAAGCATGGCTGCCCATGCTCCGTATCGTTACAATCTAGCAGCACTCCGACGACAGTGAGTAGGATGTAAAATCAATGTATCAATCAGATGGGGCATTTCGTTCAACTTTGATAGGATGGGAACGATTGTGAATTGAACGCTCAATCTAATCTTAAAGTAATGATCTTGTTGCAGAAAAATTCTATCTACTTAAGTCAAATCCCGTATTGCGTTGATCACGTGGGTCACATCTTCTGGCAGTAATTGTGGTCCTATGGGCAGGCTTAGCACTTCTTTTGCCAGATCGCGTGCGACCGGTAGGGCCTCGGGGTCGAGTTGGAGTTCAGAATAAGCCTTTTGCATGTGCGGCGGTATTGGGTAGTGGATTAGCGTACCAACGTCATTATCCATTAGATGTTTTTGCAACACGTCACGGTTGGGAGAGCGAACGACGTAAAGATGCCAAACTGGATCAGCCCAAATGGGTACATTCGTAAGTTTGAGACCTGTATCTTGTAGTGCGCTGTTATAATGGTCCGCGATCGTTCGCCGGCGCTCAGTCCAGTTATCAAGATGTCTTAGTTTAACACGCAGGACTGCGGCTTGGATCGGGTCCAGTCGTGAATTTACGCCTTGCACCTCGTTTACATACTTTACCCGACTGCCGTAATTACGTAGCACCCGTATACGATCGGCAAGATCGGCGCGGTTCGTGGTAATCGCGCCGCCATCACCCAAGGCTCCCAGGTTCTTGCCAGGATAGAAGCTCCAGCACACCACATCACTATGTGCACCGATGCGCTTGCCTTTGTATCGTGCGCCATGTGCTTGGGCCGCATCTTCTACCACCGCAATGCCGTGTTTCCGAGCAAGATCCAGGATCGGATCCATATCAGCGGGTTGTCCATACAAATGCACGGGCAAAATCACTTTAGTCCGTCGCGTGATCGCGGGCGCGATCAGCGTTGTATCAATGTTGTGAGTGTCAGGGTCTGGTTCGACGGGTATCGGCTTCGCCCCTACTGTGGAAACTGCTAGCCAAGTGGCAATATAGGTGTTTGACGGCACGATGACTTCATCACCTGGGCCAACATCAAGTGAGCGGAGCGCAAGGACTAAGGCATCAAGCCCATTGGCGAGGCCTACGGAATGTTTGGCGTCGCAATATGTAGCCCATTCTGCCTCAAATGCGTCGACTTCGGGCCCGAGGATGTACCAGCCCGAATCGATGACACGATGGATGGCCGCGTCGATCTCGGTCTTAAGTTCACGATAGGCGGCGCCAAGGTCTAGGAACGGTATCATTTTGTTTCGTTTCCTAAAGAATTTAGAAATTCTTCATAATTTCTATAGTAATCCGCTTCATCATATCGATGCGATGCGAGCACCATACAAACGGCGCCCTGGCTGAAAGCGTCCATCTCGCGCCAAACCATCTTGCTTATATAAAGGCCCTTGCGGGGGTCGCGCAGCCAGTATTCAGATTTCGTGGTTCCATCGTCGATCTTCATGCGGAAACTGCCTGACAGGGCGAATACTATCTGTTCTAATTCGCGATGTGCATGTCCGCCGCGTTCTGAATCGACTGGCACATTATAGAGGTAATATACGCGGGCGATTTTAAATGGAATGTGCTTGCCTCCTTCGACAAACGTCAGATCTCCCCTCGGATCGTGGATCTGGGGTAAATCGAGTATACGCACACTTCCTTTTTCTCTAAGTATTTCATTCATCCGATACAGTTCCTTGCAGCGTAGGGATGGTAATTCTTCAAACTCTTTCCAAAATTATCTCGTTGTTCCATGTCTGCACCATGAGCTCGAAGTACTTCAGCAACTTCGTCAGGATTTTTCCCTGAATATGCATACATCAATGGGGTGGTGCCGTTATGGTTCGGTCGGTTTGGGTCTGCCCCAAATTCGAGGAGCTTACGGCAGAGCCTTGTGTCACCGGCCCAAGCAGCGCGTATCAGTGGGGTCCAGCCATTCTTATCTCGTACGTTTATGTGGGAGGGATCTAACGCTTTATCGTTCAATTCGCCAGTCACTTCGAACCATTCCCAAGTACGGTTGCGGCTGAGGCGAAGGCTGTAATCAATGGTAGCGATTGTCAGGCTTTCAGCATCCCTATCAAGCACGGTACCAGGTTTTTCCCGCGATGAGTGGTTCAGTATATCCCAACCACCTATTTGCATATCTTCTATTATTGGAATCTGGTATTCGCGGAACGAAAAAGCACGCAACTGTTGGATGATCCCATCGGCTGTGTCGAAAAGGTTGATTTTGAGGCCTGCATAGTCGATTTCAGATTTTGCAAAATAACTAGAACCATTCGCGGCCTGCGCGGTGGATCTAGGTGCTTCAGAGGCAACAAGCCGGTCTAATTTCTCGCGAAATAGCGCAAACCCGTGGCCCATGTATGCAAAATAGAGATCGCGTGCTGTCCAAGTCACTGGAATTTTAAAGATGGTTTGCGCGATGATTGGGCCAGTGTCGATTCCTGAATCAATCTCGTGCAAGGTTACTCCGGTACGTTGCTTACCGTGAAGGATAGGTAGGGCGGAGGTGTACATGCCCTTGTAAGCTGGCAGTGCTGAGAAGTGGATGTTAAACAACCTATCAGACTGGAAATCAGCGGGGCGAATTATCCTGTCGAATTCCAAAGAAATAAATACCAGTTGAGGGACTTCTTGTGCTTGCTCAAGCGTTACCACATCGACGCCGAATTCGCGTGCGTAGCGGATCAAGGACGGCTGCCAAGTTGATACCCCGGTATCGTTGCGGTTTGGGCAGACCATCAAACGGTCTTTCCACCCTAGATTGATCATGTAGATAAGTGCGTCTACCGCAATCTGATTCTTGCCGGCAAGGCAAATCTTACGGGTGTTTACATTGGTCACGGCAGCATATCTTTGTTTTTCCAGTCTTGGATGCTTCTCAGACTGAGGCTATTTTTTAAAAAGCCATAGTTTCTTTGCGACATCGGATCATTTTTGTAGGCTTGATCGAGTGACGCCAACCCATTCAAGATTATGAGTTGTAGGATACAGTAAGTGTTGGTTCAGTCAATGCTGGCCCCAAACCGCACATTGTCAGCGTAAGTCTGGATAGCTTGAAAATTTACTACATCTATTTTAGGGTAAACGTTATCGGACATTAATTGCTCTTTCCCATCTGGAAGTTGCGTGTTGCCTGAGGTTTGCTGAGATCCTACTTTAGTAGTAATTTTGGAACTCCTCAGGTGAACGCGTTTGGTTCTAGCCTAACAATGAGCGTGGCTTAAGCGACAGTTTATCAATGAACCGGCTTGAACTAACTCTCAAGGCTTTCTCTGCCGAAGTGTTGGTGCTCCTTGCCTACCTCGGAGAGGCCGTTTCGGGGGACGTTGCTGCCCGCTTTGGTAAGGCATCACTTTAGCTTTTTCCAAAATGAACTCAGCTCATACGGCGCCTTTTCTGATGGTGGTCGGAATGTCGCGTGTATTCGCAGAAGTCACCAATGACGGACGCTGACACTAAAGAGTGTTGGCTTCCAGTCTCTTTCCTTCTGCCAAAAGCACCATTAACCCTATTTCCAAACATTATGCTCTGCCTTTTCCAGATATCGAGCCAAGACCTGAACTGACTTCCACCCTCCAGCACGCATAATGGCAGCCGTATCATGCCCACGCTTGAGCAGTTCCTGCGCTGCGCCTACCCGAAGGGAGTGGCCGCTGAACTCCTGAGCATTGAAGTCATTATACCCGCTACGCAGTGCTGCCGCCTTAATCATGCGTCGTACCGTGGTTGTCTCTAATTCGCGGTTGATCGGCTTGTTCTTATAAATTGGACAAAAGAGCCAGAAAATTTCGGAGCCACGCCAAGCTTGCCATTCGTCGATCAATTCAGCGGTCCATCTCGATGTGAAGGCTATCCGGCCCTCGCCAAACGGGTCTGCCTTGCTACGGCGGACAATGACCTGAAGTGTTCCGTCGGGACGGACAGTGAGATCTTCGTCCCTTAGAGCGACGAGTTCGGATCGACGTGTTAGCAGTTCAAAACCCAAGGCCATCATTGCCCTGTTCCGAAGGCCTGTTGGCGTATCCGGCTCTGACGCAAGGAAGCGCTCCAGATCATCGGAAGTAATTCCGCGCGCTTGTTTCGGCCGCGTCAGCTTTGAACGCCGCACGCGCCGGAGGGAGAGGTTGATGTCCTCGTCGTAGGTTGGATCTTCGAGACGCAGCAGGCGATGGATTTTTCGGATGGCGTAGAGGCGGCGGCGGACGGTCGAGGCCGATTTCTCCCGCCCCTGGTCCTCAATAAAGGCGCAAACTGTGTCAACGTCTGCAGGGAAGGGCTGACGCCCAAGTTTCTGGCACCAGTCGACAAAGGCCTGAACGTCTGAGTAATATGCGCGCATCGTCGAGGGGGCGTATGCGCCCTCAAGCCGATCAAATTCAGATCGCCAGTTTATGTGTGAGCTGGTATCTAACATGCGTAATTAATATCTAAATTGCGTAAAATACGCAATAGGAGATTTATGGATATCACTACTGAGCAAATAAAAGCTGCTCGCGGAGCACTGAATTGGTCCGCTGCAAAACTAGCGGAAGAGAGCGGTTTGTCTTTGCGGACTGTTCAGAATCTCGAAGCAGCAAACAGTGATGTTACCGTTCGTAAAAGTTCGATTTTGGCGATTAAGACGGTTTTTGAATCTGCCGGCATCGAATTCATCGGCACGCCCGACGACGCGCCTGGGATACGCATTCACCGGAAATAAAAACTCATTTTCCACGGGGACTGGACGCAACCCCGACATCGCTCGGATAATGGAACCCAACCACCACGGAGGGTTTCCACATGTCCGAGACACACATCATCCCGTCGACTGATCTCTACGCCGCACACCTGCCCAGTGACCCCGAGACCCTCTTCGGGTTTCTCAGTGAGGCCGTCTCTGACGCCCTAAAACCTGCGAATGCCTATGAGGCCTACCTCGTTGGGCAAATTACCGAGCTCGACATTGAGATCCTCCGACACCGGCAGATGTCCAACGCGCTCATCCAGAACGAGCTTGGCAATGAGGTAATCGTAGCTCTAACCGGCCATCGGCTGTTGGGGTCTCGCACCCCTGATGGCTTGGACTTAAGGGCCATTCATGATCCAAAGCGCGCCGAGGCCAAGTCGATCGCAAATGACTTAAACTCATCCGATCCCACCCGCGTGACACAGGCTAAGGCCCAACTGACAGAGCATGGCGTCGACCTCGCCCTCCTGACGGCGCGGGCCTATCAGGCGGCCACGGGGATTGCCGCGCACAATGACGCAATTGAGAGGCTCGAGGTGAGGCGCCGCCGCCTGCACCAAGATTTCGACCGGATGGTGAATGCCCGCGCACAAGCCGCGACGCCCGTCAGCCAATGACAACCACAGCTCAACTCCAGTCCAATCGAGCAAACGCGAGCCAGTGGACAGGCCCAACTTCGGCGGTCGGGCGGCGTAGGTCATCCCAGAACGCGAGGCGCCATGGCCTGGCGGGTGAGCCTAATGCGGAAGACATCTCTGCCATGGCAGAGGTGATTTTCGACGGCGGCTGGCCCGAGGTGTGTACGGACCATTACGCCGTTGGCATGGTGCTCGCCGCGGCCGAAGTGAGGCGCAGGCACGCGGCGCAACACCTGAGAGAGGTCGAAAAAGATCTGGCCAATCCCGATCCCGTCGTTGATGACGTGAGCCGCCGCGTGGAGGCCATCATTGCCGACGTCGGCGCAGACAAAAAACGTGAGGGCCTGCGCCTCCTCGCGAGCATGAACCGCACCACGTCACAAGCCCGCGCCGAGAGACATCGACTCGCCCTCCGGTACCTGTCAGAGGCCGAGGCGCAGGCCTCAAAAGCTCGACGCCGATACGCTAAATACCTCAAATCCCGAAACGAACCCAATTTCTACCATGGGGCGAATTCATTTCCAGCTCGAGCGGGCCTCTTTCCTGCGTTTTTTGCGGCGGGCGATAAATTCGAGGTGCTTGACGAGGATAAACACGAGCCCGAAGTGGTAGGGAGCGGTGCCGAGGAAGATCGGCCAGGCGTAGTCCCAGCCGCCAAATATCCAGGCGAAGACGGCCACGGGGAAGGACCCGACAAACGAGATCATCGAGAGCACAAAAATCGGCAGCCCCGCGGCCCCGTCGACGCCGCCGATGACCGCGCCGAGGTCCATGAGGTATCCACCAAAAATGAGGAGGAGCGAGAGCCCGAGGGCGATGCCGAGGAAGAGGGTCAATTTCAGATCCGAGCTAAATGTGGGGTGACGCTAAACCCGCCTTAGAATTCTGGGAAGCGGCGCAATGGGATAGAGCCGTGGTACCCGTTACAACCCCAAGTAGCTCTCGTATGTACTGTACCCAAAAGTCCAGCCAAATGCCCGATAACATGAGCTCCCGCCGTCCGCCAAATGAGGCAAAAGTGCCGCGCCCCCTTGCCTCGCGCCCGCAACCTCCCATACCTTTCGGGGTAACTTAGGAGGCACTCATGGCACATTCACACGTCGATCCCGATGGCTTGATGGAATTCTCGGTGGTCTTTACGGATCGGTCGCTCAATCACATGTCGGCGGTGTTTCAGCAGGTGATGCGCGACATCTCGGGCATGCTCAAGGATGTCTACAAGGCCGACCACGTGGCAATCGTCCCGGGTGGCGGCACCTATGGGATGGAGGCCGTGGCGCGGCAGTTTGGGGCGGGTGCCCACGCGCTGATCGTGCGGAATGGCTGGTTTTCCTATCGCTGGACGCAGATATTCGACGCGGGTCAGTTCACGGCTCAGACGACCGTGTTCAAGGCGCGGCAGGCGGGCAATGACACCCGCGCGCCCTTTGCACCCGCGCCGATAGAGGACGTGACCCAAGCGATCCGCGATGCGAGGCCTGACGTGGTTTTCGCACCCCACGTGGAGACGAGCGCGGGGATTATCCTGCCAGACGATTACATCACTCAGTTGGCGGCGGCCGCACATGAGGTCGGGGCGTTGATGGTGCTTGATTGCATTGCGTCGGGTTGTGTCTGGGTCGACATGGCGGCGACGGGCGTAGACGTGCTGATTTCGGCGCCGCAAAAGGGCTGGTCGGCCTCACCTTCGGCGGGCTTGGTCATGATGTCGAACCGTGCGAAGGAACGTTTGGACGCCACGACATCCAACTCCTTTGCCATCGATCTCAAGAAATGGTCGTCGATCATGGAGGCCTATGAAAACGGCGGTCATGCCTATCACGCGACTATGCCGACAGATGCGCTGCGGGCGTTCCGTGACACGATGGTTGAGACGCGGGACTATGGTTTTGACAAACTCCGCGACGCCCAATGGGAGTTGGGAAATGCCGTGCGGGATATGCTGCGCGAAAAGGGGATTAAGTCGGTCGCGGCGGACAGCTACGGCGCACCCGGTGTGGTGGTGAGCTACACCGACGATCCAGACATCCAGAACGGTAAGAAATTCGCGGCTCTGGGTATGCAGATCGCGGCGGGTGTCCCGCTGCAATGCGACGAGCCGTCGGATTTCCGAACCTTCCGTCTGGGTCTCTTTGGCCTCGACAAGCTCTATGATGTGGCAGGCACTGTGGAGCGCCTGCGCGGTGTCGTTGATCGGGTACTCTGATCCTTACGTTTGCGCGGCGATCTGGTCGATGATTGAGACCCACGTTTCGGGCGGTTGCGCGCCCGAAACCAAGTGCTGGTTCAAGACCACAAAGGTCGGTACCGAACTCACACCCATCTTTCGAATTTGACTATCGCGGGCGCGGGTCGCGATAAGGTCGTGATCGCTGTCGAGGCGAGATGCGACCTCGGGTCGGTCCATTCCGCAGGCCTCCGCAATACCGGCCAGGACCGCGTGGTTGCCGATGTTCTGGCCGTTGACGAAATATGCCTCAAACAGTTTGTTCACGACTTCGGTCTGGCATCCCTGCTGACCCGCCCAGTGGATCAGCCGATGCGCGTCGATCGTGTTCGGCGTTGTCTTGATGCCGTCAAAATTGATCGAACGCCCCGCGTTGGCCGCCGCCTGAACCACGGGGGCGTAGGCGCGGGTAGCTCCTTCTGGGCCGCCGAATTTGGTTTCGAGATAGGCGCGGCGATCCATGCCTTCGGGTGGCATTGTCGGATTGAGCTGGAACGGGTGCCATTCGATGACGAACCCATGGTCAGAACGTTCCGCTAAGGCGCGGTCGAGGTGGGTTTTTCCAATATAGCACCACGGGCAAATCGGGTCCGAAATCACGTCGAGTTTGATCATGTGGCTCATTCCTAATGCTCTGATATCACAGAGCGTTGACTGCTTGTTGTCGCTGACGGCCCAGACCTTCGACTTCCAATTCCATTACGTCCCCTTCGATGAGGAACCGTTGGGGTTTCATGCCCATGCCAACGCCCGAAGGGGTGCCCGTGGCAATGATATCACCGGGTAACAGGGTCATGAATTGGCTCATATAGGACACAATCTCAGCGACACCAAAGATCATGTCCGATGTGTTCGAATTCTGCACCGTCTCGCCATTGAGTGACAGCGAGAGGGAGAGGTTCTGCGGATCAGGCACCTCGTCAGCAGTCACCAGATATGGGCCGATCGGACCAAAGCTCGGCGCAGATTTGCCCTTGATCCACTGGCCGCCCTTTTCGATCTGAAACGCGCGTTCTGAGACGTCGTTCACGGTGCAATAACCCGCCACATAGGACAGTGCTTCGGCCTCTGAGACGTAAGAGGCGACCTTGCCAATCACCACGCCCAACTCGACCTCCCAATCGGTTTTGGTGGATTGGCGCGGGATGATGACGGGGTCAAACGGGCCAGAGAGGGCCGAGGAGGCCTTACTGAAAATGATCGGTTCCTTGGGCGCATCCATACCCGCCTCGGCGGCGTGTTTCGCGTAGTTGAGGCCGATGCAATAGAAGTTCGGAACCGAGGCGAGGCAGGCACCGATCCGCTCTGAGTTTTCGATGACGGGCAGGGTGCTGAGGTTGATGGAACGGATCGCATTCAACGCGTCAAACCCCAACGATGGTCCCGCGAAATCCGTCACATGCCCACTCAGATCGCGGATCGCTCCGCTCTCGTCCAGAATGGCAGGTTTTTCACGTCCAACTGGACCAACACGCAGAAGTTTCATGGGCCTCTCCTCTTCCTTTGCGGGCACCATAGCAGTTTGATTTTGAATTCAAACTACGAAGCGCGTTGAGAATTGGGTCTCATAATCGCTCTGGAAAACGTAGCAAACTACCCTCCCAAAAACAAAGGGCGGCCCATTCGGGTCGCCCTTTTTCGTTTGCCGTGTTGAGCCTCTTACGGGATCAAACGTGCGATGATCAGATCAGCGGCCTCTTCGGGCGTCATCTGGGTTGTGTCGATCCGCATCTCAGCATTTTCAGGGGCTTCATACGGGCTATCGATACCTGTGAAGTTCTTCAGCTGACCAGAGCGTGCCTTGGCATATAGGCCTTTGACGTCGCGGGCCTCAGCCACCTCAAGCGGGGTATCCACGAATACCTCAACAAATTCACCCGGCTGCATCATGCCTCGCACCATGTCCCGCTCAGATCGGAACGGAGAGATGAACGCGGTGATCACAATCAGACCCGCGTCGGTCATCAGTTTCGCCACTTCACCCACGCGGCGGATGTTTTCGATCCGGTCCGCTTCGGTAAAGCCGAGGTCTTTGTTCAAGCCGTGGCGCACGTTGTCACCGTCCAAGAGGAACGTGTGTCGGTTCATCCGCGCGAGTTTCTTTTCAACGATGTTTGCGATCGTTGATTTGCCCGACCCCGACAGACCCGTCAGCCAAAGAACCGCTGGTTTCTGGTGCTTCATCGACGCGTGGTGATCACGGCCAATGTCGGTTGCCTGCCAGTGGATGTTCTGCGCACGGCGCAGCGCAAAATGGATCATACCAGCGGCGACAGTGTGGTTCGTGATCTTGTCGATCAGAATGAACCCGCCAAGGTCGCGGTTGTCTGCGTAGGCCGAGAACGGGATTTCACGGTCAGTGGTGATGTTCGCCACACCAATCGCGTTGAGGTCCAGCGTTTTGGTCGCCAGATGCTCTTGGGTGTTGATGTTCACCTCGTATTTCGGCTGGTGAATGGTGGCCGAAACGGTCTGCGTTCCGATCTTGAGCCAGTAGGCGCGACCGGGAACCATCTCTGTCTCATCCATCCAAACGAGGGTGGATTCAAACTGGTCTGCGACCTCCAATGGGGCCTGCGCTGCAACGATCACCTGACCGCGCGAGCAATCGATTTCATCAGCCAGCGTGATGGTGACGGATTCACCTGCAACCGCCAGATCACGATCACCCTCAAGGCTTACGATCCGTGAAACGGTGGATGTCTTGCCCGACGGCAGAACGCGCACCTGATCCCCTGGGCGGACAGAGCCGCTTGCGATCATGCCAGCAAAGCCACGGAAGTCGAGGTTCGGACGGTTCACCCACTGAACGGGCAGACGGAAGGGTTGTTCCTGATCCGCGGTGACGTCGACCTCAACGGATTCAAGGAACGGCAGCAGGGCAGGGCCCGTGTACCACGGGGTAAACTCGCTCGGCCCTGTGATGTTGTCGCCTTTGAAGCCAGAGATGGGAATAGCGGTGAACTCTTCAATGCCGATAGAACGGGCAAACTCGCCGTATTCAGCGACGATGTTGTCAAAGGTCGCTTTGTCGTAGCCGATCAAGTCCATCTTGTTCACGGCGAGGACGACGTGACGGATACCGATTAAGTTCACCAGATAGCTGTGACGGCGGGTCTGGGTCAGCACGCCTTTGCGCGCGTCGATCAGAATAACGGCGAGGTCGGCAGTCGATGCGCCAGTGACCATGTTGCGCGTGTATTGTTCGTGGCCGGGGGTATCCGCCACGATGAATTTGCGCTTTTCGGTGGCAAAGAAACGGTAGGCAACATCGATGGTGATACCCTGTTCGCGTTCCGCCGCGAGGCCGTCCACGAGAAGGGCAAAGTCGATCTCGCCGCCTTGGGTGCCGACGCGTTTGCTGTCTGCCTCAAGCGTTGCGAGCTGATCTTCAAAGATCATCTTGCTGTCATAGAGCAGGCGGCCAATCAGCGTGGATTTACCATCGTCAACAGAGCCACAGGTGATAAAGCGCAGCATGGTTTTGTGCTGGTGCGCCTCAAGATAGGCATCAATGTTTTCGGCAATAAGCGCGTCTGTTTTGTAAATAGGTTCGGTCGTCATAGCGGGTCACCTTTGGGGTGTGAAATGTGTTGAAACGGACTGACGGGCAGGGGCTTAGAAGTAGCCTTCCTGCTTTTTCTTCTCCATCGAGGCAGCCTGATCGTGGTCGATCGCGCGGCCCTGACGTTCAGAAGTCGTTGTCAGCAGCATTTCTTGAATGACTTCGGGCAGGGTGGTTGCGGTGCTCTCGACCGCGCCAGTCAGCGGGTAACAGCCCAGCGTACGGAACCTTACGGATTTCGTCACGGGGGTCTCGCCATCACGCAGCGGGAAGCGATCATCGTCCACCATGATGGTCAGGCCGTCGCGTTCGACGGTCGGGCGCGGTGCCGAGAAGTAGAGCGGCACAATCTCGATCCCTTCGAGGTGGATGTACTGCCAGATGTCCAACTCGGTCCAGTTCGAGATCGGGAACACGCGGACGCTTTCACCCTTAGCTTTCCGCGCGTTGTAGAGACGCCAAAGTTCAGGGCGTTGGTTCTTCGGATCCCAACGGTGGTTCGCAGAGCGGAAAGAGAAGACGCGTTCTTTGGCGCGGGATTTTTCTTCGTCACGGCGCGCGCCGCCAAAGGCAACGTCAAAACCGTATTTGTCCAAAGCCTGTTTCAGACCTTCGGTCTTCCACATGTCGGTATGAAGCCCACCGTGGTCGAACGGGTTGATGCCGCGTTCTGCCGCTTCGGGGTTTTGATAAACCAGCAGCTCCATGCCTGCGTCTTTCGCCGCTTTGTCACGCAGCGCATACATGTCACGGAATTTCCAAGTGGTGTCGACGTGCAAGAGCGGGAACGGCGGCGGGGCAGGGTAGAATGCCTTCTTTGCCAGATGCAGCATGACGGCAGAGTCCTTGCCGACGGAATAGAGCATTACTGGGTTTTCGGCTTCCGCGACAACTTCGCGAAGGATGTGAATGCTTTCAGCTTCAAGGCGCTGCAGGTGGGTCAAAGTCTTTTGGGTCATACTCGAATCGCTTTGGTGCAAGTTTTGCTCAGCGATAAACGTTAGATTGTAGTGGCGAACCTCCCAAATGGGGGGTAAGTAGAATTATGGCCCGTTTTGATGACCAGACAGAGCTGACACAGACACTCTTTGCCGATGCTGCGGCCAAGGTTGATGCGCCGTGGGCAGCGTTTCTGGATCAGCTGCGCGAGGTCACGCAGGCCGATGGCGCGGGCCTTTGTGTGGATGCTGAGGGAGCTGACCTTAGGACACGCGGTGACTGCCCCGTTGTTGATGCGCCGCTCCGTGGACGCCTGCGGATCGATCGAGTCTATGCCCAAGACGGCTTGCCGCTCGCCGATTGGACTAAGGGGTTTTTGCGTGTCGTTAAGGCACGGATCGATGCAACCTCGCATGTCACGGTCTGGCTGCATCGTGGTCTGCACCGCAAGGATTTCCGCAGTTCTGACGGGCAAATCCTATCTGCTCTGACACCATTCTTCGGGCAGGCGGCGCAGATATCGCGGGCCCTACATGCAGAACGGTCAGAGGCGGCCTTGTCGGAAACCCTCGCCTCGCGGCTCGGCGCGGGGTGGATCGTGTTGGATCGGTTTGGCGTCGTGCAATCATTGTCTGGTGCCGCGCGAGAGTGGGGCGAACGCGAGGGGCTGCGGATAGAGGATCGGCGGCGGCTCGAATTTTCTGATGCGGATGTTGCGCAGGTTTATCGAACGGGATTTGCCGCTGTTTTGGCGGGAGAGGGTCCCGTTACGGTTCCGATGCTTGGCGCCGAACTTGTGCTGTCGCTGAATGATGATTTTGGAGACGGTGCGGTCGTTGGATCCCTTCGAACAATGCCGATGGCGTCAGAGATTTCACACGAACGGATCGCAGCGCATTTCGGTCTCAGCCGCAGCGAAACGCGATTGCTCGCGCAGTTATGTGATGGTCATACCTTGCGCAGCGCCGCTGAGGTTCTTGGCTGGACTGAAGAGACTGCGCGGAGCACGTCTAAGGTGATCTTTGCGCGGCTCGGCGTATCGGGTCAGCCCGCGATGATCAGGCGGATCATGGGCAGCGGTGTTTGGTTCTAGCTACGGTGCGCCAAAGAGGTGCAACACCACGGGAATGGTGAGCAGCGCGCCGACAGTCTGGAGCGTTACGATCCCCGCCATGAACGTCCCGTCGCCACCCATTTGTCGGGTCAATACATAGGACGATGGGGCCGTCGGTACTGCAGAAAAGACAACGAGGACGAGGGCTTCTACGCTCGACAAATCAAAGACGAAAGCGACGCCAACGGCCAAACACGGCATCAACGCGAGGCGGCATACAGCGTTGCCTAGCAACGGGATCAGGTCTTGACCGAGTGCCGATGGGCGAAGTGCTGCGCCGACACAAAGAAGGCCAAGCGGCAAGCTACCTTGGGCCAGTAGTTTCAACACTTGGCCCGTTCCGAACGGCAACCCGACATTGGTGATCGCCAGCACGGCGCCGACAACACAGGCTATAACCAATGGGTTCATCCCAACCTTTTTCAGAAGCATTACGGGCGATCGCCAGACCGCCCCATCGCTCAGCGCGATGATCGCGAGGATGTTCACAAGCGGCACGGCGATTGCGAGGTAAACTGCCGCCCGTTCAAGGCTTTGCGCACCAGCCACCATCGCGAGGACGGAAAGCGCGAGGTAGGTGTTGAACCGCAACACGCCTTGAAGCGCCGGACCGAACCGTTCGGTTGGCGTCGGCCTCATCGCGCGGAGCACATAGAGCACGACCGCCCCGATCATGATCGTCGCAACCGCTGACGCGCCGAGGCGCAATATCTGTGGGTCACGGATCGGCGCATTGGCGAGGTTCGACACCAATAGAGTGGGGAATAGAACGTAGTAATTCAGCCGTTCCGCCGCGGGCCAAAAGGCGTCAGACGGAAACCCTTTGCGGGCCAAAACAAAGCCGCAGCAAATCAAGGCAAAGATCGTCCAGATCGCCGTCAGCATGTCTGTTCTTCCTGGCTGCACACCGCGAAATCAGGCTCTATTCCGCCTCAAGGCTTTCAAAAACCTTGCGCGCCGCACGGAAACACTCAAGCCCCTGAGGGACGCCGCAATAGATCGCAATAACGTGGATAATGGCGCGGATTTCTTCTTTGGAGACGCCATTATTGATCGCGCCGCGACAGTGCAACTCCCATTCGTGCATCTTGCCCAAGGCACCGATCATCGAGAGGTTCATCATTGATCGCGTCTTGGCGTCGATCACATCGTCACCCCAACCAAAGCCCCAGCACCACGCGGTCATGGCCTCTTGGAACGGGCGGGTAAAGTCATCGGCCGCGGCGAGGTTCTTTTCGACATAGTCCGCGCCGAGCGTTGCTTTGCGCTGCTCTAAACCTTTAAGGAACAGGTCTTCGTCGAATGCGGTCATGGTGGTGTCCTTTGTGGATTAGCTGGGCAAGCCTTCGACGATCACGATGGATGCGGTCGCAACGGCGTCGCGATGGGCGCGGGCCTCTTGGTATTCGGGGGAATTGTAGCAGGCGGTCGCGAGGTCCATGCTGTCAAACTCGATCACCACATGGCGCTGCCACTCAGCCCCTTCGACAGTCACAGAAGGTCCGCCACGCACAATGAACCGCCCGCCGTATTTGGTGAACGCAGCGGGGGCGATTGCCTGATATCCTTTGTACGCCTCGGGATCGGTGACGGTGACGAGGGCAATCCAATAGGCCTTAGGCATGGTCAGGTCCTGTTTCTGCTTTGAGGTAGCGTTGTGCTGTATGCGATGCATCATCAATGTGTCGATGGACGGCAGTGCAGGCTGCATCGGGATTTCGGCTGAGGATCGCGTCATAGATTGCGGTCATATGGGTGAGGCCCGACACAGGCCTATCCGTGGCCGAAAGTGTCAGTGCCCGAAGTCGACTGATCCGACCGTTGAGCCGCTGAACAATGTCCCACGCCACGCTGTGACCGGCCGCATCGAATATAATCTGGTAAAACCGCGTGGTTGTTTTGCGTAGCTCTGACCATTCGCCCGTTTGAGTGGTTTCACCAATGCGTTTGAGCGCCTCGCCCAACGACTTTGCGCATGCGGCGTCGTGCATTTCAGCGCAAGCGGCAGCTGCCGATCCTTCGAGCTGGCGACGGATGTCGTAGATTTGACGCGCCTGATCCCAATCGAGCGAGGCCACCGTCGGCCCACGATTGGGCACCAGTTCAACCAGCCCTTCGGCCTCAAGAAATCGGATCGTCTCGCGGATCACGGTGCGGCTGACGCCCAACTGTTCGCACAAGGGCCGTTCGACGAGCCGTTCTCCAGGCGCAAAGTGGCCTGAGATAATCGCCTCTCGCATCCGTTCCTGCACGATATCGCGCAGGGTTTGCGGGGCTTTGGCAATTTTCAGAAGGGCGGTTTTCGGTTCGGTCATGGGGTGGACGTTAGCAATCGTGTGCGGGTCTCACAAGATATGATTGACATATTGTCTGATGGTATACCATAAATTCTCCAACACCCTCGAATAAGGAATCTGCCGTGCCTGCCGAAATTAGAAAAACGCTCCTCCATGTCGAAAACACGCTGATCGAAGGCGGCAAGACGGCAGAGCGTCCCTTGACCCTTATCGCGGCAATGGCCGTCATTCGGAACCCTTGGGCAGGGCAGGGCTTTGTCGAAGATCTCGCACCAGCGATCCGCGATTGCGCACCGGGTTTGGGTGAACTGCTGACTAAGATGATCATCGACGCGGCTGGTGGCGGCGACAAGGTCGAAGGCTACGGCAAAGCCGCTATCGTTGGTTTGAACGGTGAGGTCGAACATGCCTCAGCGCTGATCCACACGCTGCACTTCGGGAACCACTACCGCAACGCGGTTGGCGCGAAATCTTACCTGTCGTTCTGCAACACCCGCGGTCCTGCCAATGCGCCGTTGCTGATCCCGTTGATGGACAAAAACGATGGCGGGCGTCGGTCGCATTATCTGACGATCCAAACTTCGGTGTGCGATGCCCCTGCGGCGGATGAAATCCTGATCGCGCTTGGTGCATCGATCGGTGGCCGCCCGCATCACCGCATTGGCGACCGCTATCAAGACCTCAAGGAGTTGGGCCATGACGTCGACAACCCTGCGGCTGTCTAAGTCAGGCCGCCCGGTTGCCCTGCGCGATCATGGCGCGGGCAATCCTGTGGTTCTGATCCATGGCGTCGGGATGCAGTCCGCGTCTTGGGGTCCGCAGATTGATGCGCTCGCCAAGGATCACCGTGTGATTGCGGTCGATATGCCAGGTCATGGCGGGAGCGACCCTTTACCTATGGGCAGCGCATTAGCGGACTATGTGACATGGTGTGCTGAGGTCATTCAATCGTTGGGGCTTGGTCCCGTTGCGATTGCAGGGCATTCGATGGGCGCGCTGATTGCGGTAGGTTTTGCGATTGAGCACCCAGAGCATGTGACCCGAGTTGCGCTGTTGAACGGTGTTTTCAAACGCGACGCCGCAGCGCGGGATGCCGTGATCGCACGGGCGGAGAGCCTACGGGGCGGTGCAATCGACCTACAGACGCCGCTTGATCGTTGGTTTGGTGATAGTGAAACTGATCAAGCTGCGCGAGCGCAGGTCAAAGGTTGGCTCTCTGCCGTCGACCTTGATGGATATGCAACTGCATATACAGCTTTCGCGCACGGCGATGCGACTTATGCCGACCGTATCTCACAGATTGAATGTCCGTTCCTTGCATTGACGGGCGATGGCGACCCCAATTCGACCCCCGCAATGTCACAGGGAATGGCTGATCTGGCCCAAAACGGTCGGGCCGTGGTCATCAACGGGCATCGCCACATGGTAAATCTGACTGCCGCCGATGAGGTGAGCACTCATTTACTGGAATGGCTCCGCGCCCCTGTCAGCCAAAAGGAGCTGCAATGACCGACATAGATCCTCGTGCCCTGCGCAATGCCTTTGGCACCTTTATGACTGGCGTGACCGTGGTCACGTCGAAGGACGGCAACGGTACGCCTTTGGGTTTTACCGCGAACTCCTTCACCTCTGTGTCGCTGGACCCACCACTGGTGTTGGTCTGCCTCGCGAACTCGTCAAAGAACTACGACGCCTTTGTCGGCGCACAAGGGTTTGCCGTGAACATTCTGGCGGAAACACAAATCGCGCTGTCGAACACCTTTGCCAGCCGCGTCGAGGACCGCTTTGCCGAGGTGGACTGGCGCGATGGGCCGAACGGCAGCCCGATTTTGGCCGATGTGAGTGCGTGGTTCGATTGCGCGATGCACCAGACCGTCGATGCTGGCGACCACGTTATTCTGATCGGTGAGGTCAAAGCCTTTGACGCCAATACCACCTCTGGTCTTGGCTATGCGCGGGGTGCCTATGTCACACCGTCCACTGCCGCTGAGGCACTCGAGCATAGCGGTAACCTGATCGTTTCTGCGCTGATTGAACGGGACGGTACGGTCCTTTTGATCGACGACGGTAAGGGGGGGCTGACACTGCCTGAACGCGCCGTCAAAGATCATGGTGCCTCTGCAACTTTACGCGGTTTGTTCGACACTGTCGGCGTCGATGCTCAGCCATCGTTCCTGTATTCCGTGTTCGACGACAGCGACCGCAAACGTCAGCACATCTGTTTTCTCTGCCAAACAGGTGATGAGACCCCGCAGCAAGGCCAGTTCATCCCCTTGACCGAGGACACATTGGCCAAGGTCAGCGACCCAGCGATTGTCACCATGCTCCGCCGTTTTGGGGCAGAGGCGCAACTGGGCACCTACGGCATTTATTACGGCGACACAAAGAGCGGCGAGGTCCGCCCCATTTCCCACGGGAGACAATAAAATGCGTTTTTCGTTATTCGTTCATATGGAGCGCGTCTCGTCTGATCAGGACCAAAAAGAGCTTTATGATCAGTTCGTTGAACTCGCTAAAATGGCCGACGAAGGCGGGATGTACGCGGTTTGGACGGGTGAACATCACGGCATGGATTTCACCATTTCGCCGAACCCGTTTCTAAACCTGATCGACCTCGCGCGGCAGACCAAGAATGTACGCCTTGGCACGGGCACCGTGATTGCCCCGTTCTGGCATCCTATCCGCCTCGCTGGTGAAGCGGCGATGACCGACATGATCGTCGATGGGCGGCTGGACCTTGGTATTGCTCGTGGTGCTTACAGCTACGAATACGAACGCATGATGCCTGGCATGGACGCGTGGGAAGCTGGCCTTCGGATGCGAGAATTGGTTCCCGCGATCAAGGGCCTCTGGAAAGGCGACTATGCCCAAGAGGGACAGTTCCATTCCTTCCCCGCGACGACATCCTCGCCCAAGCCCGTGCAAAAAGACGGCCCGCCGATCTGGATCGCGGCCCGTGACCCGAACAGCCATGAATTCGCCGTATCGAACGGCTGCCACGTGCAGGTTACACCGCTCTGGCAGGGTGAAGCAGAGATCATCAAACTGATGGATACCTTCAACGCGGCCTGCGAGAAATTCCCAGATATGCCGCGCCCAAACATCATGTTGTTGAACCACACCTACATCGCATCTGACGCCGCCGACGCGCAGCAAGCGGCAGAAGAAATCAATAGGTTCTACTGCTATTTCGGGGCATGGTTCAAAAACGAACGCCCTGTATCGCAGGGCCTAATTGAAACCCTGTCAGACGAGGATATCGCGGCCCACCCGTTCTACACGCCCGAGGCCATGCTGCGTGACAACGTCATCGCCACGGCTGACGACGCCATTGCGCGGATCAAAGGCTATGAGGACATGGGCTACGATGAATACTCGCTCTGGATTGACAGCGGGATGAGCTTTGAACGGAAGAAAGCTTCACTCCAGCGGTTCATTCAGGACGTGATGCCCGCATTTGCCTAAAGGACGACACATGCAGCAGTTTCAGCAATATATCGGCGGTGCGTTTGACGATGGGTCCGCTCAGTTTGACAGTCGCGATCCGTCGACAAACGCTGTTTGGGCCACCATGCCAGAGGCTCGAACGGCCGATGTGAACCGCGCTGTTGAAGCTGCTCATGCTGCATTCCTGTCGCCCGAGTGGTCGCTGATGACCGCAACGGCGCGTGGTAAACTTCTGTATCGACTGGCGGATTTGATCGCTGAAAACGCGCCAAAGCTGGCAGAACTGGAGACCAAGGATACTGGCAAGATCATCCGCGAAACATCTGCACAGATCGCCTATGTTGCTGATTATTATCGGTATTATGCGGGCCTTGCCGATAAGATAGAGGGCGCGCACCTCCCCATTGATAAACCCGATATGGAGGTCTGGCTTCGCCGCGAACCCATCGGCGTTGTCGCTGCAATCGTCCCGTGGAACTCTCAACTCTTCCTATCTGCGGTCAAAATCGGCCCCGCCTTGGCCGCGGGCTGCACAGTGGTGCTTAAAGCGTCCGAGGAAGGTCCCGCCCCCTTGCTCGAATTCGCGCGGATATTTGATCAGGCAGGATTTCCAAAGGGCGTTCTGAACGTCATCACGGGCTTTGGCGCTGAATGCGGCGCGGTACTAACCTCGCACCCCAAGGTCGCTCATGTTGCCTTTACGGGCGGCCCGTCCACGGCACGTCAAATCGTGCGAAATTCGGCTGAAAACCTCGCTTCTACTTCGCTCGAACTCGGTGGCAAATCGCCGTTCATTGTGTTCGACGACGCGGATATCGAAAGCGCGGTGAATGCGCAGGTGTCGGGTATTTTTGCCGCGACTGGGCAAAGCTGCGTCGCCGGATCCCGCCTCATCGTGCACAATGCGATCAAAGACACCTTCCTCGCCCGCCTCAAACAAAAGGCCGAGGCTGTTGTGATTGGTGTGCCCGACAAAATGGAAACCGAAGTCGGCCCGCTTTGTTCCGCGCGCCAGATCGAGACAGCCGTCGACCTGATCAAACGGTCAGTTGATTGCGGAGCGACGGTGATGACGGGCGGCGCGCCTCTCGATCGCGAAGGCAATTATTTCCCGCCCACAATCATCGACTGTTCGGACGCAAAAGACGCGCCCTGTCTCAGCAACGAATTCTTTGGGCCTGTCCTCTCCGTCATTGGGTTCTACACCGAAGCCGAAGCGCTCGCCATCGCGAATGACACTAAATTCGGCCTCGGGGCAGGGGTCTTTACCCAGAACCTCACCCGCGCCCACCGCATGATCCGCGGCATTCGGTCAGGTATCGTCTGGGTCAACACCTACCGAGCCGTCAGCCCATTGGCGCCTTTCGGCGGGCACGGGCTCAGCGGGCATGGTCGAGAAGGCGGGATCGAAGCGGCATTGGACTACACAACAACCAAGGCAGTTTGGCTCCGCACCAGCGACGACCCAATCCCTGACCCGTTTGTGATGCGGTGATGGTTGATTTTGATATGTCGTCCATGGCGCTTCTTGATGAAGACCTCTTGCCTTTGTCTTATACTAACTCATTACGTTAGTACCTACGGTGGCTCATTCGATATCCTTGCATTGAAGATAAATAGATCGTTTTTAGAGTTCTTTTTTAGTTTAACGCCGATCTGATGGCTAGAGGTGCGTCACTGAGATCGGCACGCAGATAGACAATGGTTTGGTCGACTTAGCCTTGCTGCAAAGATGCAACGCTCGATAGGTTATGATTGGTGCACATTCTCATAGACCGTCGCTGCGCATCCTTTTCATCTATGTGACGCTATCAATCAGCGCTAACTGAGATTGCTCCCTCTGGAACTGGTTCTCAGTTATGTGTATCAAAAATTTAAATGCTGCACATGACGTTTATGTGCAACATCATTGTATTTGATGCACATAGGATGAATATGGGCCCAGTTTCACACTCTCGCACTGCACAGGTTGTCTATCAGGATTTGTTGCGCATGCACCTTGACGAGGCCGCGTCAGAAGTCGTGGGGAGCATCGAAGAAAGGCATCGCAACGGGCGGACATATCTTTACGATCGGTTTCGTATCGGCACTGAAATGAAAAGTCGGTATATTGGAGAGGATAATGCGGATCTTCGAAGTCGTCTTGCGGGCGCTTCTGAACTGAAAGCTGATGCGCATGATCGGCAAAAGCGGATGTCACGCTTAGCGCGTGTCCTAAGAGCCGAAGGCCTGATTGGGACAGACCGAGAAACGGGATCGCTTCTATTGGCATTCTCAAAAGCTGGCGTTTTTCGTCTTGGCGGCACGTTGATCGGAACGGCCTCGTACGCGCTTTACCAAGGCGAGCTGGGTATTCGGTTCGACTCGGATGAGATAGCCCAGACGGGGGATATCGATTTTACCAGCTTTGAAAGGCTTTCTGTCGCACTCGGTGATCGTGTCGAGCAAGAACCGAGTGATATCCTTCGGTCTATGAAATTCGAAGCGGTGCCGGGAGTATTTGATCGCCAAATCTGGAAATGGCGTCAAAGCGGAGGGGAGGCAATGGTCGAATTCCTGACGCCCGCCTTCGGGGACGAAGGCATAAAGCCACTTCCGGCCCTCGGTGTAAGCGCCCAGGCCCTGAATTATCTGAACTTCTTAATCGCTGAACCAATGCATGCGTTAGCCATATATCGGTCTGGCGTCCTTGTTCAGATTCCTCGTCCGGAGAGATTTGCCATCCATAAGTTGATCGTAGCCAGCAGACGTCAGGGTGGACCAGATGAAGCAAAAGCGCGAAAGGATCGCGCGCAAGCGGCGTTTTTGATCCGAGTGCTCGCCGAAGATCGTCCAGATGATCTCTCAGAGGCCTATGAGCTGGCCTTGTCACAAGGCCCCAAATGGCGAGAGCGGATTGCGTCCAGTCTGGATCGGATGCCAGAGGCTAAGGCGTTGCTGAATGGGTTGAGTTGAGCATTAGCAGACAAATTATTGCGTCGAAGTTGCGCCCGCCTCGCCATTTATTAACATAACTATGATCATTGTAGAATCTGGTACTTATTGGAAATTGCAAACCCGGAATTCAGCTCCACTAATCATAGTTTTCGGATTTAACTTCACTAAGCTCGATCTTGAGCCTACAATATACTCCTGAAACATACTCCTAATTTGGGTGACCGCATGGGACGAGTTAAAGTGAACCTGACCCTCGACGCTGACATTGTACAAACGGCGAGGGATTTAGGGTTGAATATGTCGCGCCTCGCGGAAGCGGCTATCGCTGATGCGACGAAGTCGGAGCGCAATCGGCTGTGGCGCCTTGAAAACTCTGCTGCGATTGAACAGTATATCACGGAAGTGGAGCGCGAAGGTCTAGCGCTCACTGACTTGAGAAGCTTCTGATGGCGCAATTCGATGTTTTTCGCCTGAAAAGCGGTCAGTTGGTTGTCGATCTGCAGACAGACCTTATTGGCATCGAAGTCTCTCGGGTCGTTGCACCGCTAAGAGACGCCGGACGATATGCATCGTTTCCAGGACTGACACCCAAGGTCGTGTTCGGCGATCAAGAATGGATCGTCCGTGTGCAGGAGATCGCGGCGGTCTTGAGAGGTGAACTGAACGAACAAGTAGGTTCGTTGTCCGAATACCGTGATCAGATCAAGAGGGCGCTGGATATCTTGATCGATGGGGTTTGAGCCCCATCTTGAATTTCATAATGAAGATTATGTTAATAAATTGCTAACGTTTTATATTGGATAGAACCTTCCCAGAACTATCACTCAGCTTGCTCCGAGCTTCGTATCATTGTTCAGGTGACGGTCATGTCTGAGACCATGGCAACCGTAATCTGCAGGGCAGAACTACCGTCTCACCCTGCTCCGCCGAATATAAGGATGCAATAGTTTGCAAAATTTTACTTTTTTGCTGAGCCTTGTTCCAGACTTGTGTAGGTTGGCCGCAAAAGAAATGACCTAGGATATTACCGCATGACACCGACGCTTAAGGATGTTGCCTTACGGGCTGGCGTTTCGACCTCTGCGGTGTCGCGCACCTTTACAGATGGGGCGTCTGTCTCTGACAAGATGCGTAAAAAGGTCGAAAAGGCGGCGGCAGAGTTGGGTTACAGTCCAAACTTTATCGCGCGGAGCCTGACCACCCGTCGAACCAAATTGATCGGCCTTGTCTCTGACAACTTCTACAACCCTGTTTTTCTAGAAGTGTTCGACCGTTTTACCCGTGCCCTGCAGGACTGCGGCCTCCGCCCGTTGCTCGTCAACTTGAGCAATGAAACAGACCCTGAAAATTCAGTGCGGATGTTACAACAGTATTCGGTTGATGGTGTTATGGTGGTGTCGTCCACTCTCCCCCCAGAATTTTCTAAGGCCTTTCGGGATAAGAACATCCCTGTCGTCAACACCTTTGGACGGCACGCAACAAGCCCTGATGTTCACGTTGTAGGGATCGATAACGTAGCCGCAGGACGGATGGCGGCACGTGAGTTGGTGTCCCGAGGATACAAATCCATCGCGTTTTTGGGCGGACCGAAGCGGGCAACCTCGACCTTGGATCGTCTCGAAGGCTTCCGTGCGGAGATGGCGCAGCATCCGGACATCGCGTTCACATTCAGCTTTGCGTCAGCATATTCGTTTCAGGCCGGACGCGCTGAAATTCTAAGGATCGCAGAACACGGTTTGGCAGAAGCCTATTTTGGCGGCGACGACGTTTTGTCAGTCGGCATCCTGAGTGGTCTTCAGGACCTCGGCAAAGGTGTGCCAAACGATGTTGGTCTACTCGGATTCAACAACATGGAAATGGCTGGCTGGGAAAACATCGCCCTGACCACCATCCACCAACCAATCGCGCAGATCATTGCGTCTTCGGTCGAACTGATGGTGGCCATGCTCGAAAACCCAGATCGCTACCCAGAGGCACGATTGTTCCCATGTCATGTGGTCGAGCGCAAAACGTTGCGCCCGATCCAGAGCCGTTAACGGAACATTGGCGGGCGAGCATCCATCCACGCGCCGCCCTGTTTTGCCGAGGCAACCGCGGTGTGAACAGCCGCCATTGACCGCACACCATCCGCCGCGTTTGGCAAACCATCACGTGTCTCACCACGGATCGCATCGGAGAGATCGCAGTAGATGTTCGCCACGGCCAATGGAAAACCCTCTGGGTGGGCAATGGCAACACGGGACAGACGCTGTGCGTCCTCGTGCAGACCCCCCTCGCCTTTCTCGATGATCTGCGTGCGCCCACCAACGGGCGTATAGATCAACTGGTTCGGCTGCTCGGACGCCCAACGCAAGCCGCCTGTTTCGCCAAAGACTTGAATGTCGAACCCGTGCTGGCGACCGATGGCCACAGACGAGGTCCACAAGCGACCAACCGTGCCACCCGCCATCCGGAAATTAACCATCGCATCGTCTTCGAGCACGCGGCTCGGGATTGTGGAGGCAAAGTCCGCCGATAATTTTTCAACCGTATCATCGGCAATAAACGTCGCCATATGGAGCGCGTGGATACCGCAGTCAGCGAACTGCCCCGACACCCCCGCCATCGCGGGGTCATACCGCCACCGCACACGCGGGTTGTCAGCATCGGTCGCATCGCCATGGTGCCCGTGGCTAAAGTTCGTGACGACTAGACGCACCTTCCCGATCTCGCCAGCACGGACCATCGCACGAGCCTGACGCACCATCGGATAGGCCGAATAGCAGTAGTTCACGGCGCAGATTTTGCCCGTCTTTTCTGCGATCCGAACAATCTCTTCGCCCTCTTCGACGGTCATGGTCATCGGCTTTTCACACAGCACGTTGAACCCAGCCTCAAGGAACGCTTTTGTGATTTCAAAGTGGGTAGCGTTAGGAGTTGCCACGGTCACGAGGTCAACGCGATCGTCGCGCCCCTTTTCTCCTGCCAGCATCTCTTGCCAATCGCCATACGCACGATCCTCAGCGATCCCGAGCCGTTGCGCATAGTCGCGTCCCACATCAGGACGATGATCCAGTGCGCCAGCGACAAACTCGAAACGTCCATCCGCCTGAGCCCCCAAACGGTGCGCGGGTCCAATTTGGCTGCCTTCACCGCCGCCGATCATGCCCCATTTTAGCTTTGCCATGTTCGGTCTCCTCAAAAGCCGATGGATTGAAGGTACTGACGGTTTGCGCGGGCATCCTCTAGCGGCGTGCCCGGCATGGACGGGTCGCAGTCCTGTTCGACGGTGCACCATCCCTCAAACCCAGCGTCGAGGAGGACCTGCCGAACAGCCGCAAAATCAACATCGCCCTGACCAAGGTTGCAGAAAATACCCTGTCCGCAAGCTTTGTAGAAATCGGTCCGATTGGCGACAACGTCTGCCTTTACGACTGGGTTGATGTCTTTGAAGTGCATGTAGGAAATACGGTTGATGTGCCGTTTCATAAAGGAGACTGGATCAAACCCTGCATAGGAGTGGTGACCCGTATCAAAACAGATTTTCAACACGCGCTCATCCACCTCATCCAAGAGCCTTTCAAGCTCTGGCTCAAAGTCGATAAAGCCTGCGGCATGGGCATGAATACTGGTGGTCAGGCCATAGTCTTCGGTGCCCATTTTCGCGATGGCTGCGATCCGATCCCGAAACGCGCGCCATTCGTCTGAGTCCATCTGCTCGGCCTCATTCGCACGGCCAGCGGTGGCTGCGCGGCGTGGTGAAATGCTATCGATCAGAACGAGGTGCTCTGCCCCATGCGCGACCAGCGCTTTGCAGGTACGAACACTTGCGTCCATCACCTCGTCCCATTTTGCGGGATCATGGAAGGGACGGAACACAACGCCGCCGACGATCTCTAGGTCACGTTCTGCCAAGGCTGGCGCGAGGACCGCAGGGTCTTCGGGCATGTAGCCAATCGGGCCGAGCTCGATCCCCTTATACCCTGCTCCTGCGCACTGATCCAAAACCGACTGCCATGTCGGATAGGACGGGTCGCTAGCGAATTCGATGCCCCATGAACACGGGGCGTTTGCGATTTTGATGGTCATTTACTGGCGCCTTTCAAACGCAATCAGACAGACGATACTTCAACCCAAGCCTTGCTGCGCGACGACACCATCGACGCCTCAATCACTTGGTTCACCTCCATGCCATCCTCAAAGGTCGGCCAGACGGGAGAGCGGGTTTCAATCGCCCGCAAGAAATCACGGGCTTCGATGATGATTTGGTCCTGATAGCCCGTGCCATGCCCCGGACCCTGACAGAAGGGCAGGTAATCGGGGTGCGCGGGCCCCGTCAGAATTTTGCGGAAGCCCCGCGTCGCCTCGGGTTCATCCATGGAATAAAGCCAGATCGCGTTCTGATCCTCTTGATCAAAGCGGATGGCCCCTTTGGTTCCTGTAATCTCATAGGCGTAGCCCATTTTGCGACCATGTGCGACGCGGCTGAAATACATCTGCCCCATCGCCCCATTGGCAAACCGGCACATAAGTTGTCCATGATCATCATTGGTCACAATCCCGCCGGGGCGATTGTTGTGCACCGTTTCGATCTCTGCAATTACCGATTTGATCGGACCGATCAGCGCCAAGGCGCCATTGATCATATGAGGCGCAAGATCCCCCATCGTGCCGTTCGCATCGCCTTGGGTCCGCCAATTGGCAGGCGCATTTGGATCGGCCAAGAAGTCCTCTGTGTGTTCGCCGCGAAACCAAACAACATCGCCAATCGCACCTTCGGCGATAAGCTGGCGGGCGAATTGGCTCGCGGGGGTGCGGATATAGTTAAAGCCCACCATGCTCACCTGCCCTTCGGCAGCGGCCACCATCGCGCGACTGTCGTCGAGCGAGGCGCCGAGCGGTTTTTCGCAAAAGACAGGTTTATTCAGCGCAAATGCCGCCTCGGCGATCGCACGATGGGTCGCCTGCGGGGATGCGATAACAATGGCCTCGACCTTGGGATCATTGACCAATTCACGCCAGTCATCAGTACCACGGGCAAAACCATAGGCGACGCGGTAGTTCTCGGCCGAGGCCTTGGAACTGGCGCAGACCATTTCCAAGCGCGGACGAAGGGTCGTGTTGAACACCGCACCGACAGCCGACATGGCAACGGCGTGGGCCTTCCCCATGTATCCACCGCCGATGATACCGATCCCGATTTCCGCCATAAAACCCCTCCCGCAAAATCAGTTTGCAACCGCTTGCAATATTCGTATCCTTCCGTTCAAAGTCATGCAAGCGTCAAACGCGCATCGCGGTCGGCGGGATCACAAATCGAGGGTTAGCTGAGAGATGGATATTTTCGACGCGATAAAGCGCAATAGCTATGTCGTCTTAGGCCGTGTCGGCATGGACCTCTTTTCTGATACAGGCATCGCGATTGAAGACGCGACGACGTTTAACGCTGACTTGGGCGGATCCTCCGCCAACATCGCCGCTGGGATCGTAAAACTGGGGGGTCAGGCCTCGCTCGTCACGCGCGTCTCTGACGATGCCGTTGGTCGGTTCTGTGTTGGGAAACTTAAACACTACGGGGTCGGCTGCGAATATGTGATCCCCCAAGGCGGGGAAGCTCGCAATTCGCTCGCCGTCTATGAAACACGCGTCGAGGGGCACCAATCGGTGATCTACCGCAATGGGGCTGCCGATTTTGAAATGACGGTCGCCGACGTTGAGGCGGTCGACTACGGCAAATTTGGGGCTTTGATCGCCGCAGGCACTGTTTTTGCCGCAGAGCCATCACGCTCAGCTGCGTTTCGCGCGTTTGATTTGGCGCGGGCGGCAGGTCTGCCGATCATCTTTGACGTGGATTACCGCCCCTATAGTTGGCCCAGTGCACAGGTCGCCGAAGATGTCCTATCCCGCGCAGGTTCAATGTCCGATGTGATCATCGGCAATGACGATGAATTCGGCTTTATGGCGGGCAGCAAGGACGACGGCCTCACAAAAGCGCGGCAACTCGCTGAGACCTCTGCGCAGATCGTTGTTTACAAAATGGGCGAACATGGCGCGGTGACCTTCCACGACGGCACCGAATTGCGCACGGGCATTTACGCTGTCGAAGCCGTCAAACCGACCGGTGCAGGCGACAGTTTCATGGCTGGTTTTTTGACGTCTATCGCAGACGGTCATGACCTGCACACGGCCCTTCTGCGTGGATCAGCCTGCGCTGCAATCGTTGTCGCCAAACCGGGGTGCGCCCCCGCTATGCCCTACCCCGATGACCTCGACACGTTTTTGACCAATCACCCCGGCCCCACTCCGGTGGCCTAAGGAGAGATCAATGCATATCCCCCCACACGACAACCAAAACAAACCGATCGTGGATGCGAACGATCCAACGGTTCCGCTGAACTACTTCAACATCGTTAAACTCAAAGCGGGCGAAGCATTTACCTATCAAGTGCCGAACTACGAAACCTGCATCGCACCCGCGACAGGCACCGTCGATGTCGACGTAGAGGGTGTGCATTTTGCCGACCTTGGCAATCGGGGGGTCGATGTGTGGGATGGGGAACCAGAGGGCGTCTATGCCCCGTCAGGCGCGAAGGTAACTTTGGTCGCAAAACGTGACACTGAAACCTTTATCGCAGGTGCCCGATACGACAAAGTTCTCGACCCGTTTGATGTGCGTGTCGCAGACATCGACAAAGTCCAATATGGGTCGGACGACACAAAGACCCACCGCAAGATCAAACACATCCTCGGCCAGAAACAACATGATAAAGTTGGTCGTCTATTGGTGTCCGAACTCTTTACCGTTGGTCAGGGAGGCTGGTCCGGCTTCCCGTCGCATAAACACGACACGGACCGTTGGGACGACAACGGAATCCTTATCGAGACACGTCATGATGAGACCTATAACTTCCGCTTTCGTCCGAACCATGGCGGCGGGGTGCAAATCCTTCAACGCGAGGAAGGTAAGGTCGGCGATGCCTATCAACTGATGGACCGCTCCACCATTTGCATCGACAAAGGCTACCATCCCTGCGCTGTGCTGCCTGGGTATGAGATGTATTATTTCACCATTCTCGGCGGCCTAAGCCAGCGCAGTCTCGTTCAGTTTTTCCAGCCCATCCATGCCTATCAGGTCGAAACGATCCCCGGCATCAAAGACATGGTGGCCAAGTTCAAATGACCATCGCGACGCTCGCCGAGGTTCTGGAACCCGCACTCAAGCAAGGCTATGCCGTGGCTGGTCTAGTCACATTGGGTTGGGAGGATATGTGCGCCTATGTTGAAGCCGCCGAAGCCGAGGGTTGCCCTGTGATATTACAAGCAGGTCCGTCCTGCCGCGCGCACACACCGCTGCCAATCCTAGGCCAGATGTTTCGCCATCTTGCAGAGCAGGCCGCAGTGCCTGTGGTCGCCCACCTCGACCACGGGTATTCGCTCGACGACTGTCGAATGGCAATTGACGCGGGATTCACCTCAGTCATGTTCGACGGATCGCGCAAACCCTTGCGTGAGAACATTGATGAAACCGCAGCCATTGTGGAAATGGCGCACCGCGCGGGGGTCTCTTGTGAAGGCGAAATTGGTTTTGTGGGCTATGCGAACGGCGAACAATCGGCGGGAACAGACCCAATTGAAGCGGCAGAGTTTGCTCGGCAAACAGGCGTTGACGCAATGGCCGTTTCGGTTGGAAACGTGCACCTGCAACAAACGGATGGGGCAGGCTTGGACCTCGACCGTATCCACGCGATTGAAGCGGTCACAAACGTCCCACTCGTCATACACGGCGGATCAGGCGTTCCATCAGCGCAACGGCGTGAATTGGCACTCGGGTCGAATATCTGCAAATTCAACATCGGGACAGAGTTGCGGATGATCTTCGGCGCGGCACTTCGCCAGACTTTGACAGATCATCCTGACCAGTTCGACAGGCTCGAAATCCTCAAAGCGACGATGAACCCAATGACCGAAGCTACGAGGACCATTTTGCGAGAGTTAATGTCGAGCTAGGTTGACCTCCGCCGATCACGACAAAAGCTGCATTACCTCGACTTCAGCTAAATCGTCACCGCTGCGATCTTAAAAGAGATGCTCGACCGCGGGATCAGGCACAAAACGCCAGTTGCGGCGCGGTCCTGCCATGACGTTCAGATAATACATCTCGAACCCATAAGGCGCACCGCAGGGGTGATGTCCACGCGGGACCAAAACCACATCGCCATCAGACACAGCCATGGTCTCGTCCAAGGTGCCATCCTCGGTGTAGACGCGCTGGATGCCGAACCCTTGGGCAGGGTTGAGACGGTGGTAATAGGTTTCTTCGAGGTAGGTAATCCGCGGGAAATCGTCCTCATCATGGCGGTGGCTCGGGTAGGATGACCAATGGCCCGCAGGGGTAAAGACTTCGGTGACCAAGAGGCTGTCACAGTAGTCCTCATTCTCCATCGCGATGTTGTTGATAAAGCGCGTGTTGGTGCCCGTCCCACGCTGGGTCAACGTGATCCCGTCCGGCCCAATACGACGCGCCTCATGGCCACTTTTACCAGGCGCCAAACAGACCGCGATCACGCAATCGGTCGTCGCGGTCGCCTCCCAGCTGTTGTCGTTCGGCACATAAAGGCAATGCGGCGGCGTCTTTTCAAAGACGTTCATCCGCTCGCCCAATTCCCCCCAAGACTGCCCTGCGGCGTCAAAGGTTGCCTTGCCTTCGACCATCACCAAAATGGCTTCGTTGTCGCCCAAAGCCTCGCCCACGGTTTCGCCTGCACGCAGACGGTAGAGCGAGAACCCAACATAGCGCCATCCTGCCGACTGCGGCGTGATCTGATGCACCTTTCCATGTGTTCCAAACGGTTTGCACAAAAGATCAGGCATCGTCGGCGTCCTTTTCAGGGTCAGTCGGGTTAAACACGATAAAGAACGAATAGGCAGCGTAAGCCCCTAAACCCCCGAACATGACGGCCCAACCGGGCGATCCTGTCCAAAGCTCGACCACCGTCCAAAATACGCAGATCGCGACCAAAAGAACGCGCAGCCACAAAGGACGGAAGAAGGGGTCATTCATTTTAAACATCAGATAAGCCCGGTTTCTGTTGCAATCCGCTTGAGCGTATGCAGGCCTAGGGTCTGATACAACAGCGGGTTCCGCACATCGGGGTCCTGCTCTGCCTCAATCACGATCCAACCGTCGTAGTTGTTGTCCGCAAGGATCTGCAGGAGCGGTTTAAAATCAACGCCGCCCTCTTGATCGCCCGGCACGGTAAAGGCGCCCTGAACAACCCCCTGAAGGAAAGACAGACCCTCTGCACGAACCTTTGCGGTGATCGCAGGACGGATGTTTTTCGCGTGGAAGTGACGAACGCGACCAACGTGTTTCTTCAACACCGCTACAGGGTCGCCACCACCAAATGCACAGTGGCCCGCATCAAACAAAAGATGCGTCGCGGGACCTGTTGCCGCCATAAACGCGTCGATTTCCTCGGGGCTTTCTACAATCGTGCCCATGTGGTGGTGATAGACCAAGGTCACGCCCTGATCCGCCAGATATTGCGCGAACTCTTCGAGTTTGGCACCAAAGGCGACCATTTCATCGGCGGTCAAGGTCGGGCGGTCATTCACGGGCAGGTCCGAGCCGTGGATCGCATTCGAGGTTTCACAAACGATACACACCTTGCAATCGTTGTGCTTCAGCTTCGCAAGGTGACCCTGCACCGCCTCAATCTCTTCGGCCACAGACTGAACCAAGAGGTTCGTCGAATACCAGCCAGAGATAAATTTCAGGCCATAGCCGCCCAAGAGCGATTTCAGCTCTGCAGGGTCATTCGGCCAACGGTGGCCGTTCTCAATACCGTCAAACCCGATCAAACGGCCCGCTTCTTCGAGAATACGGTCGGTCGAGATATTCGCACCGATGGTCTGGTCGTCATCATTGGCCCAAGCGATCGGGTTTGTACCGAACTGGATCATTATTAGTCACTCCGAAAGGGCACATCGCCCGAATAGGTCTGGAGCAGGGTCCGCCCAGCCCCACGTCTTTCTCTTTGATCAGTTCACAAGGTTCTGACGTTTCATGTTTTGGACATAGCGATCCCGCGCGTCCGACATTCTGTCGTTGCTCGGAACCTCAGGAATTGCCACGTCCCACCAGCTGCCGCCACCCGCTTCACCGGGGCCGTGCATCGGGTCGGTATCAATCACGATCACCGTCGGGATATCGCGCGATTTCGCAGCCGCCAGATGTGCCTCGAGGTCGGCAATCGACTGTGCCTTCACCGCATACGCGCCCATTGAACCCGCATGGGCCACAAAGTCGATCGCAGGTTGGGTTTCAACGCGGCAGTCTTTATAGAGGTTGTTAAACTGCTCACCGCCTGTGCCCATCTGCAGGCGGTTGATACAGCCAAACCCACGGTTATCGGTCAGAACCACCGTGAACGGCACCCGGCGCATCACAGCCGTCGCCAGTTCAGAGTTCGCCATCATATAGGACCCATCACCGACAAAGCACACAACGTCACGCTCTGGTGCGGCGAGTTTAACACCCATCGCGCCCGCGACCTCGTAGCCCATGCAGCTAAAGCCGTATTCCATGTGGTATCCACCCTGCGGCGACTGCCACAGCAGCTTGAGCGCACCAGGCATCGTGCCTGCCGCACACATCGCAATGGTTGCCTCGGATGAGGTCCGCTGAACCGCGCCAATCACTTCGCAATCCATCGGCAGGTAGCCCTCGCCGCCCTTGCGATCCGCGCAATGCGCATCGACTGTTGCCAGCCACTCCGCCCGAACAGCAGGTTTTGCGTTCGACGCCGAATACCCCGCCAAAAGACCTGTCAGTTTCTCAAGCGCGACCTTCGCATCCGACACCAGCGGATAGGCCCCGTGTTTCACCGCGTCATAGGCCGCGACGTTGATCGACACCAATTTGCGGTTCGGGTTCTCAAACAGCGACCACGACCCCGTGGTAAAGTCTTGGAACCGTGTACCGACACCGATCACCAGATCGGCCTCTTTCGACATGATATTCGCAGCCTCAGAGCCATCAACGCCCGAGGCGCCGTAGTTCATCGGATGCGATTGCGCCAAAGCCGATTTGCCCGCCTGCGTCTCAACAACGGGAATACCGAATTCGGTCGCAAAAGCGCCAAGCGTCTCTTCGGCCTCGGAATAAATCACGCCACCGCCCGCAACGATCACAGGCGACTTTGCCGCTTTGATCAGATCAGCGATCTGCGCCAACTCAGCCGCATCGGGCTCTGGACGGCGCACGCGCCAGACCTTGGGCTCAAAGAACGCCACAGGGTAATCATAGGCTTCCGCTTGCGTATCCTGGCAGAACGATAGGCACACTGGACCACAATTCGCAGGATCGGTCATCGTCGCCAAAGCACGCGGCAGTGCCGTCATGATATGCTCAGGACGCGAGATGCGGTCGTAGTAGCGCACCACAGGACGGAAGCAATCATTGGCCGAGACGGTGCCATCCTCAAAGCTCTCGATCTGCTGCAGCACAGGATCAGGACGACGGTTTGCAAACACATCACCCGGAACAAACAACACAGGGATACGGTTCACATGTGCCAGCGCCGCCGCCGTCACCATGTTCGTCGCACCCGGCCCAATCGAAGAGGTCACAGCCTGCGCACGTTTGCGCTTGAGTGTTTTCGCATAGGCAATCGCCGTATGCGCCATCGTCTGTTCGTTTTGTCCACGCCAAGTCGGCATAGTGTCAGCCGCATGGTAGAGGGCCTCCCCCAGACCCGCGACGTTACCATGGCCAAAAATACCCCAAACACCGTCGATATAGCGGTCGCCATCTTCGTTGAACTGTACAGAAAGCCACTTCACCATGGCCTGTGCGGCAGTCAGTCGGATTGTTTGTGTCATGCGTTTCCTCCCGCTTTGACGCGCGCTGCGTCCCAAATCTTGCACAAATTGGTATAGCGCTCAGCCATTTGTGCAATAGCCTCTGCATCCGTCATCGCGCCCTTCATCCAAGCCCGCGCCGCATCGCCAAAGATCGTTCGACCAACCGCGAACCCACGCACCAGCGGATAGCTGGCCGCAACCTCGAACGAGGCGCTCAGTTCCGCCTCAGGGGCATCAAGACCCAGCACCACGATACCGCGGGTATGGGGGTCGTTTTCTTCGATCCCATTGATCGCGTTCTGCCACCCCGCATGGGTCTTCATCGGCTCCAGCTTCCACCAATCTGGATATACGCCGATCTCATAGAACCGACGGATCAGGGTTGCTGTGGTGTCGTCAGTCACAGGCGCCACCTTCGACGGGATCACCTCAAGCAAGAACTCCAGACGATTCCGACGCGATGCCTCGAACAGACGCTTCACCGTCGCTTCTTGCTGGGCTTGCATCTCTGCATCGTCATCGGGGTGACAGAAGCACAGAACCTTCACCACGTTCTCTTTGGCCCATTGGTTCAGACCACCAAAGTCCGATCCCAACTCAGGCTCGAGCGTCAGCGGACGCGATCCCGGCCATTCAACGGGACGACCAACCCACAGACCCGAACCCGAGGCCGCATGCAGCGCATTCCGCCCAATGCGGTTGTCGCAGAGGATACCATACCCCTCCTGCCCGTTCTGAACCTGCTGCGCGGCCTTGAGGCACAGTTCCTTGAACTCACCGCCCTTAGCGAGGGTATACCCCTCCATCTCTTCGAGCTGCATACGGTGGTCAAAGGCAAACACCCGCATCGTCGACCAATCACCGTGACGGTTCGTCGACCAGTGGATCTGCTCCAGCTCTGCATCATTGCGCAGGTCAGGCTGTTTGATGCCCCGCTCAAAGAAGAACTCCAGCTCTTCAAGCGACGGATAAGCAGGCGTGCAGCCGTGACGCGACACCGCAAAGGCACCACAAGCATTCGCATATTTCAGCGCGGTCGGCCAATCCTCACCATCAAGCCAACCCTTCATCAAACCAGAGAAAAACCCGTCGCCCGCGCCCAATACGTTGAACACTTCAATTGGGAAGCCCGGACCCGTTTGCCCCTCATCAAGGCTGTCAGGAATATCGCCCTCAAAGGCCACAGCGCCCGCCGCACCGCGTTTGCACACCAACGTCGCGTTCGACACCTTGCGCACGGCCCGCAGCGCCTCGATCGTGTTGGTCGAACCGCCCGCAATGTGGAACTCTTCCTCGGTGCCGACGATCAGGTCAAAGAAGTGCAGCGACTTTTGCAGCGTTGCCGTCACCGCAGCGCTCTCAACAAAACGGCTCTCGCCATCGCCATGCCCCGCCACACCCCAAAGGTTCGGGCGGTAGTCAATATCCAGAGCCGTTTGCGCACCGTGCTTGCGCGCCAATTCCAGCGCCTTAATCACCGCAGCTTCGGTCTTTACGTTCGACAAATGCGTGCCCGTCGCCAGAACCGATCGCGCCGAGGCAATGAACGCCTCGTCAATATCATCTTCACACAGAGCCATATCCGCACAGTTTTCCCGATAGAAAATCAGCGGAAACTGCTCTTCGTCGCGAATGCCCAGAATAACCAGCGCCGTCAGACGCTCAGGGTCCGTGATCACCCCATCAACATTCACGCCCTCGCGCACAAGCTGCTCGCGGATAAACCGACCCATATGTTCATCGCCAACACGGGTGATCAACGCAGACTTCAGACCCAATCGCGCCGTTCCGCAGGCAATGTTCGTTGGGCTGCCACCGATGTACTTCTCAAACGAACCCATGTCCTCAAGACGACCACCAATCTGCGTCCCGTAAAGATCAACGCCAGCACGGCCAATCGTAATTACATCAAGTGTCTTCGTCATTTATCTCTGCCTTTCAGAACACCGCACAGACGATGTCCGCCTTTGTCCGAGCCCATCAAAAACAAACTCATAGACCTGAGGCCCTCAGCCAAAACCAAAGGCCTCAGATCGGGGGATTATAGTCTTACAGCTTGGCCCGTTTGTGCCGACTTCAACGCAGCCTCAGCAAGTTCGAGAGCCTTCAAGCCATCATGGCCCGTCGTCGGAGTCTCTGCACCTTTCGCAACAGCATCAACAAAAGCCGCGATTTCATTGGCATAGGCTGCAGTATAGCGCGACATGAAGAAGTTAAGCAGCGGCGGCTGTTTGAACCCGTCTGCTGTTGCCACTTCGATATTTGCCTCAGCGGTGTTCTTAGCAGCCGCCATGCCTTTGGACCCGTGAACCTCAATACGCTGATCATAGCCATAAGTCGCGCGGCGCGAGTTGGTGATGACAGCTTGCTTGCCTGTAGCGGTACGCAGAATGACGTTCACGCTGTCATAGTCGCCCAAAGCACCAATCGCTGGATCAACAAGGTTCGACGCCTGCGCCATGACGGTCTGGATTTCTTCGCCCAGCAACCAACGCGCCATGTCAAAGTCGTGAATGGTCATATCGCGGAAGATGCCGCCCGACACTTTAATGTATTCAGCTGGCGGAGCACCCGGGTCACGCGAAGTGATTGTCACCATCTCAACATCACCCAACGTGCCGTTATCAATCGCCGCTTTCACAGCCATAAAGTCGGGGTCAAAACGACGGTTAAAACCTACCATCAGAGTGGTACCCTCGGCCTCTACGGTCGCGATCGCTTGCTTCACGCGTTCAACGTTCAGATCAATCGGTTTCTCGCAGAACACAGCCTTCCCGACTTTGGCGAATTTCTCAATCAGATCAGCGTGGGTATCGGTCGGTGTGCAGATGACAACCGCATCGATATCGTCAGAGGCCGCAACCTCATCAATGGTGCGTAATTCGCAGCCGAATTTCTCTTGGGCGGCTTTGGCTGCTGCCTCAAACGGTTCCGCGATCGCGATCAGTTCTGCGCCATCGACAGAAGCAATTGCACGGGCATGCACCTGACCAATACGGCCAGCGCCAAGGACAGCAAAACGTAGGCTCATTCTTTCCTCCGGTTCCGGAAGCTCGCCGGAAACTAATGTGGGTCGTGTCGGACCTCTACCGCGTTGGACAACCTGCGGGAGGGGTTGGATTTCAGTTTTGTATTTAACATCATAGTCTACCTAAATCGTTTCAGAAAAGGTCAACTTTGACATGAGTCTTAGCACAGGCAGCGATCTATCCGCCGCCTGTGACAGTGACTAGGCGACGCTGACTTTTGCACGCAGCGCCGTCAATGGAGCACGCCATTTTCAGGTCAAAAATGACGTTTTTCTGCACAAGCTAAATGACGTATTTGCGTCATTATAGCATCTCTGGAAGAACAATCCGTGGCTCTAGAAAATGTTGACTTGCAGTGTCATCAAGATGCCCTTCGCTCTCTGAAATCATCAATCCGATCAGGTCGCTGCACAATTGCGGAAGGGGCGTACCAATCACCATGGTAACGTAGCCATCCAACAAACCCGCACGGCTTTCGGCGGTCAATTCGTTCACCACCAACTGCACCTGCCCCGGCTCTGACACCTCGCGCATCGCAGCGATGGCACCCTCCATACCTCCACCCGCAACATATATCCCACGCAGATCTGGATAACGCTCGATCAAATCGAGGGTCGCTTCATAGGTCACTTGCCGCGCTTCCAAGTTCACCAAAGTATCTACCACGGTAAACTCTGGGGCATTCTCACGGACATATCCACGGAACCCAACCTCACGAAGATCATGGCCGTGCCAGCGGTTTCCGCCGACGAAAATCGCCAACCGACCAGGTAGTTTTGCGGAATGCGTCAGCATCCACGCAGCACTCCGCCCCACCTTCATATTGTTTATTCCCAGATAGTTACGGCGAAGTCCCTGCGCAAAGTCATTGAGCAAAGAGAACGTCGGCACACCTTTTTGGCGCAATTCCTCAACGACCTGATTCAGCTTTTGATGATTGACGGCAGTGCAGGCCAACGCATCAACCCGTTCGCCCACCGACTGGATCAACTCTGCGAATTCTTCGGGTGACTGTGATTGTGCAAAACGAATGATCGCGTGTCCCCGAACATCCGTCCGCGCGGCAATGGCCTGCTCAATCTCGCGCGCAAAATTCTGATAAAACTCGTGCTTTTCCTTCACCAGAACAAAACCAAATTTCTTTTCTGGCGCGACAGTATTCAAACGGTGATCGAATAGCCCACGGGCGTGGTAGCCAATGCGGTGCGCCGCATCCGCGATACGACGAAGCGTGTCTTCGCGAACAACCGCCCGACCATTCAACGCACGATCCACGGTGGTGACACTCACCCCAGCTTCACGCGCAACATCTTTGACAGTCGGACGATTGCTCATTTTGGCTTCCTTCACCCTCTTGGCAATAAGGGGTGAGGGATTGAGATTAAAACGTCAACAGGAAACACCTAAATGACGTTAAAACGTCATACAACCTACGACTCACTTCAACCCGTTCAGAAAGGCCTCGCATTCGTCGTCTTTGATCGTTACCGAATGCTCCGCCACAGAGTAGGCGAAAGTGTCGACAACTGCCTTAAACAGGCAAAGCGACCCTCGAAGAGCCAAACCTTACAACGGGCCCGCAAATCTTGGACCCACTGCTGTATTTGCCCGGGTCCGTTTGACAAGACTGGTCATGATTTCGCGCGTTGGCATTTCGGCAAAATGCAGAGCATCTCATACAGAAGGTTTGCCCCAATCAGCGCAGTGTTTCCGCTAGGATCATAAGGCGGGGACACCTCAACAAGGTCACCACCAACAACATTCAGCCCCGCACAGCCGCGGATCAGTTCCAATGCTTGCCATGTCGTTAGACCCCCGATTTCAACTGTCCCCGTACCCGGCGCAAAGGCTGGGTCGAGGCTATCGATATCATAGGTTATATAGGTCGGCGTATCGCCAATCTCTTTGCGAATACGGTTGATCAACGGTTTAAGAGACTGTCCCCAGCATTCTTCGGCCTGAACAACAGTCCAGCCCTGCCGACGGGACCAATCGAAATCATCGGCGGCGTACCCCGTGCCCCGCAAACCGATCTGATAGACCTTATCATTGTTCAGAAGGCCCTCATCAAAGGCGCGGCGGAACGGCGTCCCATGGGCGATCTTTTCGCCGAACATCTCGTCATTGATGTCCGCGTGGGCATCGATGTGGATCAGCGCAACAGGGCCGTGCTTTTCAGCGATGGCTTGCAGCACAGGATAGGTCAGCGTGTGATCGCCGCCGAGGGTCAGCGGCACGACATCATGCTTTAGCAAATCACGATAAAAGTCCGCGATGCGCTTAACCGTGTCCTTGAGGTCAAACGTGTTGATTGGAACGTCACCAATATCGCCGACCTGCATGTGATCAAACGGTGCCGCACCCGTTGCCATATTATATGGCCGCAGCATGCTAGATTCAGCGCGGATCTGACGAGGACCGAACCGCGTGCCCGACCGATTGGATGCACCGATGTCCATCGGAATGCCAACGAAACAAGCGTCTAGCCCGCTTGCATCTACGCAGGCGGGCAACCGCATCATAGTCACAGGGCCGCCGAAGCGAGGCACCTCATTCCCCCCAAGGGGCTGATTATACTTATGGTCCACGATGCCTCCTGCGGGTTTTGCCAAAACCCTAGCCACTCACTCTACGCGGCTCAAGACAGTTAAGTCGGACGGCTTGCCCAGCACTCTCTACACAAGCAACACCAACTCTAATCATTGAAGCTTCGTAGGCTAGGACCGCGAAAACCCGCGGTCCTATTTTTGGATGAACAGACCTTACAGAAGCTCGACCGCCAGCGCCGTCGCCTCACCACCGCCAATACAGAGCGACGCAACGCCTTTCTTCAGGCCACGAGCCTGAAGAGCCGCGATAAGCGTGACGACAATCCGCGCGCCCGAACATCCAATAGGATGGCCCAAGGCACAGGCACCGCCGTTTACGTTCACCTTTGCATCATCGAGCCCAAGATCGCGGATGGCGGCCATGGCAACGACGGCAAAGGCTTCGTTGATCTCAAAGAGGTCGACATCATCCACGCTCCAGCCGACTTGGGTCAGAACCTTTTGGATCGCAGGGATCGGCGCGGTGGTGAACAGTGACGGCGCTTGCGCATGGCCCGCGTGCCCACGGATCACCGCAATCGGGGCAAGGCCCATCGCCTCTGCCTGCGATGCACGCGTCAGGACCAGCGCCGCAGCACCGTCGGAGATGGACGAAGAGTTCGCCGCGGTCACAGTGCCGCCTTCACGGAATGCAGGTTTCAGCGTTGGGATTTTCTCGGGCCGCGCGCGACCCGGTTGTTCATCGGTCGTCACATCCCCAACCGCGACGATCTCACCATCAAACGCACCCGTTTCAATCGCAGTCTTTGCACGGTCCAGCGATTGCAGCGCATAGGCGTCTTGTTCCTCGCGGGTGAAGCCATAGGTGTCGGCGCATTCTTCGGCAAAGGTACCCATTGCGCGGCCTTTATCATAGGCATCCTCAAGCCCATCGAGGAACATGTGGTCCATAACCTTGCCATGCCCCGCGCGATACCCCGTCCGCGCTTTTTCCAAGAGATACGGCGCACCTGACATGCTCTCCATCCCGCCAGCGACGACGATATCAGACGATCCCGCCTTGATCATGTCGTGGGCGTTCATGATCGCCTGCATGCCCGAACCGCACACCTTGCCCACGGTCTGACAGCGCACGTCCAATGGCAGACCCGCACCCATCGACGCCTGACGCGCTGGCGCTTGACCCAAACCTGCGGGCAGAACGTTACCCATGATCACCTGATCAACTTTGTCCCCAGCAATGTCCGCGCGGGCAACAGCGCCCGCAATGGCGCTCGCGCCCAGATCAGGCGCAGCGATTTTGGACAAACTGCCCATAAAGCCGCCCATCGGTGTGCGGGCCATACTTACGATGACGATCGGGTCCATGAGATGTCCTTTTCTAGTCTGTCCAAATTTGCGCCATGTTGGTGTCCCTAGTCGGCCAAGTCTAGGCCCCATGCCAAATCTGTGACAGGCCGTCGCGCCCGACGATTGTGATCAGCCATTTTACGCAGGGTCAAATGGACAAAGCACAAACGGCGTCATACCGTTCACCAGATTCCTAGACTGGAGATGCCCCATGACCTCGTCTTTCAAACAGCGGCTAAAAACACCCGCAATGATCCCTGCCGCTTGGGTCGAATTGGGCAGTCCTGACATTGCCGAAATCCTTGTGACCCACGGATGGGACACCATCATCATCGACGGCGAACATGGTCGCGGCGAACTCGAAGATTGGGTCAATGTTGCTCGAGCTGTTGAGGCTTGCGGCGGCACAACAATCCTGCGACTTCCCGACGGCAACGATACCTTGATCAAACGGGCACTCGACCGTGGGTTTCGCAATTTTATCGTCCCGATGGTCAACACACGTGCAGAAGCCGAACAGATCGTATCTGCGTTTTACTACCCGCTAAAAGGTCATCGAGGATATGCGGCGTCAATTGTGCGCGGATCAAACTGGGGCGCACGCCCAGACTATGGCCTCGTGGACTCTTTCAATGAGATCACGATCATCATCCAGTGCGAACATGTCGAAGCTGTCGATCAAATTGACGACATTATGGCTGTAGAGGGTGTCGATATGATTTTCATTGGCCCAAACGATCTTGCTGCGTCCGCAGGGCACCTTGAACACCTAGATCATCCTGAAGTTCTCGAACTAATCACTAAAGTCGAAGCGGCAGCCGAACATCACGACATGCCGCTCGCAACGGTGCGTAGCGCGGGACGAGATTGGAAAGAGCTTGATCAGCTTGGCTACCGCATGATTGCAGGCATATTCGACGTGGCCATGCTCGTGGAAAGTGCGCGTAGAAATTTGACTGAGGCTACTGGCCAGATAGCAGCACCCGTCAAAACCTACTGATTTCAGAAAACACCTTTTCAGATGGCAACGGCGCTCTAACTATATCGCGTATTGGTTGATCAAAGAGCCGTTGCCGCGCATGTTTCGTTTGATTTCTGCAATCGTCCTCTTAGCTGGACCCGCAATAGCCCAAGACGCGGTCCAGACTGCAGGTCTACCCAATCCCGTGATGATCGGCGAGGCCAGTCTGGGCCTAATTGGTATCACCGCCTATGACGCTCGCCTCTATACACCGTCTGGCGCAGCCTTTGATTGGGCCGCACCGATGGCGTTAGAGCTGAACTACAAACGCGGGTTTTCGGCCCAAGATTTGATACGCGGGACCGAAGCCGAATTGCGCCGTATTGAAGGGGACCGCGACGACATTCCAACTGTCATATCGGTCCTATCAGAATGCTTCTATGATGTCGGAAAAGGCGACAGCTACCTAGCCGTCGGGCAAACTCCTGATGAGATCGAACTGTGGCGCAATGGCAGAAAGACCTGCACCATCACCTATCCTGATATTCGCAAACGGTTCCTCTCTATCTGGCTATCGGACCAAAGCCGGTTCACCGCCCTATCTCGAAAACTGCGCGGGCTATGACGAGTTATTGGCGTGTTAGCCTCTTTGCCATGATGCTCGCCTCGGCGGGCTTGCCGATTTACATCCATCTCCCTCGTTTTGCGGTAGTTGAACTCGGCCTAAATCTGGCGACGGTGGGGGCTATTGTTATGGGCATCCGCATCTTTGACTTTGCCCAAGACCCAATCCTCGGCCGCATCATTGACCATTGGCGCGGCCCTCGCCGAATGCTTGCAGCCATCGCACTGGGAATGATGGCGCTCGGTTTTGTGCTCTTGTTTTCTGTGGCGCCTGTTTTCGATGCGCGCCTCTGGTTGATCGCAACTTTGGTGCTCGTGTTTTCGGGCTACAGCTTTGGTGCGATCCTTTTATACGGCGATAGTGCAGCGCTTGCAGGGTCGGCAGATCCCAAAGCCCAACTTCGTCTCGCCACCTACCGTGAAGTTGGACTGATCGCGGGGGTCATCTTTGCAGCCGTGGGACCAGTCGTATTGAGCGATGGTTTTCGGCTTTTCGGTTGGGCACTCGCGGGTCTAATTATACTTTCCTACCTCGCGACGAGAAACCTATGGGATCGACCAACCACAACCCCGGTCCCTTTTGACATCCGCAAGCTATTAGCAGCAGGCGGTGGCTGGCTTCTCCTCCTCGCAGTCGTAAACAGCCTGCCCGTCGCCATCACTTCGACCCTATTTCTGTTCTTCGTTGAAGACAGGCTGATGCTCCCTAATTGGTCAGGCGGATTGCTGATCTTGTTCTTTGCCGCATCAGGACTGGCCATCCCTATCTGGAGCCGCCTCGCCCGTCACTTTGGCGTCCGTCCAGTCTTGCTGAGCGCAATGCTCCTCTCCGTATCGGCTTTCATTGGAACGGCGTTCTTGAGTATTGGTGACGCGATCCCTTTCGCCATCATCTGTATCGCATCAGGCGCAGCGGTTGGCGCTGAATTGGTGATCTTACCCGCTGTTTTTGCAGCCATCTTAGGTCGCGCAGGGATTGCGACAGGCCAATCGTTCGGACTGTGGTCTTTTGCAACGAAGCTATCGCTGCCTTTGGCGGCAGTGATGGTTTTACCTACCTTAGATGTGGTCGGGTTTGTTCCTGCAGGCGACAACTCGAATATAGCCCTCGACCGGCTAACCCTACTTTACGCCGTGCTACCCTGCGCCCTGAAAATCATCGCAGCAGGGACGCTCTTGATCATGCCAAGGCACGTCACCAATCCGCCACTAGACTAAGAAGGGCGGCACCAACTGGGCCGCCCTTTGTCATTTTATGCCTCAGCGGTTTCAGTGATTACTTCGGCGAATTTGGTAAAGAACGCACCCGCCAGCTTCTTCGCCGTGCCTTGGATCAAACGACTACCAAGCTGGGCAAGCTTGCCACCAATCTCGGCCTTCGCTTCGTAGGTCAGCATGGTTTTACCGTCGACCTCGGTCAGCGTCACATCTGCGCCGCCTTTGGCGTGGCCCGCGGCACCACCGTTCCCCTGCCCCGTCAGCGAAAACGCATCTGGCGCACCCGATTTATCAAGCGTCACATTCCCGCTGAACTTTGCCTTCACAGGTCCGATCTTCAGGACAACCTTGGCTTGAAGTTCGGTGTCGGAATGCTGGATCAATTCCTCACAGCCTGGAATGCATTGCTTGAGGATCTCTGGATCGTTCAAGGCGGCATAAACGCGGTCTTTGGGGGCATCGATCAGAATTTCGTCTTTGAGTTCCATCAGTGTGTCCTTTTCAACAACAGGGGAATTTCACGGTCGCCAAAACTGCAGCCTGTTCTGGCGTCAGAGGGCGAGGTTTCACGGCATCTACCAACCGCTGAAGAGTGGTTTTCTCGGTCGGAGTCGGATCAGACATTGTCGTCCTCCGTCCGATGTTTTGCGCGGCGCAATTGCGTCAGCTGGGCTAGGATCGACAAGGCGATCTCATCTGGTGTAACCGCATCAATCGCGAGGCCCGCGGGGGCTTGAACACGCGCCAAAGCAGTCTCCGTTACACCTGAACTTTGCAATTTTTCAGACAGCGAGGCCCACTTCTTGCGGCTCGCAACAAAGGCGATGTGTTCGGCATCCGTTGCCAACGCAGCCGTCAGCGCAGCCATGTCGTCTTTGCCTTGGGTCGCCACAACGATCATACGACGTGCGCCCTGCGGCAGCGGTTTCGCCCCGTCCTCTGCCGTCACCGTTTCGACCGACCATTGGAACCGCGGCGCGAGGCTGGCGAGCGCACGTGCAACAGGCGACATCCCGTAAATGAACAGTTCAGGCATCGGCAAAACGGGCTCCACAAAAATATCGAGCGACCCTTTGGACGGGCATCCATTGCGGGCGTAACGTACGCCATTCACCTCTGACCCTGCCTCAACCGACAGATCAGCCAGCACTTCGGCGGGGGCCAAAGAAATCAACTGAGGATCGCCCAGTTCCAATGCTTTGATCGCCGCTTTGGTTAGGGCCGAACGAACACATCCGCCGCCAATCCAACCCTCAATGATCTGGCCCTCATGGTTCAAAATCGCCTTCGCACCGGGTTTCGCGGCCGTCAGCCCGACCGTTCGAATGACGGTCGCGATGGCGTAGGGTTCGCCCCGCTCGGACAGTGATTGAGCGAGGTCTTGTAACGTCATGTCAGAGAATTTAGCGGTCATCATAGGCGCATTAACTCCGGTTCAAGGGCGGCAAGATCGGCCAGCCGATTGGCAGGACGAAAAAGATCAACGTAGGGAAGCGCGGCAGCCATACCTGCTGCAACGGGTTCGTAATCTTTCCACCCTTTCAATGGGTTAAGCCAGATCACCTTGCAGCCACGTTTTTTCAAAAGACGCATCGCCTCGCCCAATTCATCAGCAGATCCAGTGTCGTAACCGTCCGACAAAATCATCACGACTGTCCGACCGTCCACAAATTTACGGGCATAGGTTCGAGCGAATTGCATGAGGGATTCACCGATCTTCGACCCCCCGCCAAAACCATCGGCGAGCACCGACAGACGCCCCAATGCCCGCAGAGGATCACGGTCGCGCAGGGCCTCGGCGATCCGCACAAGACGGGTGTGGAACAGATAGGCATCCGCCGTATCATCCGACCGCATCAGCCCCGCAATGAAGGCCAGAAACACCTGCGCATAGAGCGTCATCGACCCAGACACATCGCAAATGGCGACGATCTTTTGCGGCCGATCAGGGCGGGATTTCTTTGGCAGTCGAATGGGTTCGCCGCCCGTCTGGAGGCTCTGCCGAATAAGTTTGCGGAAATGGATACGATCACCCTTTTGCGCCGCTTTGCGTCGCCGTGACCGACGATGCCGCAAGGCAATGCCAAGCCGTCGTGCGATCTCTTCAGCCTCGCGGATGTCGTCCGTTTGCACCACATCACGCAGGTCGCGCTTCATCTTTTGGCGCAAGGTCGTGGCGACAAGTTTACCTTCGCCATCGGCATCCGCTTCGCCATCTGATCCGTCGGGGGCGGTGGCTTCTCCCCTGCCACCGCCCGCCTGTTCGCCCTCAGCCGAGCGCGAAGAATGAACGCTATCCGACAGGGTGTTGAGCGATGGCATAACCCGCTCTTTCACCTTGCCCCCGTTCATCCAGAAACTATCGAAAAGGTCATCGAACCGCGCGTTTTCTTCGGCACAACCCGTCAGCACTGCCTTGAGCGCACAGCGCGATTGGGTCGGGTCATGGGGATCAACCTGTGTCAAAGCCGTCAGCGCAGCTTCGGCCTCGCTTACGCCGACGCGAAGCCCGTTGTCCCGTAGATGCGCCATAAACCCTGCCATCCGCGCAGAAGGCCCCGCATCGCGGCCCGAGAATTTCGTGACCCGCGTCATGCTGCCTTCCCCGCGAGCCGCTGTGTGATCTCGGTCGTGATGTTAAAGCGGTCGCTCTCTGTCTTCAAAAGCGTTGCCATCGTCGCCTGCAGGATCACAGGATCATGGGTCAGATCAGTCACGCCAAGCCCAATCAGAGCCGCCGCAAAATCGAGCATCTCTGCAATGCCGGGCGTCTTTTCCAATTGCTCTTTGCGCAGGCTCTGAACAAAACCGATGATCTGATTGGCAAGCTGCACCTCGACCTCTGGACAGCGCGCCTTGAGGATCGACAGTTCAGTCTGGCGGTCGGGATAATCGACATGCGCATAGAGGCAGCGCCGCCGCAAAGCGTCCGATAGATCCCGCGTGCCGTTGGCCGTCAGGATCACGATAGGGCGCGATTGGGCTGTAATAGTGCCTAATTCGGGGATCGTGATTTGGAAATCCGATAGGATTTCGAGGAGGAACGCCTCGAACTCTTCGTCCGCGCGGTCGATCTCATCGACCAGCAGAACGGGCGCCTTATCCTGACGGATCGCGGCTAAGAGCGGGCGCTCTAGCAGGAACTCTTCGGAAAATATCCGTGCTTCTACCTCTTTCGCTGTGCCACCATCAGCGGCAGCGCGGATCGAAAGAAGCTGCTTTTGGTAATTCCATTCATAGATGGCTTGTGACGCATCCAAACCCTCATAGCACTGAAGCCGGATCAGTTTCGTGTCTTGGACCGCGGCCAGTACCCGCGCAATCTCTGTCTTGCCGACACCTGCTGCCCCTTCAAGAAGAAGCGGACGACCAAGGGCGAGCGCCAGATGAACGGCCATCGCCAGATCATCAGAAACAACATATCCCTGTTCCGCCATAGCGGTTTTGAGCGCGGTGCAATCCATGACTTCAACCCATCAAAGGTGGGCCGCCCCATGACAGGGCAGCCCGTTCCGATTTAGCCGTGCAGACCGAGCTTGTTCGCCGTCTGCCAAATCCGCCAATGGTCGTGCGGCATGTGGGTGTGACGGTTGCCAAACGCACGGAACGCATCGTTCACAGCGTTCGAGAAACACGGGACACCACCGACGTGCGGGCTTTCGCCCACGCCCTTGGCACCGATTGGATGGTGCGGCGACGGAGTGACGGTGTGGTCGGTTTCGTAGTTCGGCACTTCCCATGCAGTCGGCAGGAAGAAGTCCATCAACGTCCCCGTTTTCACGTTGCCCATATCGTCGTAGGCGATCTCTTGGCCCAGTGCGACGGCAAGAGCTTCGGTCAAACCACCATGCACCTGACCTTCGATGATCATCGGGTTGATACGTGTGCCGCAGTCGTCCAGCGCATAGAAGCGGCGGATGGTCTGGACGCCAGTATCCACGTCGATATCCATGACGCAGACGTAGGCACCGAAGGGGTAAGTCATGTTCGGCGGATCGTAGTAGCTGACAGCCTCTAAGCCCGGCTCAACCCCTGGGATGGCCTGATTATACGCCGCATAAGCGATTTCCTTCATGGTCTTGAACCGTTCAGGCGCACCCTTCACGACAAAGCGGTCAATGTCCCACTCGAGGTCATCGTCATGCACCTCAAGGAGGTACGCCGCGATCATCTGCGCTTTGGCACGGATTTTCCGACCAGCGAGAGCGGTTGCCGCACCTGCCACTGGGGTCGAACGGGACCCGTAGGTGCCCAGACCATATGGCGCGGTGTCGGTGTCACCTTCTTCGATGGTGATGCTATCCGCTGGTAGACCAATCTCGGACGCAAGGATCTGCGCAAAGGTTGTCGCGTGACCCTGCCCCTGCGAAATGGTACCCAGACGCGCAATCGCGGACCCTGTCGGGTGGATACGGATTTCGCAGCTATCGAACATACCCATGCCGAGGATATCGCAGTTCTTCACAGGTCCTGCCCCGACGATCTCCGTAAAGAAGGACAGGCCGATCCCCATGAGCGAACGGGTTTCACCACGTTTGAACGCCTCAACGCGTTCGGCCTGCTCTTTGCGCAGCCCTTCGTAGTCGACCGCCTTCAGCGCCTTATCCCATGCGGTGTGATAATCGCCCGAGTCATATTCCCAGCCGAGAGCCGACTGATAGGGGAACTGGTCTTTCTTGATAAAGTTGATGCGACGCAGCTCTGCCGCATCCATATTCAACTCAATCGCGAGGACTTCGATCATCCGCTCGATGAAATAGACCGCTTCGGTCACACGGAACGAACAACGGTAGGACACGCCACCCGGTGCTTTGTTCGTGTAGACACCATCAACCGCGAGGTAAGCGGTCGGGATGTCATAGGACCCCGTGCAGATGTTCATAAAGCCGGCGGGGAACTTGGTCGGGTCCGCACAAGCGTCGAACGCGCCGTGGTCAGCGGTCACGTGGCAATGAAGGCCAGTGATTTTGCCGTCCTTGGTTGCAGCGATTTTACCCGTCATCCAGTAATCGCGAGCAAACGCGGTGGACATGAGGTTTTCCATACGGTCCTCGATCCACTTCACGGGCTTTCCCGTTACGATGGATGCAACGATCGAACAGACGTAGCCTGGATAAACGCCCACTTTATTACCAAAGCCGCCACCAATGTCGGGGGAAATCACACGGATGTTGTGCTCTTCGATACCCGACAGAAGGGACGCGACGGTCCGCACCACGTGCGGTGCTTGGAACGTGCCCCAAACGGTGAGCTTGCCGTTCACCTTGTCCATCGACGCGACCGAGCCGCAGGTTTCCAGCGGGCACGGGTGCGTGCGGTGATAATACATGGTTTCGGTCGCGACGACTTCGGCGTTGTCGATCACGTCGTTGGTTGCGGCCTCTTCGCCTGCTTCCCACGTAAAGATGTGGTTGTGATGCTTACGCGGACCATGCGCGCCTTCTTTCTGGTCGGCGATGTCTTCGCGCAGAACCACATCGGATTGCAGCGCCTCGAACGGGTTCACAATCACGGGCAGTTCTTCGTAATCGACTTCGACCAGTTCGACCGCGTCAGCCGCGATAAAGCGATCTTTGGCGACGACAAAGGCAACCTCTTGCCCTTGGAACAGAACTTTACCATCCGCCAGAACCATCTGTTTGTCGCCAGCAAGGGTCGGCATCCAGTGAAGGTTCAGCGGAGCGAGGTCAGCCGCCGTCAGAACAGCAATCACACCGTCTACCGCCATCGCCTTGGACGTATCAATGGATTTGATCCGCGCGTGGGCATAGGGCGAACGGACGAAATCGCCGTGCAGCATGCCGGGCAGTTTCACGTCATCGACGTAGTTGCCTTTGCCTTGGGTGAAACGTGCGTCCTCAACCCGCTTGCGCGAGCAACCCATGCCCTTGAGATTGGCGGAACGCGCTACTTGATCTTCGTTCAGGTCTTTCATTCTGCGGCCTCCTTCGCGGCGTTCAGCTCGCTTGCAGCGGCAAGGATGGATTTCACGATGTTCTGGTAGCCTGTGCAGCGGCAGATGTTCCCTGCCATGCCAAAGCGGACTTCCTCTTCGGTCGGGTTTGGATTTTCTTCGAGCAGTTTGGACGCCCGTGTGATCATGCCCGGTGTGCAGTATCCGCACTGAAGCCCGTGGTGTTCACGAAATGCTTCTTGCAGGACGTGCATGTTGTCGGGGCCGCCCAGACCTTCGATGGTGGTGATGTCTGCGCCGTCAGCTTGGGCGACGAACATGGTGCAGGCTTTCACCGACTTACCGTTGATGGTGACGGTGCAAGCGCCACAGTGGGACGTTTCGCAGCCGATGTGCGGACCCGTGATGTTCAGGCGTTCGCGCAGCGTGTAGATCAACAGTTCGCGCGGTTCGGCCAGAAATTCGTGGCCCTCGCCGTTCACGTTGAGTTTGATGTGCATCTTGTTTGACATGGGTCTCTCCTTACGCGCGGTCCCAAGCGCGGGTGATCGCGCGAGTGAGGATGATGCCGGCCACATGGCGTTTGAACGCAACTGGCCCGCGGTTGTCTTCGGTCGGGTCGATGTCATCGAGCATCGCGTTGACGGCGGCTTTGATCGCGTCTGCATCGCAGGCGGTGCCAACCAGAGCATCAGCCGCAGCTTCGGACCACACAGGCACGTCGCTGAGGTTGGTCATCGCGATAGACGCGCTCGACACTTTGCCACCTGAAGTTTGGATGGTGACGGCAGCGGCAGCGGTGGCATAGTCGCCGATTTTGCGCTTCTGCTTTTCGTAGGAATACCCACCCGACGGCGCATCAAAGCTGATCGCGGTGAGGACTTCGTCCTCTTCGCGTGCAGTGACATATGCCGCCTCGTAGTAGTCACGAGCCGCAACTTCGCGGGTGCCATCGGGGCCCACCAAATGCAGCGTCGCATCGAGGCACTGCATCAAACCCGGCATGTCGTTGCCTGGGTCGCCGTTCGCGACGTTGCCACCGACGGTGCCCATGTACCGCACCTGCGGGTCCGCGATCTGCAATGAGGTTTCGCGCATGATCGGAGCCACCTTGGTCAGCTCCGAGTGGTTGATGATATCATGCTGCGTGACCATCGCACCGATGGTCACGCGTGACCCGTTGATGGAAATCCCGCGCAGACTTTCGATCGACTGAAGGTCGATGAGGTGTGGCACCTCTGCCATACGGAGTTTCATCATCGGAATGAGGCTATGCCCACCGGCCAACACACGAGCGTCGTCACCGTGCTCCTTCAAGAGCGCGATGACCCCGTCCATATCGGATGGTCGATGGTAATCGAATGAGGCTGGAATCATTAGTGGCCCTCCCTGCCGGCAATGATCAGATGAGAGGAGACTGCATACCGAAGCACACCGCCGTCAGCGGTTCGTCAGCGAAAAACGAGGGAATTTTCACGAAACGCGAATAGGCCCGCACGAAATGCGAAAGCGTTAAACGCCTAAAACGTCACGCACAGGTTTGAGCTGCGAACGGCTCACGGGAACCTTCGGAAGCTCGGGCAAATTGAAGTAACAGACACCCGTGTCCTTTAGCCGTTCGAAACCAGTGACCATCGCGGGGTTCACCAGATAGCTACGGTGGGTCTTAATAAAGTTCGAATTCGCGAGGCGTTTTGTAGCATCCGCAATCGACCACGCACAAAAGAACTGGCCCGACTTGGTATAGATGTAGGTGTAGTGCCCTTCGGCCCGAATAGCTGCCACATTCGACGCATCAATGAACTGCGTGCGACCCTCTTGTTCGTAAGGGATCTGGCGGGTTGCGATGGGCGTGGGTGTTGCCACCTCTTCAACTTGCTGCGCCTCGACAGGCTCTGCCACCGCCACGTTTTCCGACGGCAAGAACGTCGTCGTCGACAGCAAGAACGCTCCACAAAGAGCAAAGCTCGTCAGAACAACGCCAATCGCCAATGTCTCGTTCCCGATCATCGGCCCGACCTGTGACGGTACAAGCATTTGAACAAAGTTCGTCCCCGCAATCGCAACGAAGTGCACACCACAGACTGCAAATCCAAATACTACAGTGCCCAGCAAGATGTTCCGCCGATTGCGCCGACCGTAAGCAATGCCAAAGGCGATCACACTCAGCACACAGGACGCCACGATCGAAATCCCGATCCCAAGCGGCGTATAGACCGCTCGACACAATTCGAGCGCAGCCATGCCAATGTAATGCATCGCGCCGATCCCAACGCCGACAATCACACCTGCGAGCAATAGCTTTGCCCGTGTGCGTTTACCAAAGTGCAGGATCAACAGCGCCGTGCCGACCACAAGGATCGCGACCAAGGCCGAGGTCAACGTAACTGCGGCGTCATAGTAAAACACAAACGGTAACTGCAGCCCGAGCATCGCAACAAAGTGCATCGACCAAATGCCGCCCCCTAGCGCAATAGACGCGAACGAGATCGCGATTTTGCGCTGCGTGTAGGAATAAGTAGACAACCCGTTGGTAAGGCTCAGGCCCGTAAAGCCCGCCATTAGCGCCACCGCGAACGACGCCACTATCAGCCATAGGTTATGAGAAAACTCTACGAACTCCATACGAACGACAGTCAGCCTCCCTTCCAACTGGTTCTATTTGTGCCCCATGACGGCGGGGTGACCGAACAGGCGTCAACCTAAGGCAAATTTTAAATTTGTCCCGTTATTTATTGATACCGCCGATTAGCCCTTATCCCACAGCAGTTTTCGCTTTTCTGCCATACGTTCACGCTGATCACGGTCGTGGCCCAAACGAAACGACGTCTCGACGAAATCAATATGGGCGCGAGCCGCGGCCTCTGCGGCGATGGGATCGCTGGCAAAAATCGCCTCCGCAATGGCCTTGTGTTGTTCGAGCAGCCGATCGCCCGCAGTATCAATCGTACGCAGGAAATTGCGGTTATAGAACACCCCTCTACGGGTCAAATCATAGATCGACGCCATCATATGGATGAGCGTGGAATTGTTGCTCGCATCCGCTACGGCAGAGTGGAAACTGATATCCGCAACCTTTGACGCTTCTAAGTCTTGATCCTCATGCGCTTTCACCATGCGATCCAAGATCGACGCGATAATGTCCTTATCAGTCTGGGTCGCCCGCTGTGCTGCCAACCGCGCAGCAAAGGCTTCCTGTTCGCGGCGATACTCCAGATAATCGTAGAACGCCGCAGGGTGCCGCGCATAAAGATCGAGGAACGCAGGCGTCATTGCGGTGCCAGTTAGCTGCGCAATAAACGACCCTTCGCCATGGCGAACAATCAGCAACCCTTCGTCTTCAAGCTGCTTCAGGGCTTCACGCAGTTTAGGCCGCGACACCTCTAGCCGTTCAGCCATTTCGCGTTCGGACGGCAGCCGCGCACCCTCTTTGAGGATGCCATTCACGATCATCGTTTCGATCTGATGGACCACTGCGTCAGCTACCGAATCGTGAGAAATCGGTTCGAATAATGCGCTCTGCTTCACCATTGAACGGCCCCTCCTCAACTTCAGAACTAAAGTAGAGAGGTAAGTTAAATTTTCCAGCCAAAAATTCAAGCAGCCTCCGCAGGCACTCCTTACCCGCCGTCCTTTGCCGTTGTAATTTCGTGAGAAATTCACCGCTCGCAGGTCGTCAGACATCCGAACAGAACACACTTTTATGGAAGTCTACTGACCTACAATTCCCTCCGATTGCCATCAGTGGTAAATTTTATTGTTGACTGTAGGCTGAGGTATATTGTCTTTACCACTCCATCCCATTCGGCGCCAACGGCCCGAGTGTCGACAGTTTAAATGGAGGAGAGACAATGAATAAATTCACCGCACTCGCTGTATCCGCTTTGGTACTCGCAGCGCCCGCAGCAATGGCAGAAGACGATCCAATCCTGCTCAAAACCCCTGTTGCGTTTAACACCGCCCTTCCGGGTCTCGGTTCGCCGATCCCGCGCGTTGCTGAACAGCTTGAACTGATGTCGGGCGGTAGCCTGCGGATGCGCGTCTATGAGCCGGGTGAACTGGTTCCGCCGTTCGAAATCCTCGAAGCTGTCTCGACAGGCAAAATCAACTCTGGCTACACCACTGCTGGTTACTGGGCTGGCTCGATCCCTGCGGCACCACTGTTCTCGGCTGTTCCGTTCGGCCCCGAAGCTGGTGAATACATGGCGTGGCTCTACTACGGCAACGGCATGACCCTGTATCAACAGATGTATGATGATGCTGGCTACAACGTGCACGTGCTGCCTTGCGCAATCACCGCACCTGAAACCTCGGGCTGGTTCGCAAACGAAGTTAACTCGCCCGAAGACCTGCAGGGTCTGAAAATGCGCTTCTTCGGCCTCGGCGGTGAAGTCATGCAGAAACTCGGCGTTGCGACCTCGCTCCTGCCGGGTGGCGAAATCTTCTCGGCTCTGGAAAACGGTGCAATCGACGCAACCGAATTCTCGCTGCCCGCAGTTGATACCCGCCTCGGCTTCTACAAACTGGTGAAGTTCAACTACTTCCCGGGTTGGCACCAGCAAGCGACCGTCTTTGAACTTCTGATCAACGGCGACACTTGGAACGAAGCATCCGACACCCAGCGCGCAATCATCGAAAGCGCATGTAAAGCGTCGATGGCTGACTCCTTCGCAGAAGGCGAAGCGATGCAGTTCTCGGTCATGATGGACAACGTCGAAAACAACGGCGTCGAAATCCGTCAGTGGAACCAAGAGATGCTCGACACCTTCAAAGCTGGTTGGGAAGAAGTCGCTGCAGAACAAGCTGCGAACGACGAATTTTTTGCCACCGTCCTCGCCGACTTGAACGAGTTCCGCGAAGGCTACCAAATCTGGAAAGAAAACGCGTTCTTGCCGCGGTAAGTCGCAATCGTGGGAGGGTCGAGGAGGCCCTCCCACACCACATCTCCGAACAATTCTACGGGGTCACTGACCCTTTTCCGCACGTTTCCAAGGAGGAGGAACCATGTCGAATACCATCCATTCGTCCGAAGACCCCGTTGAGGTTTATGAAACCCTTCAAGAGCACCCCGACCGCGACATTCAGCCGATTGCAAACGCGCTAGACAGCGTTGTGAAAAGCGTCGGTTTGGTCGTGATGTGGACCAACGTGCTGCTGATCCTCGCGATCGTGACGCAGGTGGCCTTTCGCTATGCTCTGAACCAAAACTTCCCACAACTCGATGAAATCCAATGGCATTTCTACGGGTTGGTGACGATGATCGGCATTTCCTTTGCCCTTGTAACCGATAGCCACGTGCGTGTGGACGTGCTGCACATGCAGGTGTCCCGCCGCGGCCAGCGCGTGATCGAAGTCATCGGTATCCTCTGCCTCTTGTTCCCGTTCATCTATCTGATGATCGACCAAGGCTACGACTATTTCTACGAGAGCTTCCGCGTTGACGAACGGTCCTCTAGCCCCTTGGGTCTGCCGTATCGTTGGGCATTCAAAGCGATCATCCCGATCAGCTTCTGCCTTCTGGCGCTCGCTGCGGTCGCGCGTTTGATCCACGACGTTCATGCGCTTTGGATGAACTACGCAGACGAACGCGAAGGCGGCAGCCTCCGCACCATCCTCGTCACCCTCGTTATCTTTATCGCGGTCACTGTCGCGCTGACGTTCCTCGTCAAATACACCGAGGAAAAGCTCGTCATCGCGATGTTCCTGACCTTTATCATGCTGTTGTTCACGGGCTTCCCCGTTGCGTGGACGCTGGCGGGTGTCGGCGTGATGTATTGCGGTATCGCTTACCTGTTCGACAACAATTTCATGGCGTGGACAGGGCTCAAGCGGACACTCACGGGCCTCGACTATCTGACCCTGGGCGCGACTGTGAACCGTGTTTATTCCACGATGTCGAACCCGATCCTTGTGGCGCTGCCGATGTTCATCTTCATGGGCCTGATGCTGGACGAAAGCGGCGTGGCTGAAAAACTCATGCGCTCGATGCAGCGTTTGTTCGGCACCGTGCGCGGTGGTCTTGCGATCACTGTGACGCTGATCGGCATTATCCTCGCGGCCTCCACTGGTATCATCGGTGCATCGGTCGTTCTCTTGGGCGTCCTATCCCTGCCCACGATGATGGAGCAGAAATATAGCCCGCGTTTGGCCGCTGGCGTGGTCTCTGCCTCTGGCACGCTGGGTATTCTGATCCCGCCGTCGATCATGCTGGTGATTATGGCTGACCAAATGGCACTTTCGGTTGGTGACCTCTTTATGGCTGCCGTATTCCCGGGCGTGATCATCGGTGGTCTGTATCTGGTGTACATTTTTGTCGTCGCCTTGATCAATCGCGACCTCGCCCCCGTTCCCGAAGGCGCTGTTCGCCCTGACTGGGCCGCCGTGAAAGACGTTTTGATCGCCGTTATCCCGACCCTTCTTCTGATCCTGTCGGTTCTGGGTTCCATCTTTGCGGGCCTCACCACCCCGACCGAAGCCTCTGGCGTTGGCGCCTTGGGTGCGACCCTCCTTGCGATGCTCTACCGCAAACTCACCCTTCGCAAACTGGTCAACGTGCTGAAGTCCACCTTCAATACCACGGCCTATATCTTTGCGATTTTCCTTGGTGCGACGGTGTTCTCATACGTGCTGCGTGAACTCGGCGGCGACGAACTGATCGAAGGCATTATTCGCGGCGCTGGCTTTGGCCCCGAAGGCACAATCTTTATGATCCTGTTCCTCGTGTTCCTCTTGGGCTTCGTCCTCGACTGGATTGAGATCACGCTGATCGTTCTGCCGCTGATGCGCCCGATCGTGAATGGCCTCGGCCTCGATATTCCGGGCTTTGGGGAAATTGATGAACCCGCGCTTCTGTGGTTCGTGATCATGGTGGCTGTGACCTTGCAGACCAGCTTCCTCACGCCGCCTGTTGGCTTTGCGCTCTTCTACCTCAAGGGTGTCTGCCCGCCAGAAATCCGCCTGATC
>NZ_JAUFRA010000004.1:0-413527 GCF_030410045.1 Marivivens donghaensis
GACCAAGATGTGCCGTATTGTGATGAACTACGGATTAGCCTATGTAATGAAATCAGAGTGTTAGCAGATTTGTTGTGCCTGTAACGGGAATAGAACACAAAGTCTAACCGTGTGGGGGCACCACTTCTTTCCCAAATGTCCAACTATTCTGCGCCTGACACGTGGTCCACTGCCGCAATCCGTCAGAATGTAAACGTCGCTTCGCAGCCTTGGTCCGATCCAGATCGTGGCGAGGTGATGGAAAACTCTGCGGTGCTGCGTTCTGCGATGATGTGGACGATAGAGAGGCCGAGGCCGGTGCCGTCGCCTGCGCCGCCGCCACGAATGAACCGTTGTGACAAGCGGGCAAGTTTTTCGGCATCGACGACAGGGCAATCGTTGGCGACGGTGAGGCGGTGATCTGCGTCGAGGGTGACGGAAATCTCGGTGCCTTCTGTCCGATAGCGCAGCGCGTTTTCGATCAGGTTCCGCACCACAATGCCCAGCGCATCAGGGTCGAGGTCGGTCAAAACCGCAGTGTCGGGCAGGCTGACCTGAACGGCCAGTTCAGGCTCGGTCCGTTTGAAGTCATCCACGATCATGCCGATGACGAGGGCCGCATCCATCGACTCTTCAACGCGGAGCTTTGCTCCTTCTGCGCGGGCCATTTGCATCAGCTTTTCGGCGTAGCGGTTCAGGCGTTTAAGCGTGGTTTCAATCTCTTTGGCCCGTGCGACGGCGACAGTGTCTTTGCTTTCCGCCTGCAGACGTTGCGCTTGTGCAATGGCGCCCGCGACAGGGGTGCGCAATTCGTGGGCGGCATTGGCGGCAAAGTCACGTTCAGCGGCAAAGCCTGCGTTGAGGCGCTCCATCATGCGGTTCGTGCCGTCGACCATCGGTTTCAATTCACGCGGTAGATCGGCGATGTCGACGGGGGTGAGGTTTGCAGGGCCGCGCGTCTCAATCTCTTTGCGCAAGAGGCCAAGCGGGACGAGCCCGCGCCGAACGGCATAATATATAGCCACGAGCGTGAGCGGCACGACAATGAGGAGCGGCAGCAAAAACGCCGTAATCGCAGTGTGTAGGATTTCTTCGCGCGCATCCAAGGGACGGGCCACAGCAATCACAGCGCCGCGTCGTTCGGGGGCCACGTAGAACCGATAGCCGTCCCCATCCGAAAACCCTGTGCGGGTCGGAAAATCGATCGCCTTCGCACCCTCAGAGCGCAGGAGTAGGCCACTGCGGCCGCGGATAATCTGAAACTCCACGTCATCTGAATGATCCAGTCGCCCTAGATCGCGGGGGCGGTCGTCTTCGTGGTCGTCAAAATGTTCATACAAAACGATGGGCAGAATGCGGTCGGCTGCGGTGCGCAGGTCGCGGTCAAAGCCCTCGTTCACCTCGTGATACATTTGCTGGACGGTCACGATGGCCGCGCCGATCCATAAAACGGTGACCATGAGGCTGACCCAGAGGCCGATCCGCGCGACAAGAGAAAGAGGACGTTTGATCATTATGGTTGCCCCAAACGGTAGCCAAGACCACGTTCGGTCAGGATCACCTCTTTGCCGATCTTTTTGCGCAGATGGCTGATGTGGACCTCAATAGTATTCGGCCCAACGCTGGTGTCGAAATTCGATAGAACCTCTTCGATCTGGCCCTTGCCGACAACTTGGTTCGGACGCTGGAGGATCGCCTCAAAAATCGCCCATTCGCGGTTGGTGAGCGCAACTTTGACGCCCGATTTTAGAACTGTCCGCCCCGCGATATCGATGTCCAGATCGCCATGGGTGATGAGTGGGTTCGGGTTGCCTGCATAGCGGCGCGACACAGATCCGATGCGGGCCGAGAGTTCGCTGAGGTCAAAGGGTTTGACCAGATAATCATCCGCACCAGACTGTAGCCCCGCGATGCGGTCAGAGACCTGATCCAAGGCGGTGATAATAATGACGGGCGTTGCATCGCCACGGGACCGCAGGGATTTCAGGAATGGAATGCCGCGCCCATCTGGCAGCAGCAAATCCAACAGGATCAGGTCGAACGGGAAGGCCATAACCGCCGACTGCGCCTCGTCCAAGGTCGTCACGCGATCCACGCTATGCCCATCGGCCATGATTTGATCGGCCACCGCCGGGCCGAGCACCAAATCATCCTCCACCAGCAAAACGCGCATGTCGCACTCCGTTCATTGTCTAGGGATTACACTCTCTTGTGAACCTGAAGACAAGCTGAAGACGGTTTTCAGAAACCTTCAGTTTGGCTTCAGGTTTGGTGGCGATAAGGCAATCGATAACTGGGCAAAGCGCCCACTCTGACGGAGAATACAGATGAAATTTTTGACCCCCGCTCTTGTCGCGACAACCGCCCTTGTTGCCCCGTCATTTGCCTCTGCAGCGCAGGTGACATTGACCACACATATGCGCAACTACGGCGGCGAAGATGCCTACCTCGGCTATTACCTCACCGATGCGAGCGGCCAATATGTGCGTCACCTCTGGATAGCCTCGGGCAAGTCGCGGTGGTGGGATCACCTGAGCGGTTGGTATGCAGGCACAGGTGGATCGAGCCGCGAAATCGCTGGTCTGTCGGGCGCAAGCCTCGGATCTGGTCGGACGCGCGAGATTACGGTCGATGTCGAAGACGCATTGATCAACGCAGGCTATCAAATCCGCGTCGATGTGGCCGTTGAGCATATGCCCAACAGCCCCGCTGAAATCATTGTGCCTCTGGATGACGCGAACAAAGGTCAAACCGTTGCAGGTCGCGGATACATCGCCACCTTCACCTTTGATATGTGAGGTCACCGCATGTTCCGCGCTTTCCACCGTTGGGCAGGTGTCTCTGCCTCTCTCTTGCTGGTGATTGTGGCCCTGACGGGCGCGATCCTGTCGATCTTTCCTGTGTTCTCCGCTGACCGCACAGTGGCGCGGTTGAATGCAGGGGATTTGGTCGTCGCCGTTCAGCAAGCCATTCCAGGTGCGGAACAAATTGTCGTTGATGACAACGGTGTCATGTCCGCCGTGTCGTTCGGGGCGAACGGGTTAGAGCAAACCCTCATCGACCCTGCGACCGGCGCGGCAATGGGCGCAGTGCAGAGTAGCCAATTAGAGCTTTGGTTCGAAAACCTGCACCGCGCGCTGTTTCTCTCGGACATAGGCCATGTGGTTGTCCTGATCGTCACCCTTGCCATGGTGATCCTGTCGATCTCTGGTTACTTCCTCGCGGCCCGTCGCATGGGCGGCTGGCGCAAACTCTTTGCCCGTGATCGTGGCGAAGGGGCGGGCGGTCTGCACCTGAAAATCGCACGGATCGCGGGGATCGGTTTGCTGATCTCGTCGATCTCTGGCGTGTGGATGGGGGCCTCGACGCTCGGCCTGATCCCTGAAACCTCGCCCTATCCTGAGTGGCCCTCTGCGATCAGCACAGAGGCCGCGCTGCCCGCCGATCAACTGGCAGCCCTCACCGCGATAGACGGCGATACCATCCGCCAAATCACCATCCCCCGCGCAGGTATTCCAGGCCAAGCCTATATGATCGAGACAGACGCGGGGGCGGGCTATGTCGATCCCGCAACGGGCGAGATGCTAACATGGGATCAACGCTCGCTCTGGTCCAAAGTTATGGACGTCATGCACCTGCTGCACACAGGGCAGGGCGCGTCGATCCTCGGGTTGGTGCTGGGCCTCATGTCCTTGGCGGTTCCTGTTCTGACGGGTTCTGGCCTCTTGGTCTGGATCGCAGGGCGGAGCCGTGGTCCAAAGCTGCACAACACGGACGCAGCTCATGCCGATGTGGTTCTTTTGATCGGCTCTGAGACTGGCACAACTGGGCGGTTTGCACGTGCGGCGGCGCTCTGGCTGCAAGGGCAGGGGCAAACGACGCATATCGCCGATATGAACGACTTCGCGCCCGAGACATACGCAGCGGCCAAATCGATCATCCTTTGTGCTGCGACCTATGGCGAAGGGGACGCGCCCCATTCCGCATCCGATTTTTGCGAGGCTATCGCAACGGCACGCCCATTGTTGACCCCGATTTCCATCGTTGGTTTCGGGGACTCGTCTTACCCAGAGTTCTGCGGCTATGCCCGCAAAGTTGCCCAAACGCTGCGCGAGCGTGGCTGGTCTGTGCCGTCGGACATTCACACCGTTGACCGTCAATCGGTTCAGGATTTCGCAGCTTGGGGCCGTGATTATGCGGCGGCATTCGGTCTGCCCGAACCCGACCTTGCCACTATGGTTGATCCGCAGCCGACGACCGATCTGACGCTGATCTCTAAACGCACCTACGGCGAAGAGGACCAAGCCCCGATGGCCGTCCTGCGCTTTGCCCTGCCGAAACGGTCTGTCCTTGATCGTCTAATGCGACGTGGTTTTGCGGGGTTCGAGGCGGGGGATCTGTTGAACATCCTGCCTCATGGCGACCCAAGCCCACGGTCCTATTCGCTGGCCTCTGCCTCCAAGGACGGCTTTGTCGAAATCTGTGTCCGCAAGGCGCCGGGTGGTCTGTGCTCTGGGCAACTCTATGCGCTAGAGGTGTGTGAGACGGTCAATGCTTATGTCTCGACCAACGCGGCCTTCCACGCGCCAAAAGGGGACGCGCCCTTGGTGCTGATCGGTGCGGGTGCTGGTGTCGGGGCTTTGGCGGGCTTTATTCGGGCGAACGCGTCCCACCGTCCTGTTCATATGTATTTCGGTGTCCGCAGCCGCCGTGGTGGCTATGCCTATGACGACGATTTTGCGGCATGGGAATCGGACGGGCGGCTGTCCTCTCTGACCTTGGCGCTGTCGCGTGGTGCCCAACCCCGCTACGTGCAGAACGCGGTCGCGGATGACGCTGTGCGCATTGCTGACCTGATCAATACCGGTGCGCAGATTTTGATCTGTGGTGGACGGGATATGGGTGACGGCGTCAAAGTGGCGCTCGACGATATCCTCACCCCTCTGGGCCTCAGTGTTGATGCGCTCAAGGCCGAAGGACGGTATGCTGCTGATGTGTTCTGAGCGCTGTCACAACCTCTCGGGTGAAACGATGGGCACGGCCCGCTGGCATGCGCAATTCTGGCTGCCCGAGGGCGCGGACCCATCCCCTTATCAATCAGCGTTCCAAAAGGCGGTGGACACCGTGGATGCCCAGATGTCCCTCTGGAAACCGCAAAGCGACCTTTGCCGTCTGAACGCCGCAGCTGTTGGGGAATGGGTGACTGTGCCCGCTGCGCTCTTTACGGTTCTGGATCAGGCGCTGACCATCGGGCGGCTGTCGGGCGGGGCCTTTGATATTGCCGTTGGTCGCGCGGTCCAGGCGTGGGGGTTCGGCCCTAAACCTACCGATGCGGACCACTTGACCCAGATGATCGGCGACACATCGCATATCACGGCCCATGACGCAGTTGAACTGGATGCAGAGGGCCTTCGGGTGCGCAAAAACCATCCCGTGCAATTGGACCTTAACGGCATTGCCAAAGGATACGGCACCGACTGCCTCATCGACACGGCCCGCCGTTTGGGCGTGACATCCATCTGCGCGGGGATCGACGGCGACCTGCGCGCCATCGGCACCAAACCTGACGGTGGGTTCTGGCCCATCGCGGTTGAAGCCCCCGACTACGACCGCCGCGCAATCCATTCCGTTGTCGAAGTAACCGACGTCGCCGTTGCCACCTCTGGCGACTATCGGCACTGGATTACGGTCGGGGACAAACGGCTGTCGCACACTATCAACCCTCGTCAGGGCATCCCCCTGACCGATGGTCCTGCCTCTGTCACCGTTTTGGATGAAACCTGCATGGCTGCAGATGCTTGGGCGACGGCGTTAATGGTGATGGGCAAGGAGGCGGGAACGCACTTTGCACGGGCGAACGGCATTAAGGCGATGTACCTCGAACGCACCTGAGTCGGGTCGAACCCCCGAGGTCGGGTTCTCCCTCTAGTTTCTTGCACGAACGTGTAGGTTGATACCGCATTTGCGTGCAGCGCTACCCCATGCGCACGCATGGAGTGATCACGTTAAGGGTGTATATCAAAAGTGTTCCTACCTCTTAACTAATCCTGCTCATGTTCGCATTTTACGTAATCCCCCTCGCGTTTGTTTCTGTTTTCCTTCCTAGTGACGCGAACATGAGCAGTGGTTTAGAGGTGCTACACCCATACACGATCAGCGCAGATACTGGCGTCGCGCAGGATCCCGATTTCCCCTCCGTTGCGTTCGAATTCTGATCGGCGCTTGTCCCTTTGGTGTCTCTGCGGTCTACTGACCAAAAGACCGGAGCGTAGACATGGCCGACCTAGAAACCCGTATTGCCCAAGGGCGTGGTGATGCACCCGCCGATATCGTCCTGCGTGGGGGCGAGGTTTTGTGCGTCGTCACAGGGGCACGGATTTCTGGGGATGTCGCGATTTGCGGCGATATCATCGTTGGGATCGGTGCGGATTACGAGGGCAAAGAGGTCATCGACGTGTCTGGCCTCACCTTGGTGCCGGGGTTCATTGATACACACCTCCATATCGAAAGCAGCCTTGTCACGCCGTTCGAATTCGACCGCTGTGTTGCGCCGCGCGGGGTGACGACCGCGATCTGTGATCCCCATGAGATCGCCAATGTCATCGGGCTAGAGGGCATCCGTTATTTTCAGGCGGCGTCAGAGCGCACTGTCATGGATATCAAAGTCCAACTGTCGTCCTGCGTGCCGTCCTCGCATATGGAAACGGCAGGGGCGCGGCTCTTGGCCGAGGATATTGCGCAAGTGATGGGGCATCCGTCGAACATTGGGCTGGCGGAGTTCATGAATTACCCCGGCGTGATTTACCGTGACCCTGACTGCATGGACAAAATCCGCCTGTTCGAGGGTGGCCATATCGACGGCCATTGCCCGCAACTGTCGGGCAAGGACCTCAACGCTTATGTTGCCGCAGGCATCCGCACCGAACACGAGGCCACCACCGCCGAAGAGGCGATTGAGAAGCTGCAAAAAGGCATGCGCGTGCTGATCCGCGAAGGGTCGGTGTCTAAGGATATGATCGCGCTGCAACCCGTTCTGACCGATATCACTTCGGCTTATATGTGCCTCTGCACGGATGATCGAAACCCTCTGGATATCGATGAATACGGGCATCTCGATTACATGATCCGTAGTCTGATCGCACGGGGTAGCCCGATCACGGCTGTTTACCGCGCGGCGTCTTTGTCTGCGGCTGAGGCCTTTGGCCTCAAGGACCGTGGTCAGATCGCGCCGGGGAAACGGGCGGATATCGTTGCGATTGGCGATCTCTCAGCTTGCGATGCGCAATTGGTGCTTTGTGGTGGCAAGGTCGTGAACGACGCTGCCTTTGCTGCACGGGATATCATCCCGCCCGTAGGCCGCAATTCGGTCAAGGCCCCGACCGTCACGCCCGATCATTTCCGTCACGGTGGCAACAACCCCGAGACGCCCGTCATTGGTATCCTTGAGGGAAAGATCATCACCGAATTCCTGCACGAGGACATTCCCAGCACCGATGGCGATAAACGCCCTGACATCACCCGCGATCTGATCCGCATCGCGGTGATCGAACGGCACGGGGTCAACGGCAATTCTGCGACTGGCTTTGTCAAAGGGTTCGGGCTGAAGTCCGGAGCAATCGCATCGACCGTTTGTCACGACCACCACAACATCGCGGTCGTTGGCGCGGATTACGACGATATGGCGCTTGCCGCGAACCGCTTGGGCCAGATCGAAGGTGGTTTCGTGGTGGTTCAGGATGGCAAAATCCTCGCCGAGCTTGCGCTACCTGTTGCGGGTCTCATGAGCCTTCTGTCTTTCGAAGAGGTCCGCGATCAGCTGATCCCTCTGCGGGCCGCTGCGCATTCACTGGGCGTCACGCTCGAAGAGCCGTTCTTGCAGCTGGCCTTCCTCGCTCTGCCTGTGATCCCCGCATTGAAAATCACCGACCGCGGTATGGTCGATGTTCATAAGTTCGAACTGATTTCCTAACTGCCTATTTTTTCACCGAAACGCCCCGAAACGGGCAATTCGTGGACTGTATGCCCATGGATTAAGCGCCCCGCACGGCGTCGTCTTTTCCCTGTCGCGGGCCTCTGTCTAGCTACCCGAGCAAGTGGGGAACGGGATGCTGGACGCAACACATCAGGTCAAATTGCAACGCGCCAAAGGGCGGGTGGTGGCGGGGTTTTGTGGCCCCGACAATCGTCTGCGCGATCTGCATCAATCTGGTAGCCTAAAGGCGCTTCTGCCACGCAATCATGCGCCCGTGCCCGATGTGGTTTTGGTCAATACGGCGGGCGGTTTGACGGGCGGGGATGACTACCGCATCGACATTCACGCCCATGACGGTGCCTCTGCCACGGTCGCCACGCAAACGGCAGAGCGGGTTTATAAAGCCTCCCAAGGGGTGGCGCGGATGGATGTCCACCTGAAGGCCAAAGGGGGCGCGACGGTCCATTGGATGCCGCAAGAAACCATCCTATTTGACCAAAGCGCGATTGCCCGCACGATCACCGCTGATCTTGATGCGGATAGCCGTTTGTTGATCGTCGAACCCGTGATCTTTGGCCGTAAGGCGATGGGCGAAACGCTGCAAACCGTGTCCTTTAGCGACCAGTGGCGCATCCGCGTTGATGGTCGTTTGATCCACGCCGAGGCCACCCGCATCACTGGCGATTTCATACAGTATCAGGGGATTGGCTGCCTCAACGGCGCCCGCACCACGGCGACCATCCTCTATGTTGGCCCCGATGCGATGGACCGTCTGGATGAGGCCCGCGCGCTGGACGTTCCCGCCACGGCTTGGGGTGGGAAACTCGTCGTGCGGTTGATGCATGACGACGCCCGCGCAATGCGCCGCCAACTGACCGAATTTCTACGCAATTTCCGCGGCTGCGATCTGCCCCGCGTTTGGACAATGTAAGGAGGCACGATGAACCTCACCCCTCGTGAAAAAGATAAACTTCTGGTCGCAATGGCTGCCATCGTTGCCCGCAAGCGGCTGGAGCGTGGCGTCAAACTGAACCACCCCGAGGCTATCGCCCTGATCACCGATTTCGTGGTTGAAGGCGCACGGGATGGTCGTTCGGTCGCGGATCTGATGGAGGCGGGCGCTCATGTCGTCACCCGCCAGATGTGCATGGATGGCATCGCCGAGATGATCCACGACGTTCAGGTCGAAGCGACCTTCCCCGACGGGACCAAGCTCGTCACCGTTCACCACCCCATTCGATAAGAGGCGCCCATGATCCCCGGAGAAATCATGCCCAAAGCGGGCGATATCGAACTGAACGCAGGTGCGCCTGTGACCACGCTTTTGGTGGCGAACACGGGCGACCGTCCTGTGCAGGTTGGCAGCCATTACCACTTTGCCGAAACCAATCCCGCCCTGTCCTTTGACCGCGAGGCCGCACGCGGTCTGCGTCTCGACATTGCCGCAGGAACCGCCGTGCGGTTTGAACCGGGTCAAGAACGCGAAGTGTCCCTGATCCCCTTGTCGGGCGACCGTCGGGTCTACGGCTTTAACCAACACGTGATGGGAGACCTCTGATGCCTGCAAAAATCTCTCGTGCGACCTATGCTGATATGTTTGGCCCGACCGTTGGGGACCGTGTGCGGCTTGCTGATACGGACCTAATTATTGAGGTCGAACACGATCACACCATCTATGGCGAAGAGGTCAAATTCGGCGGCGGTAAGGTGATCCGCGATGGTATGGGGCAATCCCAGCGCACCCGCGATCAGGGTGCCGTTGACACCGTCATTACCAACGCGCTGATCGTGGACCATTCGGGGATTTATAAGGCAGACGTCGGCCTGAAAAACGGACGTATTCATGCGATCGGTAAGGCGGGCAACCCTGACACGCAGCCCGGCGTGAATATCATCATCGGCCCCGCGACCGAAGCCATTGCGGGCGAGGGGCGCATCCTCACCGCTGGCGGGATTGACAGCCACATCCACTTTATCGCGCCGCAACAGTTCGACGATGCGCTGCATTCAGGCGTCACGACGATGATCGGCGGCGGCTCTGGTCCTGCGCATGGCACACTGGCGACGACTTGCACGGGCACATGGCACATCGGCCAGATGATGCGGAGCTTTGACGGCTTGGCGATGAACACGGGCATTGCGGGCAAAGGCAACGTCTCGCTCCCTGATCCGATACGCGAAATGGTGCGGGCAGGGGCGTCCTGCCTAAAACTGCACGAGGATTGGGGCACCACACCCGCCGCTATCGACTGCTGCCTGAGTGTCGCGGACGAGATGGACGTTCAGGTGATGATCCACACCGATACGCTCAATGAATCGGGCTTTGTCGAAAACACCGTTGCCGCGATGAAGGGTCGGACCATCCACGCATTCCACACCGAGGGCGCAGGCGGCGGGCACGCGCCTGATATCATCCGCGTGTGTGGCGAACCGAACGTGATCCCGTCCTCCACCAACCCGACGCGCCCCTATACGGTCAACACGCTCGAAGAGCACCTCGACATGCTGATGGTTTGTCACCACCTCGACCAGTCGATCCCAGAGGACGTTGCCTTTGCCGAAAGCCGCATCCGTAAGGAAACCATCGCGGCAGAGGATATCCTCCACGACATGGGCGCGTTTTCGATCATCGCGTCCGACAGTCAGGCGATGGGGCGTGTGGGTGAGGTTCTCATCCGTACATGGCAGACCGCCGACAAAATGCGCAAACAGCGCGGGCGGTTGGCCGAAGAAACAGGCGACAACGACAATACCCGCGTCAAACGCTACATTGCGAAATACACGATCAACCCCGCGATTGCCCATGGCATGTCCCGTCACATCGGCAGCATTGAGGTCGGAAAACGCGCAGACCTCGTGCTCTGGAGCCCTGCGTTCTTTGGCGTGAAGCCAGAGATGGTTCTACTGGGCGGCACCATCGCGGTTGCGCAAATGGGCGACCCAAATGCGTCGATCCCGACACCGCAGCCCGTCTACACCCGCCCGATGTTCGGCAGCTTTGGCGGTGGTCTGACCGCTGGCAGCGTGACCTTTGTCTCTAAGGCCGCTTATGAGGCAGGCGTGGGCGATGGCCTCGGTAAAGAGGTGATCGCGGTCGAGAATTGCCGCAACATCGGCAAGGCCGACATGGTCCACAACGCGCTGATGCCAAAGGTCGAGGTTGATCCTGAGACGTATGAGGTCCGCGCGAACGGCGAACTTCTGACCTGTGAACCCGCGAGCGAACTGCCGATGGCGCAGCGCTATTTCTTGTTCTGAGGTGTCCATGCTGACCGAACTCACCCTATCCGCCCGAGAGGTCCGCCGTGGTCCGAACCCGCCCGCAAGTCTGAGCATCACGCTGACTTATGAGGATCGGTTCCTCCGCCGTAAACGGCTGATCACGGATCAGGGGCAGGCGGTTCTGTTGGATTTGGCAGAGACGACCTCGCTTGATCATGGGGACATGCTGATGCTCGAAGATGGGCGCGGGGTGGCGATTTTCGCAGCACCCGAGGCGCTGATCGAAGTGACGGGCAACGACCTCACCCGCATCGCATGGCACATCGGCAATCGTCATACGCCCTGCCAGATCGCAGAGGGTCGCCTTTTGATCCGCGAGGACCACGTGATGGCCGATATGCTCATGCGCCTTGGGGCCAACGTCCGCCGCGTCACCGAACCCTTCACCCCCGAAGGCGGCGCCTATGGTCACGGGAGGACGCATGGCCACGCCCACTGACCTATTGACCCTCTCGCAATGGTTTGGCGCGAATTTCCCCACAGGGGCATTCGCCTATTCCCACGGGCTCGAGGCGATGGCGGAAAGCGGCGCGGTCACGGACGCAACAACATTCGCCGCGTGGCTGCGGGACGTGTTGGAACGCGGTGCTGGGCGGCAAGACGCGATCCTGTTGTCTTTGGCCTATCGCGGGGAGGCGGGGCAGGTGGCGGAACTGGCACTGGCGCTGAGTGCGACCGCAGAACGGCATCTGGAAACCACTGCGCAGGGACGGGCCTTTGGTGCGGTCGTGGCGGATGTCTGGGGCGGGGCGGCAACCGCATGGCCCTTACCCGTGGTTGCTGGCGCTGCGGCCCAACGCGAAGGCCTGCCGTTGTTTGAAACCCTGACCTTTGCCTTGCAATCCTTTGCGGGCAACCTTTGCACCATAGCGGCCCGTTGCGTCCCCATCGGCCAGACCGAAGCGCAATCTGTCCTGCGCTCCATCGCTCCAATCATAGAGGCCATCGCCCGCGACGCGCTCACTGCGACCGAGGATGACATCGGCAGTGCTGCGATGGCCTCTGACCTCGCAGCGATTGCCCACGAAACCCAAAGAACAAGGATTTACCGTACATGACCTCTCCTCATGGCCCATTGCGCGTTGGTATCGGCGGACCTGTTGGCGCTGGAAAAACCACTCTGATCAAGGAGTTGTGCAAACAGCTGGCAAACCGCTGTTCGATGGCGGTGATCACCAATGACATCTACACCCGCGAGGACGCAGAGGCGCTGATGCGGGCGCAGGTTCTCCCCCTTGACCGTATTCGCGGGGTTGAGACGGGCGGTTGTCCGCACACTGCTATCCGCGAGGATGCCTCGATCAACCTCGCCGCCGTGGCTGAATTGAACGAAGCCTTCCCTGACCTCGACCTAATCCTGATCGAGAGCGGCGGCGATAACCTTTCGGCCACGTTCAGTCCTGAGCTTGCCGATCTGACGATCTATGTGATCGACACGGCGGCGGGTGATGACATTCCGCGCAAGGGCGGGCCTGCGCTGACGAAATCGGACCTCCTCGTGATCAACAAACGCGACCTTGCGCCCTATGTGGGCGCCGATACCGATCGCATGAACCGCGACGCGACCGAGCACCGAAAGGGTAAACCGTTCCTCTTTGCCGAATTGCGCAACGGGATCGGACCAGAGGAAATCGCAGAGTTCATCATCCGCGAGGGCGGGATCAGTTTGCGGGATGCGGTGGCCTAGCCCATTGATCCCAAAGACGGCTCAGGCTATCGACGGGGCATGACGCCAGACGATATCATCCCGCTCTTCACCCGTGCCGATGGCAGCTTTCTCTGCGCCCGTTGGGGGCGCCCGATTGTGCCTGTCATTTTCGGCGTCGAAGAAGAAACCCTCTCTGTCCTGAAGGGCGCGATTGAGGTCGTTGTCGCGATGTCCGGTCACAAAATGGCCGAGACGGACCCAGAATTGGGCGCGAACCTGATGATCTTTTTCTGCCGTGAGTGGGCAGAGATTTCGGGCGTGCCGAACCTTGAAAAGTTGGTCGATGGGCTGGACGGGATTGTTGCGCGCCTAGAGGCGTCGAACGCCAACCAGTTCCGCACGTTCAAATTCGATAGCACGGGCGCGATTTCGGCCTGCGTGGTGTTCATTCGTATGGACGCGCAAATGGCCAAACTACCTGCCGAGGATATCGCGCTGGCGCAGGCCGCGCAGATGCTGCTGACATGGGGTGACGGGGCCTTTGCCACGAAATCGCCGCTGGCGCTGGCCAATGGCGTGACCGTTTTGCGCCCTGACATCGCTGCGGTGATCGCGGCCGCCTATCATCCGGTCCTGCCTGTCTGCGACCGTGATCCCAGCCACGCCTACCGCCTTGCCGCCAGAACGGAGCTGTCATGACCCACCGTTTTACCTGCCGCGTTTACTACGAAGACACCGACCTCGCGGGGATCGTCTATTACGCGAACTACCTGCGGTTCATTGAACGCGCGCGGAGCGAATGGGTCCGTGGGCTTGGCATCGATCAGGCGAGGATGAAAGACGAGGATGGGATCGTCTTTGCCGTGCGTCGCGTTGAGGCTGATTACTTGCATCCGGCGAAATTCGACGACGAACTGACCATCGAAACCACCGTCGAACATATGGGCGGGGCGAGCATGGTTCTGCGTCAGATTGTGACCCGAACGACCGACCCCAAAGCCGCCCCATTGTTCACGGCACTTGTAACACTTGTCGCGATTGGGCGGAACGGAACTGCAGTGCGATTGCCCGCAATCCTGCGGCGTCCGCTGCATTAAATCATATCTTTCCGTGGGTTGTGATCGCTGACCCCTGCCGTCCGCGTATTTCCGCCTGATACAAAGCCGTGATCGGCGGACCCTTGGCAGAATACCCGCATATGCTGTAAAGAGTTATGCAAATCGCGGAACGAACCGCGGCGGCAAACGAGCAGGCAGATGGAAGCAGCAACCGACTACACGATGTGGGCGTTATTCGCCCGCGCGACAATTCTTGTTAAACTCGTCATGATCATGCTGATAATGGCATCGGTCTGGTGTTGGGCGGTGATCGTGGACAAAATCGTCCAATATCGCAAAGCACGCGCTGAGGCTGCCGTCTTTGACCGTTCGTTCTGGTCGGGTGAGCCGCTGAACGATCTGTTCGACCAAATTGGCACCAATCCCCAAGGCCCGAGCCAGCGCATTTTCGTCGCGGGTATGCTCGAATGGCAGCGTAGCTTGCGTGGGGACGGTGGGTTCATCGCCAACGCACATGCGCGGATTGACCGATCCATGGATGTTGCCATCGCCAAAGAAGCCGCCGCCTTGCAAAAGGGGCTTCCGGTTCTCGCAACTGTGGGGTCTACCGCGCCGTTCGTCGGTCTCTTTGGGACCGTTTGGGGGATCATGAACTCCTTCATCGAAATCGCTGAGGCGCAGACAACGAACCTTGCTGTTGTGGCCCCTGGTATTTCCGAGGCGCTTTTGGCGACAGGTCTGGGCCTTCTGGCCGCGATCCCTGCGGTTATCTTTTATAACAAACTGTCCAACGACAGTGACCACGTCATCGCAGGCTACGAGGCCTTTGCCGACGAATTCTCGACCATCCTTGGTCGTCAGCTGGATAGCTGATCCATGGGTGCGGGCGTCATGAAAAAGGGCGGGGGCGGCGGGTCACGCCGTCGTCGTCGCGTGAGCGGCGGCAATGCTGCCATGTCAGAAATCAACATCACGCCGTTCGTAGACGTGATGCTGGTGCTTCTCATCATCTTTATGGTCGCGGCCCCGTTGATGACGGTGGGCGTGCCTGTTGAGCTTCCGAAAACGCAAGCAAGTGCGCTGCCGACAGATGACGAGGAACCGCTGACGGTGACAATCACCGCAGAGGGTGCCGTCGCCATCCAGAACAGCGAAACTGATGAGGCGGAACTGGTCACCAAACTACAGGCAATCGCGGCAGAGCGGACCTCTGACCGTATCTATCTGCGTGCAGATGGGGCCAACAATTGGGACCGCGTGGCGCATGTCATGGGACTGCTGAACGCGGGCGGATTTTCCAACATCGGTCTTGTGACCGACATCGCAACTCCGGGATCGGGCGGTTAAGGTCGTGAACCTACAACGCTACAGCATCGGCACTTGGGTGTCGGGGGTCGGCCATACAGGGTTGATCCTCTGGCTGATTGTTGGCTGGGGCATGAACAACACGCCGATGGATTTCGAAGTGACGCAAGTCTCTGTCGTTTCTGGTGCGGAATACGAGGCGATGGTGGCTGCAACCTCGCCGAACCCTGTCGCTGAACCAATTGGCGAGATGGTGACGCCTGACGTTCCCGTGGATACACCTGCGCCCGTCGTCGAAGAGGTCGCGCCTGTTACACCTGCGCCGACCCCAGCGCCTGAAGCCCCTGTTGAGGACACGCCGCCTCCGCCGCCACCTGCGCGGCCTGAACCCGTTGCGCCGCCTGCGGATACGGTCGTGGAACCGACACCGCCTGAACAGCCCGCTGGTGCCCCCGATATGCCCGTGAGCGATCGCCCTGTTGAGCGTCCCGCGGACCGTGTTGCATCGACCCCAACGCCGCCCCCACCGCCAGAGGCCGAAGTCTCTCCTCAGGCGCAAACGGCTGTTGTTGAGGATGCCCCGACCGAGACCACCGATCCGGTGATCGAAGAGCAAACTCCGACCGCGCCCGAAGAGACCGCGACCCGCATCGTGTCCCCAGATGAAAAGCCGTCGTCTGCGCCGACATCGACTCCGCGTCCGCCGTCGCGTCCATCGGCGCTTGTTCCGCCAACACCTGCACCCACGCAGACGCCAGAGCCGGAGACACAAACCGCGCAGACCCCTGCACCTGCAGAGACGCCTGCGCCCAGCACCACCGACACCGAGGCAGCGAATATCGCGGCGGCCTTGGCTGCCGCTTCTGGCGCTGCGGTGAACCAAGGCCCAGCGACCTCTGGTCCGCCGCTCACTGGCGGCGAAGAGGACGGGTTCCGTCGTGCCGTCAGCAGCTGTTGGGTGGTCGACAACGGCGCACAATGGGCGAGCGTCACAGTCACCGTCGGCTTTAGCATGACCCAAGAGGGTAAAGTCGCAGGCGATGTCGAACTGTTGAACTTTACTGGCGGCGATCAGGCCACCGCGCGCGCCGCATTCGAGGCGGCCCGCCGTGCGATCCTTCGTTGCCAGTCGTCGGGCTACCCGCTGCCGGCAGATAAATACGAACATTGGAAAGACGTCGAACTGACGTTTGACCCGTCGACAATGAGGCTCCGCTGATGGCTTGCGCGCTTCACTGCTCACGTTTGTTCACGAATTGGCGTCTTTCCGCGTATTTTTCCGATCTTTGTTACGGAAATCTAGTAAAGACAGCGCTAACACCCCAAGGCTGCGACATGCAGGCACATGAGGATACGAATGTTTAAGAAGTTTATGGCCCTTCTGCTGGTGGTTTTTCTGGGCGCACCTGTCGTTGCGGAACCCCTGCGTCTGACCATCACCGATGGTGTCATCGAACCGCTCCCCTACGCGATCCCGACATTCCAAGCTGAGATCGCGGGGTCCGAGGATATGGCCGCGAATATCACTCGTGTGATCGCAGAGGACCTCTCTGGCACGGGGCTGTTCCGTCAAATCCCGTCCTCGGCTTTTATCAGCCAGCACATCTTTGACACCACGCCCGCCTATCCAGATTGGCGCGCCATCAACACCCAAGCCCTGATCACAGGTGCAGTTGCGGTGCAGGGCGGTCAGGTCGTCGTGAAGTTCCGTCTCTATGACGTGTTCACAGGGGCTGAGATGGGCGAGGGGCAGCAGTTGGTCGCTGGTGTCGACGGCTGGCGTCGTCTGGCGCACAAGGTTGCCGATCAGGTCTATTCCCGCATCACGGGCGAGTCTGGCTACTTTGACAGCCGCGTCATCTATGTCGCGGAAAGTGGTCCGAAGGATAACCGCCGCAAGGTCATTTCGATCATGGATTACGATGGGCAGAACACGCAGTCGCTAACCCAAGGCAACTCGTTGGTGCTTGCACCTCGTTTTTCGCCGACGGGTGATCGCGTTCTGTATACCTCTTACGAGTCTGGCAGCCCGCGCATTTATATGCTGAACGTGTCCTCTGCCGTTGCGCAGCCGATCACCACCGCTCCGGGTAACATGGCGTTTTCGCCGCGCTTTAGCCGTGACGGTCAGCGCGTGATTTATTCGCTAGAGACGGGCGGAAACACCGACATCTGGATGACCGACATCGCAACAGGCCAGCACAGCCGCCTGACCAATGCGCCGTCGATCGAAACAGGTCCGTCGCTGTCGCCCGATGGCAGCCAGATCGTATTTGAATCCGACCGTTCAGGCACCCAGCAGCTTTATGTGATGCCAGTGTCTGGCGGTGAACCGCGCCGCATTTCCTTTGGCGAAGGGCGCTATGGCACTCCGGTTTGGTCGCCACGTGGGGACCTCGTTGCCTTTACCAAACAGAACGCGGGCCGCTTCCATATCGGCGTTATGCGCACCGATGGCAGCGAAGAGCGCCTCTTGTCCTCTGCCTCTGGCGGCTTCCTTGATGAAGGTCCGACATGGGCGCCCAATGGCCGTGTGATCATGTTCTTCCGCGAGGCGCTCGGCGCGGGCGGTGGTCCATCGCTCTACTCGGTAGATATTTCTGGTCGGAACCTGCGTCAGGTCCCCTCCAACGGTTTCGCATCTGACCCCTCATGGGGCCCGTTGCTACGCTAATATTATGGACGGATTCCCAATAGGGGTCCGTCCATGCTATACATGACCCAAGAGCAGTCAAAAACAGGATAGAAAATCCATGCAAACCCTTACCAAAGCGGCCCTTATCGTTCTGGCCCTGTCCACCGCCGCCTGTACCCGCCCCGACCGTTTCGGCGCTGGTAACTCGGTCGATCTTAACGCTGCTGGCGGTGCTGGTGGCATCGGCATGTCGGGCCTTGGCGATGTGAACGACCCCACAAGCCCAGCTTATTTCCAGCAAAACGTCGGTGACCGTGTTCTGTTCGCTGTCGACCAATCGACCCTCTCTGCCGAAGGCCGTGCGGTTCTGGACGGTCAGGCACAGTGGCTGATGACCAACAACGACTACCTCGCTGTGATCGAAGGTCACGCTGACGAACAGGGTACCCGCGAATACAACCTTGCGCTCGGTGCACGTCGTGCGAACGCCGTTTACGAGTATCTGATCTCCAAAGGCATTTCGGCCTCGCGCATCCGCACCATTTCCTATGGTAAAGAGCGCCCGCTGGCGACCTGCGCATCGGAAAGCTGCTACAGCCAGAACCGCCGCGCTGTGACCGTGATCAGCATCGGCCAACTGGGCTAAGACGACGAACTTTGGGGGCGTGATATGATCCGCAACACTTTCCTTGCCGTGGCTTTGGCCTGCGCGACAGCCGTTCCAGTAGCGGCGCAGGACGCGCAGACCTTGGCTGATGTGCGCCAACAGCTTTCTGCGTTGTATGTTGACGTGCAATCGCTGCGGGCTGAACTTTCGGCCACGGGCGGCATGACGGCAGGTGTTGCGGGGGCCACGCCCCTTGATCGTCTGAACGCGATTGAGGCAGAGCTTCAGCGTCTGACCTCCAAGAGCGAAGAACTAGAGTTCCGCATCGGGCAAGTTGTCCGTGATGGTACGAACCGCATTGGCGACCTAGAGTTCCGCCTCTGCGAATTGGAAGAAGGCTGCGATATTGGCGCCTTGGGCGACACACCGACCTTGGGTGGCGTGGATGTGGCCCCTGTCGCACCGCAGCCTGCGCCAACGACCTCGATCGAACCGCAGCTCGCTATCGGTGAACAGGCCGATTTTGAGGCCGCGCAAACCATGATGGAAGAGGGCGATTTCGCTGGCGCTGCCATCGCGTTTGACAACTTTACCGCCGCATACCCTGGTAGCCCGCTAAGTCAGCAGGCCCATTATCTGCGCGGTGAATCCTATGAGAGCCTTGGCGAAATGACCAACGCTGCACGCGCCTACCTGTCGGCGTTTTCTGCGGATCAAACGGGCGAAGGTGCGGCGGACGCGCTGTTCAAACTGGGCTTCTCGCTCGGCGCGATTGGGCAGACGCAGGACGCTTGCGTGACGCTTCAGCAGGTTGGGAACAAATTCCCCAATAGCGAAGCGGCCTTGGATGCGCAGAGCGCGATGCGCAACTTCGGATGTTCCTAAACCCTGAATGGCTGATGCAGCAGGGCGAAGACGCCATGCTGTTGCATCAGGTGCATTCGGCCTATTCTGATCATCCATCTCATATTGCGGTGGCGGTATCTGGCGGCGGGGACTCCGTCGCCCTTTTGCATTTGGCCTATCGCGTTGCGGGGCAGACGGGGCAAACGCTCTCTGCTGTGACAGTCGATCATGGGCTAAGGGCGGAGTCGGCGGCCGAAGCCGCAACTGTCGCACAGTTTTGCCAAATGCTGAACATTCCCCACACCACCCTGAACTGGAACGGTACAGAAGCCCAAGGCAACCTCATGGCCGCTGCCCGTGACGCGCGGTATAACTTGATTGCAGACTGGGCCAAATCCAACGGGATCGGTCATGTTATGCTGGGCCACACCCGTGATGACGAGGCAGAGACGTTTCTTATGCAGCTTGGCCGTGGGGCAGGGGTCGATGGGTTGTCGGCGATGGATTGGCGACCGCATCGGTTGGGTATTCACTGGGGCAGGCCGCTGCATCAATCCATGCGATCTGAACTGCGCGACTACCTGACCCGTCAAGGGATCGAGTGGATCGACGATCCAACCAACGAAAACCCGAAATACCTTCGTAGCCGTATTCGCGCAGCGATGCCGCAACTGGCTGATCTGGGCCTCACCATCGATGCCATCGCCACCAGCGCCTTTAACCAAAAGATGGCTCGCGCGGCACTGGATCATTACGCCGCCAAGGAAGCCGATACCCACCTGACCATTCAGGGCGGCGATGTGATCCTGCCGCGTAACCTCGACCGTTTGATGGTGCCGCAAGACATCCAACGTAGGCTCTGGCTCGCGGCTGTGATGTGGATCGGCGGCGGAGATCATGCGCCACGGCAAAGCGGTCTTTCCCAGATCACCCACGGCATCCGCGACGGGCGGGACGTGACGCTAAACGGCTGCGCGATCCTCGTGAAACGGGACCACATCCGCTTTACCCGTGAACTGAACGCTGTGCGTGACCTCTGCTGCCCTACCACCGAAACTTGGGACGGACGCTGGCAACTGACGGGTCCTCACGCGCCTGATCTGCACATTTCCGCCGTGGGCGAAGAGGGGATTCGCCAGTGTTCCGACTGGAGAGCCTCTGGTTTTCCACGTCCGTCGATTATTTCTTCGCCCGCTGTTTGGCGCTCAAACACCATAATAGCAGCGCCATTGGCAGGTTTTGGCACAGAATGGACCGCGCAGATCGTCGCGCCATTCAGTATGGGTAAGAACGTCCATTGAACCTCCTCGTTTGATCCCTATTTTAAGGTACAAATCTGACTTGCCGTAATGCAGGTCGGGAACGTCAAAGGAGTCCCCCTTGGGCAACGCACGCAATATCGTATTTTGGGTCGTCCTGTTTTTGCTGGTCGTCTCGCTCTTCAATGTTTTCTCGTCTGGTTCGTCGAGCCTGCAATCCACTCAGCGGAGCTATTCCGAATTCATCCAAGCGGTGAATGACGGCAGCGTCCAAAAGGTAACGCTGGATGGCGAGCGTGTCCTCTACACCGGAACTGACAACCGCGAATACGTCGCGATCCGTCCGACCGATGCGCAGGTCACAGATATGTTGATCGCACGCGATATTCCGGTGACCGCAGACGCGCAGGAACAATCCACCTTCCAAGCTGTACTGCTAAGCCTTCTGCCCTTTGTTCTACTGATCGGCGTCTGGATTTATTTCATGAACCGAATGCAGGGCGGTGGCCGTGGTGGTGCGATGGGCTTTGGCAAATCCAAGGCGAAACTGCTCACCGAAAAGCATGGCCGCGTGACCTTTGATGACGTGGCTGGCATCGACGAGGCCAAAGAAGAACTGCAAGAGATTGTAGAGTTCCTGCGCAACCCGCAGAAATTCAGCCGTCTCGGTGGTAAGATCCCCAAAGGTGCGCTTCTCGTTGGCCCTCCGGGTACTGGTAAAACGCTTCTGGCACGCGCAATCGCGGGCGAGGCTGGCGTTCCGTTCTTCACCATCTCTGGTTCTGACTTTGTTGAAATGTTCGTTGGTGTGGGTGCATCCCGCGTCCGCGACATGTTCGAACAGGCGAAAAAGAACGCACCCTGCATCGTGTTCATCGACGAAATCGACGCTGTTGGTCGTGCGCGTGGCGTTGGCATGGGCGGCGGTAACGACGAACGTGAACAAACGCTCAACCAGTTGCTCGTTGAGATGGACGGCTTTGAAGCGAACGAGGGCGTGATCATCGTTGCGGCAACCAACCGCCGTGACGTGCTCGACCCTGCGCTGTTGCGTCCGGGCCGTTTTGACCGTCAGGTCACCGTGCCGAACCCAGACATCAAAGGCCGCGAGAAGATCCTCGGCGTCCATGCTAAGAAAACCCCGCTCGGCCCCGATGTTGATCTGCGCATCATCGCACGCGGCACCCCAGGGTTCTCTGGTGCGGACCTCGCCAACCTCGTGAACGAGGCGGCCCTGACCGCTGCCCGCGTTGGTCGCCGCTTTGTCACTATGATCGACTTTGAAAACGCCAAGGACAAAGTCATGATGGGTGCAGAACGTCGTTCGATGGTTCTGACCCCCGATCAAAAAGAAAAAACCGCATATCACGAGGCTGGCCACGCTGTTGTTGGCCTGTCGCTGCCTGAATGTGACCCGGTCTATAAAGCGACGATCATTCCGCGTGGCGGTGCCTTGGGCATGGTTGTGTCTTTGCCAGAGATCGACCGCCTGAACTGGCACAAGGCTGAATGTCAGCAAAAACTCGCGATGACGATGGCGGGTAAAGCGGCTGAGATCATCAAATACGGTGCCGACAACGTGTCGAACGGTCCTGCAGGTGACATCCAGCAAGCCAGCCAACTGGCGCGTGCGATGGTTCTGCGTTGGGGTATGTCGGACAAGATCGGTAACGTGGATTATTCCGAGGCCGCTGATGGCTACACGGGCAACACCGCTGGTTTCTCTGTCTCGGCGCACACCAAAGAAGCGATCGAAGAAGAAGTTCGTCAGTTCATTCAGGACGGCTATGACACCGCCTACCGCATTCTGACTGAAAAGAATGAGGAATGGGAACGTCTGGCCCAAGGCCTGCTGGAATACGAAACCCTCACGGGCGAAGAAATCCAGCGCGTCATGAAAGGCGAACCGCCCCAAGGCAACGGCGACGACGATGCAGGCAATGCGCCGTCCGTGGTCGCGATGCCCAAGGCTGGCAAGGCTCGCAAGCCCAAAGACGACGGGCTAGAGCCGGAGCCTACCGCTTGAGCGGAAAGCTAAAGAACGACTGGAACCCCGAAACCTATTCAAGGTTTCGGGGTTTGCGTTTGCGCCCCGCGATTGACCTGCTGCAACAGATTAATGGCGAAGTTGATGGTGACATCATCGACCTTGGTTGCGGGAACGGCGCCGTTGGCGAACCGCTCGCGGAACGTTTCGCAGGTCACAAAATCATTGGCGTCGATGCTTCAGAAGCGATGCTGGTGCAGGCGTCAGAAACCCGCGCCTATGACGACCTCGTTCATGCCCAAATCGACCATTGGCAACCCGCCCGTCCACCTGCGGTGATCTTTTCCAACGCGGCACTGAATTGGATCGGCGATCATCAAACGCTGATGCCGCGGCTTGCGGGGCAACTGGCAGAGGGCGGTATCCTCGCTGTGCAAATGCCGGGACAGCACAACGGCCCGTCCCATGCGCTCGCCCGAGAAATCGCGGTTGAGATGTTCCCAGACCGCCTTGCCAACGGCGGCTGGAATACGGATGTTCTGGACCCAGCGGCCTACCACCGCATCCTGTCCCGCCTCGGCACTGTCACCGCGTGGGAGACGACCTACCTCCAGCCACTCGCTGCCGTGGACGATGGCCACCCCGTGCGCCATTTCACCCAGTCGACTTACCTGCGCCCGATCCTCGATAAACTCGATGCGGACGAACAGGCGAGCTTCCTCGCGGCCTATGAGGCTGGGTTAGCTGTGGCCTATCCTCTGTTACCCAACGGCGGCGTTTTATTCCCGTTCCGCCGTATCTTTTTTGTTTTGGAAACGTAAATGCCTGCTCTGATTAAGACCAAATATATTGGAACGATTACTCATCTTGGCTACATGCCGACGCTGTCGGATGGCACGGTCACGTCTCATGCTGTCGATCAGATGGCGATGGACTTCGGGGGCTATGACAAGGACGCCCACTACGGCCTAACGCGCCCGTCGTGCAGCCGTGTGACCCAGCAGTATCCCAAAGGCACCGAGATTCGAAACACCCGTCAGGTTTCGATCCTCTCCGCCAATGAGATGGCAGAGATTGCTGCCGACCTCGGGCTAGAGGCGCTGGACCCGTTATGGCTCGGCGCGACCATTGTGATCGAAGGTATTCCTGATTTTTCCCACATTCCGCCGTCCTCGCGTCTACAGTGCGAACGCACGGGCCTTACGCTGACGGTCGATATGCAAAACCGTCCCTGTCACGTCGTGGCTAAGACCATCGAAGAGGCAGAGCCGGGACATGGGAAAACCTTCAAAAGTGCTGCAAACGGCAAACGTGGTGTGACCGCTTGGGTCGAACGGATCGGAGAGATTCAAGTCGGCGATCAGCTATGCCTGCACGTTCCAGATCAACGCGCATGGGCCCCTTAGGTTTCCGATCGGCAACCGCGCTTTCCCCTTGGCGGCGATTTCAAGGCTGAAAAGGTCGGAAACGCATACATCCCCCACTTCCTCCCGCGATAGCCTTGCCGCAAATAACAGGGAAGAGGAATGACCCGTGACCTTCAAGACTGACATTCAGATTGCCCGTGAGGCGAATAAGAAACCGATCCAAGAGATCGGTGCCATCCTTGGTATCGAGTCTGCGGATTTGATCCCTTACGGTCACGATAAGGCAAAAGTCTCTTCTCGTTTTGTCGAAGAAGTTAAATCGCGCAAGAACGGTAAACTGATCCTCGTCACCGCGATCAACCCGACCCCTGCAGGCGAAGGTAAAACTACCACCACCGTAGGTCTGGGCGATGGTCTGAACCGTATCGGTCAGAAAGCTGCGATCTGTATCCGCGAAGCGTCCCTCGGGCCGAACTTCGGGATGAAGGGTGGCGCGGCTGGCGGCGGTTACGCGCAGATCGTTCCGATGGAGGACATGAACCTCCACTTCACGGGCGACTTCCACGCGATCACCTCGGCGCACAACCTTCTGTCGGCGATGATCGACAACCACATTTATTGGGGCAACGAGCTCGAGATCGACGAACGTCGTGTGTCGTGGCGCCGCGTGCTGGACATGAACGACCGTGCTCTGCGTGACACCGTGACCTCGCTCGGTGGTGTGTCGAACGGCTTCCCGCGTCAGACGGGCTTTGACATCACTGTGGCATCCGAAGTTATGGCGATCCTCTGCCTCGCAAACGACATCGACGATCTTCAGGAACGTCTGGGTTCGATGATTGTGGCCTACCGTCGCGACCGCACCCCGATCTACTGCCGCGACATCAAAGCGGACGGCGCAATGACCGTTCTGCTCAAGGACGCGATGCAGCCGAACCTCGTTCAAACGCTCGAAAACAACCCTGCTTTCGTGCACGGCGGACCGTTCGCAAACATCGCTCACGGCTGTAACTCTGTTGTTGCAACCACCACTGCGCTGAAACTCGCAGACTACGTTGTGACTGAGGCTGGTTTCGGTGCCGACCTCGGCGCTGAAAAGTTCATGAACATCAAATGCCGCAAGGCTGGCCTCGCACCTGACGTTGTTGTTGTTGTGGCAACCGTCCGCGCGATGAAAATGAACGGCGGCGTGGCGAAAGCTGACCTCGGCGCGGAAAACGTTGCTGCGGTCGAAAAGGGCTGTCCGAACCTTGGCCGTCACATTGCCAACGTGAAATCCTTCGGCGTGCCTGTTGTCGTTGCGATCAACCACTTCGTCACCGACACCGAAGCCGAAATCCAAGCGGTCAAAGACTACGTTGCCGAGCAAGGCGCCGAAGCCATCCTGTCGACCCACTGGGCTGACGGCGGCAAAGGTGCAGAAGCACTGGCACATAAGGTCGTGCAACTGGCGAACTCTGGCGCTGCTCACTTTGCGCCGCTCTATCCTGACGACATGCCTTTGTTCCAAAAGGTCGAAACCATCGCAAAGCGCATCTACCACGCGGACGAAGTTCTCGCGGACAAGAAAATCCGCGATCAACTGCGCGAATGGGAAGACGCAGGCTACAGCAATCTGCCGGTCTGTATGGCAAAGACACAATATTCGTTCTCAACGGACCCGAACCTGCGTGGCGCTCCGACCGGACATAGCGTTCCGATCCGCGAAGTGCGCCTGTCCGCTGGTGCTGGTTTCGTTGTAGTGATCTGCGGTGAGATCATGACCATGCCCGGTCTCCCGCGTGTGCCGAGTGCGGAAAACATTCGCATTGGTGACAATGGGCAGGTTGAGGGGCTGTTCTGATCAGGGTAACGGGTCAGCAACGCCACCAATTGAAAAAGAGGGGAGCCGTATGTCGGCAACTGTGATTGACGGAAAGGCCTTTGCGGCCTCAGTGCGCGAAAAAGTGGCGGGTCATGTGGCCCGCCTGAAAGAAGAGCAAGGGATCGTTCCGGGCCTTGCTGTGGTTTTGGTTGGCGAAGATCCCGCGAGCCAAGTCTACGTGCGCTCTAAAGGCAAACAGACCGTCGAAGTCGGTATGAAGTCGTTTGAATACAAACTGCCTGATACCACGACCGAAGACGAACTGTTGGCCGTCATCGACAAACTGAACAACGATCCGCAGGTTCACGGGATCTTGGTTCAGTTGCCGTTGCCGTCACATATGAACTCTGACCTTGTGATCAACGCGATTGATCCGGCTAAGGACGTGGACGGGTTCCACATCTCGAACGTCGGTCTTTTGGGCACTGGTCAGAAATCGATGGTTCCGTGCACGCCGCTCGGCTGTCTGATGATGCTGCGCGATCACCACGGATCGCTGTCGGGTCTGAACGCTGTTGTGATCGGTCGTTCGAACATCGTTGGTAAACCAATGGCGCAGCTGCTGCTGGGCGATAGCTGCACCGTCACTATCGCGCACAGCCGCACCAAAGACATCGAAGCTGTCGTCCGTCAGGCCGATATCGTTGTCGCGGCGGTTGGCCGTCCTGAAATGGTCACAGGCGACTGGATCAAACCAGGTGCGACCGTCATCGACGTGGGCATCAACCGCATTGATGCAGGCGAAGGCAAAACCCGTCTGGTTGGCGATTGCCACTATGACAGCTGCGCTGAGGTTGCTGGTGCGATCACCCCCGTTCCAGGTGGCGTTGGCCCGATGACCATTGCGTGCCTTCTGGCGAACACCGTGACCGCATGTTGCCGCGCGAACGGTCTGCCAGAGCCCAAAGGCCTGACTGCTTAAAACCAATCGCCCTTGCCGTGACTACGGCAGGGGCACCACTAATGCCCGCGGTCCCGTCAGCACCGCAAAAGCCCGCGCCGCAAAGAGATCCCTGATCGGGGATTTGACCGCAGGAATCCCACCCGTATAGGTCCCGAAGGCAGGCATAATCAGCCGATTTTCATCATAGACGAAACAGGCCCGCGCAGGTCCGCTGAGGCTGTGTTTCGGGTGGTAGTGACCCGACACTTCGGCTTGCGCCCCATTTTCCGCGATATGGCGGAAGGTCAGCGATCCCGCGGTCACTTCGCCCACATATTCGCCGCCCAACTCGACTGGCCCCGCATCGTGGTTCCCCGCGATCCAGACCCATTCGCGCCCCGCCTGCATCCGCGCAAGCCACAGTTTCTCCGCGTCGGGCATATGTTCGATCGCCTCAACATCGTCGAAGCTATCGCCCAGACAAATCACCCGCGCGGGCGACACTTCATCCAGCACAGCATCCAACCGCGTCAGCGTATCGCGCGTGTCAAAGGGCGGCAGCAGGGCGCGCCCCTTGCGGGCAAAGCGTTCGGACTTGCACAGGTGCAGGTCCGACACGACCAGAGTGTTATGATCGGCCAACCACAGCGCGCCATCGGCACGCGCGGTCAGTTGGGTGTCACAGAGGGAAAAAACGTGATGCGTCATGCCAGCGTCTTTGGCCGCAGCGGGGAAATGCGTCAAGTGGACTTAGCCCAATCCCGCCTCTTTCATCAGGGCTTCGGCGCGTTCAGCCTCTAGCCGTTCGCGGGCGACCCCTTGGACGGGTATCTTACCGACCTCTAACAACAACGGCGCGGCCAGTGGCGGCAGACGGTCGAGCGCGAGATGATCAATCCGCCCGCTCGTCCGTGTCAGCATTTCCTCAATCCGCCCAAAATCGACCAAGCCGCGCATGGCCTCTTCGCGGGTGATGCGCAGCATCAGGTGGTCGGGGTCGTATTTCGCCAGCGTGTCATAGAGGATATCGGACGACACCGTCGCCTGCCGCCCCGTCTTTTTCGACTGCGGCGTGTTCCGCATCATTAGCATGGCGATGGTGGCCGCCGTGCGGAACGTCCGCTTCATCACCATGTTCGATTGCAGCCACCGATCACGTCCTTCGCGTAGCCCGTCTGCGGTGAGGAGGGGCGCAACATCCTCAACAGGGTCCAATCCCCAGACAAGCGTCGCATAATCCGTCGCGACAAAGCCCAAAGGTGCGAGGCCCGCTTCCTCCATCCGTTGCGTCAGGATAAGGCCCAGTGTCTGCTGCGCATTGCGCCCCGCAAAGCCGTAGACGCACATGAACTGCCGCCCGTCATGCGGAAATGTCTCGACCAGTAGCCGATCCGCGCGGGGCAGCTGCGAGACCTCCCGCTGAAGGTGCAACCACTCCGCCGTATGACGGGGCAACTCGGGCCAATCGCTCTGCTGGAACATCGCCATAACGCGGGCTGAAAGCTGGGTCGATGTGGCGAACTTTGTCCCGTTGAACACCGCCACACGCGGGTTCTGCGCGGCAGAGCGCGTGACCTCCACCACCATCTCTTTGATCCCTTGATAGCGGACGATTTGCCCGCCGATCAGAAACGTATCCCCTGCGGTTAGGGTCGCGGCAAAGCTCTCTTCGACCTCGCCCAGCGGTTTGCCCGCACCTCGCATCCTCACCTTCAGTGTCTCGGTGTCCTGAATGGTGCCGATGTTCATGCGGATCGATTGCGCGGCCCGTGGATCGCGAAGCTGCCACAGCCCGTTACGCTCCATCAACCGTTGCCATTTGTCGTAGGCCCGCAGCGCATAGCCGCCCGTCGCCACGAAATCCAAACAGTCGTCGAACGCCGCTCGCGAAAGCCCCGCATAGGCACCAACGGATTTGATCTCGTGAAACAGCTCTGTCGCATCAAACGGTCCTGCACAGGCGCGGATCAGGATGTGCTGGCACAGAACGTCACGCGGCCCGTCGCCCTTGGGGTCGCCATCCAGATCGTGATCCCGTGCGGCGGCAAGGGCGGCAACACACTCGATCACCTCGAACCTATTCGCAGGCACCAAGAGCGCCTTGGACGGCGCGTTGTAACGGTGATTGGCCCGACCGATCCGCTGGATCAACCGTTTCACGTTCTTGGGTACGCCGACCTGAATGACGAGATCGACGTTGCCCCAGTCGATGCCGAGATCGAGGCTCCCCGTGCAGACCACCGCCCGCAAATCCCCGCGCACCATTGCCGCTTCAACCGCATCACGCTGATCGCGCGAGAGGCTCCCGTGGTGAATGCCAATCGGCAAATCGTCCGTATTGGCGAGCCAGAGGTTGTGAAAGAAGATCTCTGCCTGCGCCCGCGTGTTATGGAAAATCAGCGTGGTTTTGTGGCGTTTGACTTCTTCCAACACCGCAGGGATTGCATAGCTCGCGCCCCCTCCAGCCCAAGGCGGCGGGGCGTCTGTGACCAACATCCCAATGTCTGGCGCAGGACCTGGGTCCGCATTGAGGATCGCGCAGCCAGTGGGGGACAGTTCCCTTGCGAGGGCCTGAGGGTCCTCCACGGTCGCCGATAATCCCACGCGCCGCAAATCAGGGCACATCGCCTCTAGCCGCGAGAGGGCCAGCATTAACTGATCGCCGCGCTTACTCTCGGATAGGGCGTGGATTTCATCGACGATCACACGTTTCAGGCCGCGAAACATCCGATGCGCGTCTTCATACGAAGTCAGCAGCGCAAGGCTTTCTGGTGTGGTGAGCAGGATATGCGGCGGATCAACCCGCTGTCGTTTCTTGAGCGTGGCACTGGTGTCGCCCGTCCGATCCTCAATGCGGATCGGTAATGCCATATCCTCAACAGGCCGCCGCAGGTTCCGCCCGATGTCCGCCGCCAATGCCTTGAGCGGCGAGATATAGAGCGTATGCAGGCCCTCGTGCGCGCCATCCGCCAGTTCCACCAAGCTCGGCAAAAACCCAGCCAGCGTCTTACCGCCGCCCGTCGGGGCAATCAGCAGCAACGCCTTTTCCGACGCCCGCTCCAGCATGTCGCGCTGATGCGGGTGGATCTGCCAGCCACGGCTGGCGAACCAATCATCGAAAACTTGGGGTAGGGCGGTCATACGGCCAATCTGCCTTGGTTCGATGCCACGTCAACCCCAGCGATTGATTACAGTGCCGATGGTCTCGCATTTGCGCGGTCGGCAATCTCTGCAAGGATGTCGTCGCTGTGCTCACCACGGTGCGGAATGGCGGCGGGCGACCATGCGGGTTGGCCTGAAAACCGTGGCGCTGGGGCAGCTTGCAGGGTTCCGTCAACCTCGTGCCACGCGGACCGCGCGGCGTTCAAGGGATGCGCCATCGCCTCTTCTGGGCTGAGGATAGGGGCCACGCAGGCATCCGTTCCCGCAAATACATCGGCCCAGACGTCACGGCTGCGTGTCGCGAAAATCCCTGTCAGTCGGTCGGTCAGATTGGGCCACGCGTCACGATTGAATTGGTCCTGAAACGCGGGATCATCGCCCAACCCAAGAAGGTCGAGGAAGATCGCGTAGAATTTTGGCTCTAGGCATTGAACGCCAATAAACCCACCATCGGCACAGCGATAGGTTCGGCTCCAATGCGGCCCGTCCAAGAGGCCCTGCCCACGAGCCGTTGGGAACATGCCTGACTGCCGCAATGTCATCAGAAGGTTCATCATATGCGCCGTGCCGTCATAAATCGCGGCATCGACAACGGTGCCTTTCCCTGTGGCGCGGGCCTTGAGGATGGCAGCCAGCATACCGACGGCCAGATACATCGCACCGCCGCCAATATCGCCAACCAAGGTCGGGGGCGTCATCGGCTGCGCCCCTGTTTCGCCCGCATACCACGCGCCGCCCGCCAAAGAGATGTAGTTCAGGTCATGCCCCGCCGTATGCGCCAGCGGCCCGTCTTGGCCCCAGCCCGTCATGCGCCCGAACGCCAGCGCTGGGTTCACCTGATGGCAAACATCTGGCCCAAGGCCGAGTTTCTCCATCACGCCGGGGCGGAACCCTTCGATAAGGCCGTCCGCGCTCGCCACCAGTTGAAGCGCGCTCGCCACATCATCAGGGGACTTGAGGTCGAGAGCGATAGACCGTTTCCCACGGTCCAGAACGGCGCGTTCGGGCATCCCCGGTGTCACGCCGCCGCCCTTGCGATGAATGACGATCACATCAGCGCCAAGATCGGCCAAGAGCATCGCGGCAAAGGGACCGGGGCCAAGCCCTTCGATTTCGATAATCCGCACGCCATCCAACATCATCGCTGGCTTCTCCCTGCCTAAATGTCCCCCAAGTAAAGTTATGAGGGGCGAGGCGGACAAAGACCAGCGCGTCAGCGCATCCAGAATCCGTTGGCTTTGATCCGATTGCGAATCTGGCGCTCTTTCCGCGGAAGGTCGTTCTGATCGAACAGGTCCCGAATTTTCGCCCCGCGCCCCTGATAGACCAACCGTTTGATCGGCTCATAGAGTTTGAGGATCTTTTTCACCTTGTTCGGTGTCGCGACTTCTTCGAGCACCTCAACCACACGGTCGCTTTCGCGTGCGTAGAGCAGCGGGAACATGCGGTAATGACAGGTGACATCCCCATCCAGACCGTCCAACTCTGGCCCAGGTCTGCCGCCGCCAAAGGAATGGATAACCAGCGGTAGGATCGCTTGGTCCAGCCACGGGTCGAGCGACTGAACCGCCAGTTCATCAGGACGATTGTCGCGCAGCTCTACCGCCCATTCGGTGAACCGTTTTCCGAATTCCGCAGGATCGCGATAGAAAAACCAGCCCGCGTTAAAATAGAGATACCGTTTCCAGTATTCATCGGGTTCGTTCAGGTCGAGCGTGCTTTCGAACTCCAGCCCGAATTTGTCGTAGAGCGATTTCCAGACGCCTGTGTAGCCGGGCCAATAGAGCTCTTCTTCGGGCCATGTGCCCTCGCGCCGCATGGATGCCGACGGACGGTCGAAATCGAACGCGACCTTGGAAATATCGCCCGTGATCAAGGTGTCAGTGTCGAAAAACACGAACGGCTCGCCAGCGGGCAGGGTGCAGAGGCCTTCGATTTTGTTGCCATAGGGGTAGGTCTGCCCGAAATGTTTGCTTTCGAACGGAACGATCTCAGCGCCCAGTTCGATCAGCGCTTCTTTGACCGAAGTGTCCATCGTTGGGTCGGATTTCCACAGCGGCCCCATTTGCGGCTCTGCAATAATCAGACGACCTTTGAAATCGGGGGAATTCGCCCGCAGCGAAGCCGCAAACAGCAGGGCCTCATACTGAAGCCGTCCCGATTGTCCGACGATCATAATATTGAACGGCGGAGTGGTTTTCGATTTTCGCGCCATAGCTGCCTCAGGTCTTTTGCAACCACTATAGGGGGAAGTCGTGACCTGCGAAACCCGAACACGCCAAAGGATGCGCGGAAATCGCGGTGTGCGGTGCATCGACATGTGGGGGAAGTGGTGGGCGACCCTGGAATCGAACCAGGCGTGGGTCTCCCCGGCGGAGTTACAGTCCGCTGCCGCACCTTGCAGCCCGTCGCCCGAACCTAGGCAAAGCCTCGTTCGTGGGGGGCTGAATATGGGTCTTGGCCGAGGGCGTCAACAGGAAAAATGATCGTTTTTCGACACACTTGTGTAAAGTGCCAGTTTGGCCCATTGAGAGGGCTAGGATATAAGGGGTTCGCCATGCAAAAACCGAAGTGGGTCATCGAAAAAGAACAGGCCAAACGTGCAGCCGCACAAGAAACCGTCTGGCTGTTTGGTCTCCATGCGGTGCGCGATGCGCTGATGAACCCCCGTCGCAAGCGTTTGCGGCTGGTTGTGACCAAAAATGCCGAGGCGAAGCTGGCGGATGCGATCGCGGCCAGCGGCATGGTCCCCGAAATTTCGGACCCACGCAAATTTGCGGCCCCCATCGATCCCGACTCGGTCCACCAAGGTGCTGCGCTCGAGGTGAAGGCTCTTGAGTGGGGCACTCTGACGGATGTGGTCATGGGGCCGGGGATTGATCCTGCACGGATTATCCTGCTCGACCGTGTGACCGACCCGCATAACGTCGGTGCGATTCTCCGCTCTGCCGAGGTGTTCGGTGCCCGCGCTGTGGTCGGTGTGCAACGTCACTCTGCCCCTGAAACGGGTGCGCTGGCGAAAACCGCGAGCGGCGCGCTAGAGCGTCAGCCCTATATCCGCGTGCGCAATTTGGCGGATGCGATGGAAGAGTTGAAACAATTGGGCTTCATCATTCTGGGCCTCGCAGGTGAGGCGGATCAAACGATCGAAGCTGCACTGGAGGGTCGCAAGGATCGCCCTGTCGCACTCGTTCTTGGCGCCGAAGGCCCAGGTTTGCGGGAAAAAACCCGCGAAACTTGTGACGCGCTGGTGCGGATCGACTTTGCGGGCGGATTCGGATCGCTCAACGTGTCGAACGCTGCGGCGGTGTCGCTTTATGCGTCCCGTTAAGCCTCTGTTCACGTTTTTCTGAACAGTCTTTTCTTAGGCAAATCAGTGCCTATCTTTCTTTCATGAGGCGAGCCTCGGAACAGGCTTGCAATATCTCACTGTCCCTCGTTCCATACTAGGCGTTCGGGTCCCAATCCCCCGAACGCCTTTTTTCTGCGAAAATGCTGGGTAATCCGCTCCATGACGATCCAAGACGACATCATCGAAACCGTTCTACGCCAAACCAAAGTCATTGCTCTGGTCGGGGCGTCTTCAAATCCTGAACGCCCATCTTATCAGGTGATGGCCTATCTCATGGCCAACGGATACCGCGTGATCCCCGTGAATCCGGGCCTCGCTGGGCAGGAATTGATGGGTCAGTTGGTCTATCCTGACCTGACCTCGATCCCTGATGAGGTCGATATGGTCGACATTTTCCGCCAATCCGACGCGGTGCCTGCCATCGTCGAAGAGGCGCTTTTGCGCTGGCCCACGCTCAAGGTCGTTTGGACCCAGTTGGGCGTTGTTCACGACGGAGCAGCAGCCATGGCAGAGACGCGCGGCGTCACCGTAATCCAAGACCGCTGCCCAAAGATCGAGATTGCGCGCCTAGGGCTCTGACGGGGGCCAACCCCCTCAGTTGCTCAGAGCATCCAAGATGCGAGCCCAGCTACGGATGCCTTTGTGGAAGCTCCGCAGGTCGTATTTTTCGTTGGGCGAGTGGATGGAATCATCCTCCATCGCGAAACCGATCAGCATCGAATCCATGTCGAGGATGGTCTTGAAATAACCAGCGACGGGAATCGATCCGCCCGATCCTGTAAATGCCGCAGGGTTGGGCCATTCATCGGTCAGGGCCGCACGTGCAGCGGCAAAGGCGGGGTTGGTTGTCGCCATCACGCTCGCTGGACCCGCGCCATGGTCATGGAATTCGACCGAACAATCGGGCGGAAGCTGATCGCGCACCCGCTGACGGAAGTTATCGCGGATTTTCAGCGGATCTTGGGTCCCGACAAGGCGGAAGCTGATCTTTGCTTTGGCGACAGAGGGCAGCACGGTCTTGAACCCGTCACCCGTGTAACCGCCCGTGATCCCATTTACCTCTGCCGTTGGCCGCGCCCAAATCTGTTCGAGGACGGTTTTACCCGCTTCGCCCGCAGGGGTGCTGAGGCCCACGTCGGCAAGGAACGCCTTATCGTCAAAGCCCAAAGCCTCCCACTGGCTGCGCAATTCGTCGGATAGCTCTGGCACGCCGTCATAGAAATCAGGCACCGTGATGCGGCCAGTGTCGTCGTGCAGATTGGCGATGATGTTCGACAGCACGCGGATCGGGTTGATCGCGGGGCCGCCATAAGACCCAGAGTGAAGATCTTTAGACGGACCCGTGATGACCAGTTCTTCGCCCAAGAGACCGCGCAGCATCGTTGTGATTGCAGGCGTATTCGCGTCAAAGAGGTCGGTGTCACAGATCAGCGCAACATCGGCGGTGAGGTCCTTGGCGTTCGCTTCCATGAATGGGACGAGCGAAGGCGAACCGCTTTCTTCCTCGCCCTCAAGGAAAATCGTGATCTTGCACGGCAGCTTGCCCGTTTCCGCAACATAGGCACGGCATGCCTCGATAAAGGTCATCAACTGGCCCTTGTCATCGGATGCACCACGGGCGCGAATGACCTTGCCTTTGTCAGTCTCTTCAATCGCAGGATCAAAGGGATCGCGGTTCCAGAGGTTCAGCGGATCAACGGGCTGCACATCGTAATGCCCATAGAACAGAACATGCGTTCCGCCTTCGCCGCCATGTGCCACGACCATCGGATGACCGGGGGTAGGGCGGGACGCAGCGTCAAATCCGATGCTCTTGAGGTCCTCAACCAGCCAATCCGCCGCCCTTGCACAGTCGGCCTTATACGCAGGATCCGTACTGATCGACGGAATGCGGAGCAATTCCATCAAACGATCCAAGGCGTTATCCAGATCAGTGTCGATACGGGTGAGGATGGTGGACAGGGTCATGATCGCTCCGGCTGTGGTTTCCGATAGGAGACTACGCCGTTCCGATAGGGTGTCCAGAGGTCGAAAAGGTCGTTTTTGTCGCTGGCGTGTCAAAAGGTAGCGTATTGTTAGAACCAGTCTAAGGCTATATGGACCCACGAACCTGCCGTTAGCGTATTCGCGCTGCCTGACGTGAAGGATAGACATTTGGACTACAACGCCCACCTCGACGCTGCACTTGGTAAACTCCACGAAGAAGGCCGGTATCGGACCTTCATCGATATCGAGCGCAAAAAGGGACATTACCCTCACGCGCTTTGGCGCAAAGAGGACGGTAGCGAACAGCCGATCACAGTGTGGTGCGGCAATGACTATCTTGGCATGGGTCAACACCCTGTCGTTCTGGCGGCTATGCATGAGGCGCTCGACGCAACGGGCGCTGGCTCCGGCGGGACACGGAATATTTCTGGCACGACCGTTTATCACAAACGACTCGAGGCAGAGCTGGCCGACCTTCACCAGAAAGAGGCGGCACTTCTCTTTACCAGCGCTTACATCGCGAACGATGCGACGCTGTCGACGCTGCCGAAATTGTTCCCCGGTCTGATCATTTACTCGGATGAACTGAACCACGCGTCGATGATCGAAGGCATCCGCCGCAATGGTGGCGCGAAACGCGTGTTCAAACACAACGATCTGGCCGATCTGCGCGCCAAACTGATGGCCGACGATCCTGCTGCGCCGAAACTGATCGCGTTTGAATCCGTTTATTCGATGGACGGTGACTTTGGCCCGATCAAAGAACTCTGCGATCTGGCCGAGGAATTCGGCGCGCTGACCTACCTTGATGAGGTGCACGCCGTTGGCATGTATGGTCCGCGCGGTGGTGGTGTGGCCGAACGTGACGGTCTGTTGGACCGTATCGACATCGTAAACGGCACCTTGGGCAAGGCCTTTGGCGTCCACGGCGGCTATATCGCGGCATCGGCCAAAATGTGTGACGCGGTGCGCTCTTACGCGCCTGGTTTCATCTTTACGACCTCGCTGCCGCCTGTTGTGGCTGCTGGCGCTGCGGCCTCTGTCGCGCATCTGAAGACCGATCAGGCGCTGCGCGATCTGCATCAGGAACGCGCTGCGGTTCTGAAACTCCGTCTCAAGGGCATGGGCCTGCCGATCATCGACCACGGGTCCCACATCGTGCCTGTGATCGTCGGCGATCCCGTCCACACCAAAAAGCTGTCCGACATGCTGCTGAGCCAGTTCGGCATCTACGTTCAGCCGATCAACTTCCCCACCGTTCCACGCGGCACAGAACGTCTGCGGTTCACCCCGTCGCCTGTGCACGGACCAAAGGAAATTGATGCTTTGGTGAGCGCAATGGACAAACTCTGGAGCCATTGTGCGCTGAATCGTGCCGAAATGGCTGGTTAACTTTTTTCTGCCTGTGCACTGCTCTTTGGTATATGCTAGGGGCAATCAAAGGCATCGTGATTGGGACGAATCGTAAAGCGATGCCGCTAATTTGAGGCGGTGGGACGGCCCTAATGATCGTTAAAGGTTTCCGGCGTAAAGCTGCACCTGAGGCTGAAGAAAACAAAGGCTTTGATGCCTTTGATCTGCGCCTTGGTGACCTCATGCGTGGCGAGCGTGCCACCATGGGCAAGAGCCTTTTGGACGTTCAACGCGAACTCAAAATCAAAGCGGCCTATATCGCGGCGATCGAGAACGCTGACCCCTCTGCATTCGATACTCCGGGCTTCATCGCGGGCTACGTGCGCTCTTACGCGCGCTACCTGAATATGGACCCCGATTGGGCTTTCACGACATTTTGCCGCGAAAGCGGATTTGCGACCGCGCATGGTATGTCCAAAGCGGCCTCCAGCACAAAGACCAACCGCACCTTGGCCACCGACCTTGCGTCCCAGCAGTCGAAACCCAAGGATATGTTCTCGACCCCATCGACCCCGTTCGTTCCTGCGGGCGAGGGCTTCTTTGCCAAGATCGAACCGGGCGCGATTGGCTCGCTCGCTGTTCTCGTGGCTCTGGTTGCGGGCTTGGGCTACGGCGGCTGGACTGTTCTGAAAGAAGTGCAGAAGGTCCGTTTCGCACCTGTTGAGAACACCCCCGTTGTTGTGGCTGACCTCGACCCGCTGGCAGGTCTTGGCACTGTTGCGGATGACGCTGGTGCCTATGCCGCTGCGTTTGAACCGCCTGCGGCTGATGGCCTCGACCGTGTATATCGTCCTCAGGCGCTCGACGTGCCTGTGATGATCGCCCGTGATGGCCCGATCTCTGCGCTTGACCCGTCGTCGATTGGTGCGCTCGCCCCCGAGGTAGAGCAAGGCCCGACCATCATGGCGACCGCACTACCGACAGAGGCTGCAACACCGATCACGGGCACTGTTCAAGTGACCGACGGCCCTGCGCCTGAACTGGCGATGGTTGCTGTGCGTCCGTCGTGGGTGCGTGTGCGTGCCGCCGACGGTGCCGTCATCTTCGAAGGCATCATGAACGCTGGCGACACATGGGCTGTGCCCGCGATGGCCGAACCCCCTGTCCTGCGGACGGGTGAATCAGGCGCGGTCTATTTCCAGATCAACGGCACGATCCACGGTCCGGTGGGCGAACGCGGCGTGGTGACGTCGAACCTCGCGCTGTCGGCTGATGAACTGGCGCAGACCTTTGCGGTTGCTGATTTGTCAGCTGACGATGATCTGGCTGCGATGGTGAATGTCGCGCAGGCTGAAATCACTCAGTAATCCGCCTTTCCGATCACATCTTTTCGTTGACCCGTTGCCTGTCGGGGTGCCGCGCTTTAGGTAAAGCGCCGAGGCTTATTTCAAAGGTGTCCCATGTCGCACAACCCGATCCGTCCGTGGCGCAATATCGACCGTCGTAAATCGCGCCAGATCATGGTTGGCAATGTGCCTGTGGGTGGCGATGCGCCGATCACCGTGCAGACCATGACGAATACCTTGACCCATGACGTAAAGGCGACGCTCGACCAGATCATCCGCGCGGCTGAGGCGGGCGCTGACGTCGTGCGCGTTTCTGTGCCGGACGAGGCATCCTCTGCCGCGATGAAAGAGATTTGCCGCGAAAGCCCCGTGCCGATCGTGGCTGACATCCATTTCCACTACAAACGCGGCATCGAATCCGCCCTCGCGGGCGCGGCCTGCCTGCGCATCAATCCGGGTAACATCGGGGATGAAGCGCGGGTCAAAGAAGTGATCAAAGCCGCCCGTGATAACAACTGTTCGATCCGCATCGGCGTGAACGCGGGTTCGCTGGAAAAGCACCTCTTGGACAAATACGGCGAACCGACCCCCGACGCGATGGTGGAGAGCGGCCTTGATCACATCAAAATCCTTCAGGACAACGATTTTCACGAGTTCAAGATCAGCTGCAAAGCCTCTGACGTGTTCATGGCAGCGGCGGCCTATCAGCAACTGGCAGAGGCGACCGACGCCCCCATCCACCTCGGCATCACAGAGGCGGGTGGCCTGACCTCGGGCACGATCAAATCGGCGATTGGCCTTGGTAACCTTTTGTGGATGGGCATTGGCGACACGATCCGCGTCAGCCTCTCTGCTGATCCCGTTGAGGAAGTCAAAGTCGGCTATGAAATCCTGAAATCTCTCGGTCTGCGCCACCGCGGTGTGAACATCATTTCCTGCCCGTCCTGTGCGCGTCAGGGCTTTGACGTAATTAAAACCGTTGAAGCGTTAGAGGACCGTCTGTCCCACATCAAAACCCCGATGAGCCTCTCGATCATTGGCTGCGTGGTGAACGGCCCTGGTGAGGCGCTGATGACCGACGTTGGGTTCACTGGCGGCGGGGCAGGATCGGGCATGGTCTATCTGGCCGGTAAGCAGAGCCATAAGCTCGGCAACGATCAGATGATCGATCACATCGTCGAACAGGTCGAAAAGAAAGCCGCAGAGATCGAAGCGGACCAAGCCAAGGCTCTCTGATCAACGCGTCACCGCTTTGCGGTCCGCGTAAAAACTGAGCAAACGCCTCTGTTTTTGACCAAGCATGCAAAAAATTTAAACCGTCGATTTCGTGCTGCATTGCAGGAAATCGGCGGTTTTTTCGTCTGGCCGTTTCCCTAAGGTCATCCTGCAATCCACTGTTTTGGAACGGTTTCCGTAGTTTCCCTGCGGACGATCACGGCTTTTCTGCATTGCGCGAAGGCACCGCGCCCCTGAAATCCCATGCGTTTTTGTCGGATTATTTTACCAATTGATAAAAAATAAAACCTTGGCAGTCTTTCGGCAAAACCAATGACAACAGGGACCACAAATGACCACGCCGATGACCCCCGGTATCCAATCCGGCCGTTTGTCAGCCGACGCGCTTTCGCGGAACTTTGAAGATCTCCATGCGCCGCTCGATGCGCATGAGGCCCGCGTTGCTGCCGACCGCTGTTATTTCTGTCACGATGCGCCGTGTATGACGGCCTGTCCGACGTCGATCGATATTCCGCTGTTTATTCGTCAGATCCAAACGGGCACGCCCGAGGCGGCTGCGAAAACGATCCTGTCGCAGAATATCCTTGGCGGTATGTGCGCCCGTGTCTGCCCGACAGAGACGCTCTGCGAAGAGGCCTGCGTGCGCGAAGAGGCCGAAGGTAAGCCCGTCATCATCGGTCAGCTTCAGCGCTATGCGACTGACACGCTGATGGCCAAGGGGGTGCATCCGTTCACCCGCGCCGCCCCCACGGGCAAATCCATTGCTGTTGTAGGGGCAGGGCCTGCGGGTCTGTCCTGTGCGCACCGACTTGCCATGAAAGGCCACGATGTCACCCTCTATGACGGTCGCGCAAAGGCAGGCGGTCTGAACGAATACGGGATCGCCTCCTATAAATCGACCAACGACTTTGCCGCGCGCGAGGTCGCTTGGCTCTTGGAAATCGGCGGCATCACCGTTGAGACGGGCAAGATGCTTGGGCGTGATCTCACCCTTGATGGGCTGAAAGCCGACCATGATGCGGTGTTCCTCGCCGTTGGCTTGGGTGGCGTAAACGCTCTGCGCATCGAAGGCGAAGACCACGCGACCGCCGCCGTTGATTTCATCGAAGACCTTCGTCAATCCACCGACCTGACGACACTCCCCGTGGGTCGGAATGTGGTGGTGATCGGCGGCGGCATGACCGCCGTCGATGCTGCTGTTCAGTCGAAACTGCTGGGCGCGGATACGGTGACAATCGCCTACCGCCGCAGCCGCGCTGAAATGGCGGCAAGCCCATTTGAACAAGACCTCGCCGCCGCCAAAGGTGTGCGCCTGATGTTCAACGTCATGCCGACCGCGATTGCCGATGGGGCGATCACGCTGGAATACACCGCGACAAAGGATGGCAAACTCTCTGGCTCGGGCGAAACCGTGACCTTGCCCGCCGATCAAGTGTTCAAAGCCATCGGTCAGACCCTCACCACGGATGCTGGCCTCAAACTTGAGGGCGGTAAGATCGCCGTTGATGCCACAGGCCGTACGAGCCTCGCAGGGGTTTGGGCGGGTGGCGACTGTGCCACGGGTGGCGAAGACCTCACCGTAACGGCCGTCGCCGAAGGACGCGACGCCGCCGAAGATATCCACGCTGCAGTGATGGGAGCGTAACATGGCCGATCTGACGACAAACTTCTTAGGTATTACCTCCCCGAACCCGTTCTGGCTCGCCTCTGCGCCGCCGACCGATAAGGAATACAACGTTCGCCGCGCCTATGAGGCGGGTTGGGGCGGTGTCGTGTGGAAAACGCTCGGCTCCGAAGGCCCGCCCGTCGTGAACGTCTCTGGCCCGCGCTATGGCGCGATCTGGGGTGCGGATCGCAGGCTCCTCGGGTTGAACAACATCGAACTGATCACCGACCGCCCGCTGCAAACTAACCTCGAAGAAATCACCCGCGTGAAAAAGGACTACCCAGACCGCGCGTTGATCGTGTCGCTGATGGTGCCTTGTGATGAGGAGTCGTGGAAAGCGATCCTCCCGATGGTCGAGGAAACAGGCGCCGACGGGATTGAACTGAACTTTGGCTGTCCGCACGGCATGGCCGAACGTGGCATGGGCGCTGCCGTGGGGCAGGTGCCGGAATACATCCAGATGGTCACGGAATGGTGCAAGAAATACTACTCCAAACCGGTGATCGTTAAGCTGACGCCGAACATCACCGACATCCGCAACCCCGCCCGCGCCGCAAAGGCAGGCGGTGCAGATGCGGTGTCTTTGATCAACACGATCAACTCGATCACCTCTGTTGACCTTGACCTGATGGCCCCGCAGCCGACCATCGGCGGCAAGGGCACGCACGGCGGCTATTGCGGCCCAGCGGTGAAACCGATCGCGATGAACATGGTGGCCGAAATCGCCCGTGACCCGCAGACCGCTGGCCTGCCCATTTCGGGCATCGGTGGCGTGACCACATGGCGCGACGCGGCAGAGTTCATGGCGCTTGGCGCGGGCAACGTGCAGGTCTGCACCGCCGCGATGACCTATGGCTTTAAGGTTGTTCAAGAGATGATCAGCGGCCTGTCGGAATGGATGGACGACAAAGGCTATACCTCGACCGCCGACTTTATCGGCATGGCCACGCCGAACGTCACCGATTGGCAGTACCTGGATCTGAACTACGTCACAAAGGCTAAGATCGACCCAGATGCCTGCATCAAATGCGGTCGCTGCTACATCGCCTGCGAAGATACCAGCCACCAAGCGATCCTGATGAAAGAGGGCCGCGTGTTCGAAGTGGACGACAGCGAATGCGTCGCCTGTAACCTCTGCGTAGATGTCTGCCCCGTTGAGGACTGCATCACCATGGTCGAATTGCCCAAGGGCGAGCTGGACGAACGCACAGGCCGCAAACGCGGTGACTATGCCAACTGGACGACCCACCCGAACAACCCCTCGGCGCAGGCCGCGGAGTAAGGAAAAATCGTTGCGCGGCTGCCTGTTTCTTGGGCAAGCTGCCAGAAACCTGCCGCGCAACGGTTCAGAATTGGGCTTACGCTCGAAATTTTAGCACTTTGTTTTGATCAAAAAAGCGGTCAGCATGAGGATGCTTTTACCGCTTGGTCAAAAGAGACTCGGACATCAGGAGACAGGAATGGCTGCACTTACCGGCAATCTGACCGTAAATGGGGATCGACTTTGGGACAGCTTGATGGAGATGGCCAAGATCGGTCCAGGGATTGCCGGCGGATGTAATCGTCAGACCTTGACCGACGAAGACGCCGAAGGCCGCGCGCTGTTCAAATCGTGGTGCGATGCGGCGGGAATGACGATGGGCGTCGATACCATGGGCAATATGTTCATGACCCGCGAAGGCACCGACCCTGACGCATTGCCGATCTATGTGGGTTCTCACCTCGACACGCAGCCCACGGGCGGGAAATACGATGGCGTTCTGGGCGTGCTCGGCGCGCTAGAGGCCGTTCGGACGATGAATGACCTTGGCATCAAAACCAAACACCCGATTGTCGTGGTGAACTGGACCAATGAAGAGGGCGCCCGTTTCGCTCCCGCCATGCTCGCCTCTGGCGTTTTCGCGGGGATGCACACGCAGGACTACGCCTATGCGCGGACTGACCTCGACGGCAAATCCTTTGGCGATGAACTCGCGCGGATCGGCTGGAAGGGCGACGAAGAGGTCGGCGCTCGTAAGATGCACGCCTATTACGAATTGCACATCGAACAAGGCCCGATCCTAGAGGCAGAGGGCAAAGACATCGGTGTCGTCACCCATTGTCAGGGGCTATGGTGGCTCGAATTCACCCTCACGGGCAAAGAGGCGCACACGGGCTCTACCCCGATGCCGCTGCGTGTGAACGCGGGCCTCGCCATGTCGCGCATTCTGGAAATGGTCCAAGAGGTCGCGATGAAAAACCAGCCCAACGCCGTGGGCGGTGTGGGGCAGATGCGGTTCTCTCCGAACTCGCGAAACGTGCTGCCGGGTAAGGTGGTCTTTACCGTCGATATCCGCACGCCCGATCAGGCCAAACTCGACGCGATGCGGGCAGAGATTGAAACACGCGGCGCTGAAATCGCTGCCGAACTGGGTGTTGGCTGTTCCGTTGAGGCCGTCGGCCATTTCGATCCCGTCACTTTTGCCCCCGACCTCGTCACCAATGTCCGCAACGCGGCAGAGCGGTTGGGCTACAGCCACATGAACATCATCTCTGGCGCTGGGCATGACGCCTGCTGGGCCGCGCGTGTGGCCCCTGCGACCATGGTCATGTGTCCTTGCGTCGATGGCCTGTCGCACAACGAGGCCGAAGAGATCAGCCCAGAGTGGGCCAAGGCGGGCACAGATGTCCTCCTCCATGCCGTGCTCGAAAGCGCGGTCATCGTCGAATAAGAGGGAGATCAGACCATGACCACAGTCATCAAAAACGGCACCATCGTCACCGCCGACCTCACCTACAAGGCCGACGTCCAGATCGAGGGCGGCGTCATCACCGCAATCGGGCAAGGGCTCAAGGGCGATAAGGAACTGGATGCTACGGGGTGCTACGTCATGCCGGGTGGCATCGACCCCCATACCCACCTCGAAATGCCGTTCATGGGCACCTATTCCTCGGACGATTTCGAAAGCGGCACGCGTGCGGCGCTAGCGGGCGGCACGACGATGGTCGTCGACTTTGCGCTGCCATCACCGGGGCAGGGTCTCCATGATGCCCTGCAAATGTGGGACAACAAATCGACCCGCGCGAACTGTGACTATTCGTTCCACATGGCGGTCACATGGTGGGGCGAACAGGTCTTTAACGAAATGGAATCCGTGATCCGTGATCGCGGCATCAACACGTTCAAACACTTCATGGCCTATAAGGGCGCGTTGATGGTGAACGATGATGAAATGTATGCCTCGTTCCAGCGTCTCGCCGAACTGGGCGGCATCGCGATGGTGCACGCTGAAAACGGGGACGTTGTCGCCGAACTCTCGGCCAAGCTTTTGCGTGAAGGCAACACAGGCCCCGAGGCCCACGCCTATTCCCGCCCGTCTCAGGTCGAAGGCGAAGCCACCAACCGCGCGATCATGATCGCCGATATGGCGTGCGTGCCTCTTTATGTCGTGCACACCTCCTGCGAAGAAGCCCACGAGGCCATCCGCCGTGCACGCATGAACGGCAAACGGGTCTGGGGTGAACCGCTGATCCAGCACCTGACCTTGGACGAAAGCGAATACTTTAACCCCGATTGGGACCACGCCGCACGCCGCGTCATGTCCCCGCCGTTCCGCAATAAGAAACATCAGGACAGCCTCTGGGCAGGCCTGCAATCTGGGTCGCTTTCGGTCGTGGCAACGGACCACTGCGCCTTTACCACGGATCAGAAACGCTATGGCGTCGGTGACTTTACCAAGATCCCGAACGGCACAGGGGGGCTCGAAGATCGTATGCCGATGCTCTGGACCCACGGTGTCAATACAGGTCGCCTGACGCCAAATGAATTTGTCGCTGTAACCTCAACCAACATCGCGAAAATTCTGAACTGCTACCCGAAAAAAGGCGCGGTTCTCGTGGGTGCCGATGCGGACCTCGTTGTCTGGGATCCAGAGAAAGAAAAGACCATCTCGGCCTCTTCGCAACAGTCGGCAATCGATTATAACGTGTTCGAAGGACAGACGGTTAAGGGTCTCCCACGTTTCACTTTGACCCGCGGGCATGTGGCCATCCATGATGGTGAAATCCGCACCCAAGAGGGTCATGGCGAGTTCGTGAAACGCGGTCCAAACACCGCCGTGAACAAGGCCCTGTCCACGTGGAAAGAACTGACCGCACCGCGTCCTGTCGAACGCAGCGGCATCCCGGCAACGGGCGTTTAAGAGAAGAAAGAAGAAGACCTGATGAGTGTCATCGAAGCCCAAGGCCTCAACCTTACCTTTCAGACCAACGACGGGCCCGTTCATGCCCTTCGCGACGTCAACCTCACCATTGAGAAAGGCGATTTCGTTTCATTCATCGGGCCTTCTGGCTGCGGTAAAACGACGTTCCTGCGCTGCATCGCGGGGCTGGAACATCCCACGGGCGGCACGCTTTCGGTCAACGGCATGACCCCCGACGAGGCTCGCAAGGCGCGGGCCTATGGCTACGTGTTTCAGGCGGCAGGTCTGTATCCGTGGCGCACAATCGGCGGCAACATCCGTCTGCCGCTAGAGATCATGGGCTTTTCCAAAGAGGAGCAATCCGAGCGGGTGAAAAAGACGCTCGATCTTGTGGACCTCACAGGGTTCGAAAAGAAATTCCCGTGGCAGCTTTCTGGCGGGATGCAACAGCGGGCGTCGATTGCCCGTGCTCTGGCTTTTGATGCCGACATTTTGCTGATGGACGAACCCTTTGGCGCACTCGACGAAATCGTCCGCGACAAACTGAACGAAGAGCTTTTGAAACTCTGGGCGCGCACGGAGAAAACCATCGGCTTCGTGACCCACTCCATCCCAGAGGCTGTCTATCTCTCGACCAAGATCGTCGTGATGTCGCCCCGTCCGGGTCGGATCACCGATGTGATCGAAAGCACCCTGCCGCGCGAACGTCCCTTGGATATTCGGGACAGCGCAGAGTTCATCGAAATCGCCCACCGCGTCCGCGAAGGCCTGCGTGCGGGGCATATTGATGACTAAGGTTGGCCCCATCCTGACTGTCGTCCTCGCGATCATGGCGCTCTGGTATGTCGCCTGTATCCCGATGAACGTGCAGGAAACGCTCACCGCTGCCGAACGGGCAGGGGCCGTAGTGACCCCCGACAACGCCCGCGCCCGCGCAGAGGTCGGACGGTTTTCCCTCATGCTGCAAAACACCGAGACCCTAGCTGGGAGCTGGTCAGTCGAACGCGCCCGTCTGCCCGCGCCACATCAGATCGTGGCAGAGCTTTGGGACAGCACATGGACCGAAGAGGTCTATGGTCGCCGTGGCATCGTGAACTCTGGCAGCCTGTCGAATAAGTCGCTGATTTATCACGGCTGGGTCACACTCTCGGCCACCGTCGTTGGTTTTGCCATCGGTGCGGGCCTCGGCGTGCTGCTCGCGGTTGGCATCGTGCACAGCAAAACCATGGATATGTCGGTCATGCCTTGGGCGATTGTCAGCCAGACGATCCCGATTGTGGCACTGGCGCCGATGATTATCGTGGTGCTTTATTCCTTTGGCATCCAAGGCCTGATCCCCAAGGCCGTGATCAGCGCCTATCTGTCCTTCTTCCCTGTCGTTGTCGGCATGGTCAAAGGTCTGCGTAGCCCCGATGCGATGCAGTTGGACCTCCTCCACACCTATAACGCGGGCCAAGGTGCTACCTTCTGGAAACTCCGCCTGCCGTCCTCGGTGCCTTATCTTTTTACCTCGCTCAAGGTCGGCATCGCGGCATCGCTCGTCGGGGCTATCGTTGGCGAACTGCCTGTGCAGCGCGGCGGGCTTGGTGCGCGCATGCTGGGCGGGTCGTATTACGGCCAGACCGAACAAATCTGGGCGGCACTGTTCTTTGCCGCTGGCATGGCAGCACTCTTGGTCGCGTTGATCGGCTGGGTTGAGGCCCGCACCCTCAAACGGATGGGAGTGCAGGCATGATCTACGTCCTCTTTGCCGCTCTGATCTGGGCTATGGGCTGGGGCCTGAACGCTGTGATTGCCAACGGTCGCGCCGCCAAAACCTCTGCCGCGCAAATTGGTGTGCCACTGATTTTCGGCGCAACCGTGTTGATCATCTGGGAGCTTTTGGTCACGGGCCTGAACATCTCTGCCGTGATCCTGCCAGCGCCCACCGCCATCGCATCCGCCTTTGGCGCAAACCTCGCGATCCTCTGGGCAGACTTTTTCCAAACTTTCGTCAAAGGTGCGTTCAGCGGCTATGTGATCGGCTGTGGCGCGGCCTTCCTCGTGGCGATTATCGTGGATCGCTACGATTTTCTGCGCCGTGGCCTCTTGCCCGTCGGGAACTTTGTCGCGGCCTTGCCGATTGTGGGCACCGCGCCGATCCTCGTGATGTGGTTCGGCTTTGATTGGCAGTCCAAGGCCGCGGTCGTCGTTGTTATGGTGTTCTTTCCTATGCTGGTGAACACGGTCGCGGGTCTGCGCGATACCTCTACCATGCAGCGCGACCTGATGCGCACGTACGGCGCGTCCTACGCGCAAACGCTTTTGAAACTCCGCATCCCCGCCGCCATGCCTTTTGTTTTCAACGGGCTCAAAATTGCGACATCGCTGGCGCTAATCGGCGCGATTGTAGCCGAATTTTTCGGCTCACCTGTTTTGGGGATGGGGTTTAGAATTTCGACATCGGTCGGTCAGTTGGCCCTTGATATGGTCTGGGCAGAGATCGTTGTCGCGGCAATTGCGGGCAGCCTGTTCTACGGGCTGGTCGCCAAGATCGAGCAATGGGTGACCTTCTGGCATCCATCGCAACGAAAACACTAACCGGCGCAAAAGTCGGATCACCACCAACAAGGAGTAACCCAATGAAGACCTATATGATCGGCGCCGTGGCCGCCCTTTGCACCGCCACCACAGCCTTTGCAGACGATGTGACGCTTCAGTTGAAGTGGGTCACCCAAGCCCAGTTCGCAGGCTACTACGTCGCGCTGGACCAAGGCTTTTACGAGGCCGAAGGGCTGGACGTGACGATCCTCGCTGGTGGCCCCGACATCGCACCGGGTCAGGTGCTCGCTGGTGGCGGCGCTGACGTGATGATCGACTGGTTGCCGTCGGCATTGGCTGCGCGCGAAAAAGGCCTGCCGATCGTCAACATCGCACAACCTTATAAATCCTCGGGCCTCATGCTGACCTGCTGGAAAGACAGCGGCATCACGGGCCCCGCCGACTTCCCTGGTCACACCATCGGCGTTTGGTTCTACGGCAATGAATATCCGTTCCTGTCGTGGATGAGCCAAGAGGGTATCTCCACCGATGGCGGCGAAGGTGGCGTTACGGTCCTGAAGCAGGGCTTTAACGTTGACCCGCTCTTGCAGCGTCAGGCCGACTGTATCTCTACCATGACCTACAACGAATTCGGTCAGGTGCTTGAGGCTGGCGTTTCTCCCGACGAACTCGTCACCTTCAAATACGAAGACGTGGGCGTCGCAACCCTCGAGGATGGTCTCTATGTCCTCGAAGAGAACCTCAATGACCCGGCCTTCGCTGACAAAATGGTCCGCTTTGTGCGTGCATCGATGCAGGGCTGGAAATGGGCTGAAGAGAACCCAGAAGACGCAGCCATGATCGTTCTCGACAACGACGAGACAGGCGCGCAGACCGAAGAGCACCAGATCTATATGATGGGTGAAGTTGCGAAACTGACCGCTGGTTCGAATGGCGCACTAGATGTTGCGGACTATGAACGCACCGTTGCGACCCTACTGGCTGGCGGCTCTGATCCTGTGATCACCGTTGAACCGTCGGGCGCATGGACCCATGCGATCACCGACGCAGCGCTTCAGTAAAAAGTAAACGGGCAGGAGAGTGATCTCCTGCCCGACTTTTTATCCGCGTGACGCCTTTTCGGCGATGCCAGACTGCGACGTGCGTTTGTCCAGCTCTGCCTCAATATCAGCGAGCGTCACATCGCGGGCCGCACACATCACCAGCAGGTGATAGAGGCTATCTGCCGCTTCCCCGATCAGCTTTTCACGGTCGCCTTTGACCGCTTCGATGATCGCCTCAACGGCTTCTTCGCCAAACTTTTCAGCGCATTTTTCAGGGCCTTTGGAGAACAGCTTTGCCGTCCAAGAGCTCTCTGGGTCCGCGCCTTTGCGTGACTGGATGGTTTTATCGAGATCGTAGAGCGACATCAGAGCCTCACTGGAATGCCGGCAGCGGCCATGTGTTCTTTGGCCTCACCGATTGTGTAGGTGCCAAAGTGGAAAATCGACGCCGCGAGAACAGCCGACGCACCACCCTTGGTCACACCCTCAACAAGGTGATCAAGGTTCCCCACACCGCCCGAAGCGATCACAGGAATATCCACCGCGTCCGAAATGGCTTTGGTCAGGGGCAAGTTAAAGCCCGCCTTGGTCCCGTCGCGATCCATTGAGGTCAGCAGGATTTCCCCTGCGCCTTTCTCCATCGCGGTGATTGCAAACTCGACCGCATCAATGCCCGTGGGCTTACGTCCGCCGTGGGTGAAAATTTCCCAACGGCCAGGTTCAACGGTTTTCGCGTCAATCGCACAAACGATGCACTGCGACCCGAACCGCATCGCCGCGTCCGTCAGCACATCAGGGTCCGCAACAGCCGCCGAATTGAACGACACCTTATCCGCACCGGCCAACAAAAGCGCCCGAACGTCATTGTGCGTCCGAACGCCGCCACCCACCGTGAGGGGCATGAAACAGGCCTCTGCTGTGCGGGTCACCAGATCGAACATCGTGCCACGGTTTTCATGGGTCGCATGAATATCGAGGAAACACAGTTCGTCCGCACCTGCGGCGTCATAGGCCTTTGCGGCTTCGACGGGATCACCGGCGTCGATCAGGTCAACGAAATTGACGCCCTTGACCACGCGGCCATCAGCGACATCTAGGCAGGGAATGATACGGGTCTTTAGCATGACCTTTCCTTACGCGGGCAGGGCGCAACGGGCAAGTTGTCGTTTGCGCCGTGGTGTGAAATGGTCCGCACAAATAAGGAGAATACGAATGACATTCGCAAACTACCCGAGCCTAAAAGACAAAGTCGTTTTCGTCACAGGCGGTGCGTCAGGCATTGGTGCGGATATTGTGCGGGCTTTTGCAGCCCAAGGAGCGCAGGTCGGCTTTATCGACATCGATGAGGACGCGGCCGTTAAACTGATGGACGAAGTCGACGGTGATCTGACCTTTGCAGCTGCGGACCTGACGGATATCGAGGCCCTCCGCGTGGCCTTTGCCGCGCTTGAGAACGAGGTCGGCTATGCGGACGTTCTGGTCAACAACGCCGCCCGCGATGACCGTCACGATTGGCGCGATGTAACGCCTGAATACTGGGACCAGCGTCAAGCGACCAACCTGCGCCATATGTTCTTTGCGATCCAAGCCGTTGCCGACGGCATGATCTCTAAAGGGGGCGGGTCGATCATCAACATGGGGTCAAACAGCTGGTGGGAAGCCGCAGGCGGTATGCCCTCTTACACCACTGCAAAGGCCGCTGTGCACGGTATGACCCGTGGCATGGCGCGTGACCTCGGCCCGCATCGCATCCGTGTGAACACCGTGGTTCCGGGTTGGATTATGACCGAACGGCAGAAACAGCTTTGGGTCACGCCCGAAGGCATCGCGAAACACAAAGAACGCCAGTGCCTGCCCGATCTGATCGATCCGATCTACGTTGCACGCATGGTGCTGTTCCTTGCCTCTGACGACGCAAAGATGTGCACGGCGACGAACTACGTTGTGGATGCGGGATCGATTTAATCGATCACGCGCGGCACATGGTTTCGGCGGTCTGAGCGAAGTTCTTGTAGCGCAGCCAAAACGCCTCGGTCGCGGGGTTGTCGGATTGGCGCGTATCTTGAGCTTTTTGCGGATCGCCGAAGAGTTCCGCCGCGCGGGTCTGATCCGACCCGCGTAGGGTCTGGTTCGCCGCCCGCTGGATGCAGGAACAGAGCGCAGGGTTCGCAGCGGTGCGGTGGCTCGACATACAAGCCTTCGAAATATCGCCAGACGCGCCCGATCGTCCACCACCACAGGACATCAGTGCCAAACAAGCCATGCCGGCCATCACAAAACGGACCATAAAAACCTCTGCCGATTAAACGCCCCACCCATCAACGTGGGCTTTGTTGGGCTGATTTGCCTCTCAGGTGCAGAGTGCCAGAGAGGGGGCCGAATGTCCACGCGGCATAAGGCTCAAACGAAAACAGGGCGCAAAACTGCGCCCTGTTCCGGTCCCGAAGGACATATTCGATCGGCGATTATGCCAGAGCGAGGTTCGAAGCCGACTCGCGACCGTCACGGCCGGATTCGATGTCGAAAGTAACCGCTTGACCGTCTTTCAGACCGGTCAGGCCAGCGCGCTCAACAGCAGAGATGTGAACGAAAACGTCGTTACGTGCGCCTTCAACTTCAATGAAGCCGAAGCCTTTGGTCGAGTTAAACCATTTTACGGTACCATTAGCCATGGTGTAGTTCCTTTATGTTAAGGCGCCCGCAAAACGCGACGCCGCCGGCAGCTCAACGTCGAATAGCTGGGCCGGGTAAGGAACAGTGTCGAAATTCAGATTGCATACGCCTTCTAGCAGAGTGTCCGCCTTTACGCAAACGAAAACGGGGACCACCGTGGCGGGGCATCCTTGCCCGACCGTTTGCCCGCTCTAGTTCAGCCAAGTTGGCGCCTTGACTGCAAATGAAAGTCCGCTGCCTTATGAAACCAAAGTGAGCGGTCTAAAGAAATGTGGGACACATGATTTTCCAAATTCTCGAAGTAGTCCTGCCCATCTTCATAATCATCTCGGTCGGATTTGTTTACAGCCGTGCGGTAAAGCCCGATTTGTCTGGCATTAACCGCATGATCGTCGATATCGCGCTACCCGTTTTAATTTTCACGTCGCTCTCGAATAAAGACTTCGATCCGCTGTCAGCGGCGATGTTTGCAATGGCCTCTGTGCTGCTCATCCTCGCCAGTGGTTTGTTGGCCTACCCCTTCGCTCGGTTCTCGGGTGCGAATTGGCGTTCCCTTTTGCCCTGCGTCATGTTCGGCAATGTCGGACCCGTTGGCATTCCTTTGATCGTGCTCGCCTTTGGGCCTGAAGGACTGCCGATTGCGGTGGTTTTGCTCGTCCTATCGAACATCCTCCATTTCACACTCGGCGCAGGCGTGATGAGTGGCCGAACTCATTGGCGGATCGTGTTCACCAATCCTCTGGTCTGGGCGACGGTTGCGGGAATAGCCGTTTCACAGCTTGGCCTGACCTTCCCGAAATGGGTCGATACACCGCTGACGATGATCGGGAATATCCTTGTGCCGACGATGCTTTTGTCACTCGGTGCGCGGCTGTCCACCAGTGCAATCAGCGATGTCGGTGTAGGCGTGCGCGGCACCGCACTGACCACGCTGGCGCGGATGTTTGCTTGCTACATCATACTGTTGTTCATTCCGCTCGAAGGGATCGAACGCGGCGCGCTGATCCTGTTTGCCTGTCTGCCGTCCGCTGTGTTCAACTACATGCTCGCCGACAAATACGATGCAGAGCCGAACAAGGTCGCCTCGATGGTCGTCACAGGTCATTTCGGCAGTCTGATCGTTTTGCCCCTCGGGCTATGGCTGGCCTTGATGTGACGATGGGGCCGAAAATCCGGCGGTGGAGGGCGATCAGAAATGACGCCCGAACCGCCGCAAATGCAAAAAGTTTTGTGCTTGCAAAATTAGACCTAACTATTCACCAATTCCAAGAATTCGAATGAGGGAGGATGTCGATGACAAAGGTAGCATTTTTAGGGCTTGGCGTGATGGGTTACCCGATGGCGGGCCATTTGCAGGCCAAGGGGCATGACGTCACCGTCTATAACCGCACCGCGGCCAAGGCCGAAAAATGGGTCGCCCAGCACGGCGGCGCGATGGCAGCCACCCCACGTGAAGCGGCTGAGGGTGCGGACATTGTATTCGCCTGCGTTGGAAACGATGACGATTTGCGCGGCGTCTGCACAGGCGCTGACGGTGCCTTTGCGGGCATGTCAAAGGGCGCGATTTTTGTCGACCACACCACCGTGTCTGCCGCTGTGACACGCGAACTGTTCGCCGCGGCTGAGGCGCTCGGTCTCGGGTTTGTGGACGCGCCCGTTTCGGGTGGACAGGCGGGTGCCGAAAATGGCGTGCTGTCGGTCATGTGCGGCGGTGTTCAGGAGCAATATGACACAGCTGAACCTGTGATTGCCTCTTACGCGCGCATCTGCCGTCGCATCGGCGACTCTGGAGCGGGTCAAATGACCAAGATGTGCAACCAGATCGCCATCGCGGGCCTCGTTCAGGGTCTGTCAGAGGCGCTGCATTTCGCGGAAAAAGCAGGCCTCGACGGTGCATCCGTGGTCGAAGTGATCAGCCAAGGCGCTGCGGGCAGCTGGCAAATGTCGAACCGCTATCAAACTATGATCGACGACCATTTCGAACATGGCTTTGCCGTGGATTGGATGCGCAAGGACCTGGGTATTTGTCTATCGACCGCAGATGAAACAGGGGCAAGCCTGCCTGTCACTGCGCTGGTCGATCAATTTTATAAGGACGTTCAAAAGATGGGCGGCGGACGTTGGGATACGTCATCGCTCATCAAACGTCTTCGTGCGGCGGGGTAATCCCTCGCGTCCCATGTAACGAAACGAACCGCCGCGCCCCACGAAGGAGACGACCGTGACCAAGCCGAAATTGCTGATTACGCGTAAACTACGGCCCGACGTGGAGGCGCGCGCGGCGCGTGACTATGACGTGACCTTTAACCCCGCGGACCGTCTGTTCACCCGCGATGAACTGATCGCGGCTTGCCGCACTGTTGACGCCGTACTGCCCTGCCATTCCGAACTTTTCAGCGCCGATGTAATCGCTGAGATCGGCGCGGGGCTAAAGATCATCGCCAACCATTCGGTCGGCACTGATCACGTTGACCTTACTGCTGCCAAAGCGGCGGGGATTGTCGTCACAAACACCCCTGATGTGCTGTCGGATGCGACTGCTGAAATCGCGATGCTCTGCATGCTCGGCGCTGCGCGGCGCGGGGCCGAAGGGGACGCGATGGTGCGCTCTGGTCAATGGAATTTCTGGTCGCCTGCCTTCATGGTCGGGCGTCAGGTGACCTCCAAACGGTTTGGCGTTCTGGGCATGGGGCGGGTCGGCCAAGTCACCGCTGAACGGGCGCGCGGGTTTGGAATGGAAATCCATTACCACAACCGTCGCCGTTTGCCCGAACACCTTGAAAAAGGCGCGATCTATCACGACACCCTCGAAGGCCTTCTCGCCTGTTCGGATGTGTTGAGCCTCCATTGCCCATCCACGGCCGAAAACGCTGGAATCATCAACGCCAAAACCCTTGCGCTTTTGCCTGATCGGGCGATTCTGGTGAACACGGCGCGGGGCGCATTGGTTGATGAAACCGCTCTCATTGACGCTTTGACGTCAGGTAAATTGTTCGCGGCAGGGTTGGATGTTTTCCAAACAGAGCCGGGCGGAAACCCAAAGCTCGCTGCCTTGCAGAATATATTCATGTTGCCGCATATTGGCTCGGCAACCGAAGAGACACGGGATGCCATGGGCTATCGTGCACTCGACAATCTGGACGCTTATTTCAAGGGCGAAGAGCCCCATGACCGCGTGGCATAATATTAAAAATAAAGGATAATTTTTTCTTTTTCATTTTGATTTCCATCTGGTGGAAAAGATAAATTTATTTGCTTGATTTTGATGAAAGGCCTTCTACCGTATGAGATAGATTAACGACACATGATGTGTCCGAAATCGTCTGGGAGGACATCAATGACTAAGAAAACTGACACTGCGCGTTTGTCGCGCCGTTCCTTTATTCGTACCGGTGCCCTAGGTGGTTCGGCTGCTGCCGCAACCGTTCTGGCGGCTCCGCCGGTATTGGCCCAATCTCCGATCGTGATGAAAATGCAGACATCTTGGTCTGCGTCGGACATCTGGATGGATTTCGCGCGCGAATACGTTGACCGCGTTGAGGCTATGTCCGGTGGCCGCATTAAGATCGACCTTCTGCCCGCAGGCGCAGTTGTTGCCGCGTTCCAGGTGATGGACGCTGTGCATGACGGCGTTCTCGACGCTGCGCACACTGTGCCTGTGTACTGGTACGGCAAATCCAAAGCGGCGTCGTTCTTCGGCACCGGCCCTGTTTTCGGTGGCTCTGCTACAACAATGCAGGCCTGGTTCTATCAGGGTGGCGGCGCAGAGCTGTATCGCGAACTGACCCAAGATATCCTCGGCCTGAACGTCATCGGTATGATGGGTATGCCGATGCCTGCACAGCCGTTTGGCTGGTTCAAACAGGAAGTGAACACCGTCGAAGACCTCAACGGCTTTAAATACCGTACTGTGGGTCTGGCGGCTGACCTTCTGCAGAGCATGGGTATGTCTGTTGCACAGCTTCCGGGCGGTGAAATCGTTCCCGCAATGGAGCGTGGCGTGATCGACGCGTTCGAATTCAACAACCCGTCGTCGGACCGTCGTTTCGGCGCACAGGACGTTGCTAAGAACTACTACCTGTCGTCCTATCACCAGGCGTCGGAATCGTTCGAATTCCTCTTCAACAAAGACTTCATGGAAGACCTGCCAGAAGACCTGCAGGCGATCCTCAAGCACGCAGTTGAAGCGTCTTCGACCTCGAACACCGCTCTGGCGATGCGCGAATATTCGAAAGACCTCGCAGAACTTCAGTCGGACGAGGGCGTCACCGTCCACCGTACGTCCAAAGAAATTCTCGCGGGTCAGTTGGCCGCTTGGGACACGCTGATTGCTGATCTGGAAACGGATGAGTTCAACGCACGTGTCATGGAAAGCCAGCGTGCTTGGACCGAAAAAGTTGCGTACTACGAACTGATGAACGCACCTGACCTCGGCCTCGCATATGACCACTATTTCCCGGGTAAGCTGAAGCTCTGATCATCAGCAAAAAGGCGCGGGGGACCGCGCCTTTTTCACCTAGGATTGGTCCGGACTGGAGTTACGAATGCTAAAATATATCCGATTTGCCGATACTGTATCTGCGTGGTTCGGCAAGGCTTTTGGATGGCTGATCATCCTGATGACCCTTGGCATGAGCTACGAGGTCTTCGTTCGGTATCTGTTGAACAGCCCCACACCGTGGTCGCTGGACATCAGCTTTATCATGTATGGGACGTTGTTCATGATGGGCGGCGCCTACACCCTGTCGCGTGGCGGGCACGTGCGCGGCGACTTCCTCTACCGGCTGTGGCGGGAACGGACTCAGGCGATTGTCGACCTGACACTCTACATCCTGTTCTTCTTCCCCGGTATCCTCGCGCTCATCTTTTCGGGCTGGAAATACGCAAGCCGGTCGTGGAGCTACACTGAGGTTTCGGTGAACAGCCCCGCAGGCATTCCAATCTATCAGTTCAAAACTGTGATCGTTGCGGCAGGCCTTTTGCTCTTGATCCAAGGTATCGCGCAAGTGTTCCGCTGCATCATCTGCATCAAAGAGGGCAAGTGGCCCCCGATGGCGTCGGACGTAGAGGAAACCGAAACCCTACTTATGAAACAGGCATCTGAGGGCAAATAATCAGGTCCCCATCTGGCTGAGACCTACTCATCTGCCGTCCTATTACTGGAGTTCACACCGTGACCGATCCGCAAATCGCTCTTACCATGCTGGGCATCTTTATTGCCTGCGTGTTTTTGGGCTTCCCGATTGCCTATACGCTCATGGCGATTGGCCTAGGCTTTGGCTACTACGCCTATTTTGACGCTGCCCGCATGTGGCGCAGCTTTAACCGACTGACAGAAGACGCTGGTTGGTGGGACTCGACCTCTCTGTGGCTAGAGGGGTTCTATAACAACCGTATCTTCGACCTCTTCATCAACCAAACCTACTCAGTCATATCAAACGAAGTTCTCACGGCGATCCCGCTGTTCCTCTTTATGGGCTACATCGTGGAACGTGCGAACATCGTTGATAAGCTGTTCAGCACGCTTGCACTCGCATCGCGCAACATCCCAGGTTCGCTCGGCGTGGCGGCTCTTATCACTTGTGCGCTCTTTGCGACCGCAACGGGTATCGTGGGCGCGGTTGTGACCCTGATGGGCCTCTTGGCGCTGCCGCAGATGCTTAAGATGCGCTACGATCACAGCTTTGCGGCTGGTATCATCTGTGCGGGCGGTACGCTGGGTATTCTGATCCCGCCGTCGATCATGCTGATCGTTTACGCAGCATCGTCGGGCGTTTCGATCGTACGCCTCTACGCTGCGGCTCTGCTGCCGGGTCTCGTGCTGGTTGGCCTCTACATCACTTACATCGTTGTGCGGTCGATCCTGAACCCGAAACTCGCGCCGAAACCGACCAAAGAAGAACTGCCCGAGGTTCCGACGGGCAAAATGCTCTGGATGCTGGCCACCAGCTTCCTGCCGCTTGCGATCCTTATCCTCTCGGTTCTTGGTTCCATCCTCTTTGGTCTGGCAACCCCGACCGAGGCAGCCTCTATCGGTGCGCTGGGTGGTATGGTTCTGGCGATTGCCTACCGTGCAATGACCTTTGATCGTCTGCGCGAAAGCGTCTATCTGACTGTCCGCACCACCGCGATGGTGTGCTGGCTGTTCGTTGGTTCTTATGTGTTCTCGGCTGTCTTCAGCTACTTGGGCGGTGAACAGGTGATCGCAGAGTTTGTGACCCACCTCGATCTGACACCGATCCAGTTCCTGATCATCGCTCAGTTGATCATATTCCTTCTCGGCTGGCCGCTGGAATGGTCCGAAATCATCATCATTTTCGTGCCAATCTTCCTGCCGCTTCTGCCGATGTTCGGGATTGATCCGCTGTTCTTTGGTGTGCTCGTGGCGCTGAACCTTCAGACCAGCTTCTTGACCCCACCAATGGCGATGAGTGCGTACTACCTCAAAGGTATCGCACCGCCGCAGGTCAAACTGCTCGAGATCTTCAAGGGCGTGCTGCCGTATTGCGGTATGGTCGTGATAGCCATGTTACTCATGTACACCTTCCCGCAGATTGTCTTTAGCCTACCGGATGCCGTCTATGGTCCGCAGCGCTAAGACACAGGCCATACTCGGTTTGGGGGCGGTCGCTTTGCGCGACCGCCTCGCTTCGGGTGAATTCACGGCCGTCGATGTGGTCGAGGCCTACCTTGACCGCATTGCCGAATATGAACCGCAGGTTGGTGCTTGGGCGTGGCTCGATGGCGATCACGCCATTCAACAGGCGCAGCGTCTGGATCAATGGCGGCAAATGGGACGTCCCTTGGGTCCGCTTCACGGGCTACCTGTTGGTCTCAAAGACATCATCGACACCAAAGGCATCCCGACCGAAAACGGAACCCCCATCGACGCGGGTCGTGTCCCGTCCGAGGATGCTTGGATCGTCGCACGCCTGCGGGCTGCGGGTGCGATCATCTTGGGCAAAACGGTCACGACTGAGGCCGCGTTCATGCACGCGGGCAAAACCCGGAACCCGCATAACCCCGATCACACCCCCGGTGGCTCGTCCTCTGGCTCTGCGGCTGCAGTCGCGGCGGGCATGGTGCCCTTTGCCATCGGTACGCAAACGGGCGGCTCTGTCATTCGGCCCGCATCGTTCTGCGGGATCGTTGGGTTCAAACCCACCTTTGGCCTCATCCCGCGCACAGGTATCCTGCCGCAATCGCCACACCTCGACACAGTCGGCGTCTTTGCCCGCACCGTCGAAGATTGCGCTCTCTTGACCGAGGTCATCGCAGGTCATGACCCTCTCGACCGCGCAACATCCCCAGTTCCAATGCCACGGATGCTCGACGTGGCGATGTCGAAACCACCCGTGCTGCCTGACTTTGCCTTGGCCCGTATACCCGGATGGGATCAGGCCGATCCGCAAATGACCGCCGCCATCGAAGAACTGGTCGACCTCTTGGGCGACAAATGCATTGATGCCCCGCTGCCCGAACTGAGCCAAGCCGCAAAAACCCGCGAGCTGATCAACTTCGCTGAAATGGCAAAATGTTACTACCACTTGGAGGCCCGTGGGCGGGATCAACTGTCGGACAAACTCCGCACCGCCATCGACAAGGGCAAAGACGTCATGGCCCGCGACTACATCTCTGCGCTGGATTGGCGCGAGGTGTTGAACGCTGGGTTCGAGGCGATCTTTAACCGCGCGGACGCGATTATCTGTCCTGCCGCCCTCGGCCCTGCGCCCGAAGGGTTAGAGGACACAGGTAACCCGATCTTTAACGGGCTTTGGACCTTGGCAGGGATGCCCAGCGTCACGATCCCGCTCTTTGTCGCGGAAAACGGAATGCCAATGGGGGTCCAGCTTGTTGGTCGTCGCAATGATGATGCGCGGCTCTTGCGGACAGCCAAATGGCTCAACTCACATATAGAAACACTCGAAACAGGGAACTGAGACTATGAACAATACGATTGCTGTATTTGCGTTTTTGGTGGTCATCGCCTTCTTGTCGATCCTTGTGATCCATGTCCCGCGCGTTGACTTGGTCTCAGTGATTGCAATCACGGTGGCACTGGGCCTTTGGGACCTCTACACCACCTGCTTTGCCAAAAAGAGCTAAGCACAGATAAAAACGGGCGGCCCTAGAGCCGCCCGTTTTCGTTTAACTATCTGACCTCAGAGCGTGGCGAGGAAGTGATCAATGCCCGCCTGTGCGACCTCACGGTCTTGGGCTGGGGTGCCTGACGACACGCCAATGCCGCCCACAACGTCCCCGTCTACGATGACGGGCAGACCGCCACCGACGACCATCAAACGACCCCCGATTGCAGAGTCGATGCCATAGGTCGGACCACCGGGTTGGCTGATCGCGCCGTAATCATGCGTCGCCTTTTTCGCCGCAGACGCTGTAAAGCTCTTGTCGATGGCGATAGTGATCGACGTGACCTTGCCGCCGTCCATCCGTTCAAAAGCCACCAGATTGCCGCCTTCGTCTGTGATCGCGATGCACATCGGCACGCCGATTTCAGTCGCTTTGGCCCGCGCACCCTCAAGGAGGATGCGCGCGTCGTTCAGGTCTAGTCGCTTAATGATTTGCATGACGTTCTCCGATCACTTCGCAGCAGCTTTGACGCGCAGGCGCGCCTTATACAGCAGCGGCTCAGTGTAGCCCGATGGCTGCGAAATGCCTTCGAGCACCAGCGCACGCGCCGCATTGAACGCCTCGCCATCGAACGACGGTGCCATTGGTTTGTATGCCGGATCGCCTGCGTTCTGCGCGTCTACCTTCGGTGCCATACGGCGGAACGCCGCTTCGACCTGATCGACGGTGCAGATGCCATGCTCGATCCAGTTGGCGAGGTATTGCGACGAAATCCGCAGTGTCGCACGGTCTTCCATCAGTGCCACATCGTCGATGTCTGGCACTTTGGAACAGCCGATGCCCTGATCAACCCAACGCACCACATAGCCCAGAATGGACTGGCAGGCGTTGTCCAACTCGCGGGTCACATCCTCGTCCGACACATTGCGGCCGATCATGACAGGCGGTGTCAGCAGCGCGTTCTGCGAGGCATGGTCACGCGACCGCAGCTGGTTTTGAACCTCGGACACATTCACATGGTGGTAATGCGTCGCGTGCAGGGTCGCAGCGGTGGGAGAGGGGACCCAAGCGGTGTTTGCACCCGCCTTCGGATGGCCGATTTTCGCCTTGAGCATATCCGCCATATCGTCCGGACGCGCCCACATGCCTTTGCCGATCTGCGCTTGACCTGTGAGGCCAGCCGCCAGACCTGTGTCCACGTTGCCGTTCTCATAGGCACCGAGCCACGAGCTCCCCGCCATTTCACCGCGCGGGATCACAGGGCCCGCCTGCATCATCGTGTGGATCTCATCGCCCGTACGGTCGAGGAAGCCGGTGTTGATGAACACGCAGCGCGTCTTAACCGCGTTGATACAGGCCGCGAGGTTCGCCGAGGTGCGGCGCTCTTCGTCCATGATGCCGAGCTTTACGGTATCGCGCGGCAGGCCGAGCATGTCCTCAACCCGACCATAGAGCGTGTTGGCAAAGGCAACCTCTTCGGGGCCATGCATCTTTGGCTTCACGACGTAAACAGACCCGCTGCGCGAGTTCCGCATCCCGTCGGTTTTAGCCAGATCGTGCATCGCGCAGGCCACGGTGATCACCGCGTCCATGATGCCCTCGGGGGTTTCTTCGCCGTTCATCAGAACTGCGTTGTTGGTCATCAGGTGACCCACGTTGCGCACCAGCATCAGCGCACGACCAGGGTGGGTGACGGCCTCACCATTCGGCGCCGTATAGGTCACGTCATCGTTCAGACGACGGGTCATGACCTTACCGCCCTTGTCAAAGCTCTCTTCCAGCGTGCCTTTCATTAAGCCCAGCCAGTTCGCATAGACAACGCATTTGTCCTCAGCGTCCACTGCAGCGACAGAGTCCTCGCAGTCCTGAATAGCGGTCAGTGCGCTTTCCAGACGGATATCCGAAATGCCAGCAGGATCGGTCGCGCCAATTGCGCTCTCGCGGTCGATCTTAATCTCGATCAGCAGGCCGTTGACGCGCAGCATCACATCGCCGTTCGCACGGTAGCCCGCGTATTGGCTCGCATCTTTCAGCGTGGTCGCAGCGCCACCAACGGTGATCGACAGAGCCTCACCCGCGTCCAGCGCCTCAACATCCGCCCACGACCCATTGGCCAGCGGTGCGACCTCATCTAGATGCGTACGCGCCCAGGCAACAACCTTTGCGCCGCGCTCAGCGTCATAGCCTTTGCCCGCAGGCTTTCCTTCGATCGCATCGGTGCCGTAGAGCGCATCGTAGAGCGACCCCCAACGTGCGTTCGCCGCGTTCAGCGCAAAGCGCGCATTCATCACAGGCACAACCAGCTGCGGACCCGCAATGCTTGCGATCTCTGGGTCAACGTTTTCAACCTTGATCTCGAACGGGGCAGGCGCGGGCTGAAGATAGCCGATCTCGCGCAGGAACGCGTTCGCCTCTTCGACGTCAAAGTCCTTGCCCTTCTGCGCCTTATACCACGCATCGATCTGCGCTTGCAGATCCTCACGCTTTTCAATCAACGCGCGGTTCACAGGCACGAGGTCCTTGAGAAGGGCGGAATACCCATCCCAAAATGCATCAGCATCAATGCCAAGCAGGATTTCGTTTTCAATGAGAGCCGCCAGATCAGCAGACACCTCAAGTTCAGAGCGTTTTACATAAGTCATAGCGGCCTCCATTTTTTAAAAATGTAGACCGAGGGCAGGCGGGGTGTTAACCATCGACGAAATAGTTTTTCACGATGCGGAAAATGTCGATGAAACAGAAAGTCGGATCAGTTCAATCGGTGCAGCGGGCCATGACCCTGCTCAAGGCCCTTGCGGCGTCAGATGAAGGTCACCGCGTCAGCGATCTTGCCAAGGGTGCGGGCCTCGCTGTGTCCACCACCCACCGTCTGTTGACCACACTCGAAATCGACAACTTTGCCTACTTCGATCCAGAGCGTGCGCTCTGGCACATCGGGCGCGAGGCCTACTCTGTCGGATCGGCCTATGTGCAGAAATATAACTTCGTAACCCCCGCCTTGCCCTACCTGCGAAAACTGCGGGACGAGACACGCGAAACCGCGAACCTCGGCGTGCTTGACGGAGAGCAAATTGTTACGATTTCTCAAGTAGAAAGCCGCGAAATCGTCCGCGCCATTTCCCCCACAGGCGGGCGCGTTCCGGCCTTTTGTTCGGGCATGGGTAAGGCCATTTTGGCGACGTGGTCAGACAATCAAATCGAACGCTTTGCAGAGCGGGCAGGGTTCCACCCAATGACCCCTCGGTCGCACCGAAACCTCGACACATTGATGACCGAAATCCGCCACATCCGCGAGGTCGGATATGCCGTCGATGACGAAGAACACGCCGCTGGTTTGCGCTGCGTTGCGGCGGTGGTTTTGTCGCGGGCAGAGGATGCAGTCTGCGCGATTTCCGTCTCTGCACTCTCTTCGCGCCTTTCCCCTGATCGCATCAGCGAAGTCGGCGTTCGCATCCGCGATATGGCACAATCATTGACAGAATCGCTGCGCGGAACCGCTTAATCGTCCATTTTTCCACTAGATGGAAAAACTGGAAAAATTGCGTTGGTCTTTCCGCGTTTCGGCCTATTGTTAAGTCAGGGAGGACGAACCGATGGACATGCCAATTCCAAGCGCAGAGATTTTGTCGCGCCGCGCAGATCATATAGCCGCGCTCAAATCCGTGGTGCCTGCGGACCGCGTGATTGAGGACGTGATTGGCCTGCGTGCCTACGAATGTGACGCACTCACTGCCTATCGCTGCACGCCCCTCGCCGTGGTTCTGCCCTGCAACACCGAAGAGGTCGCCGCCGTCCTGAAACTCTGCCATGACCGTGGCATCCCTGTCGTTCCACGCGGCGCTGGCACCTCACTCGCGGGTGGGTCGCTGCCGACGGCGGACGCTGTTGTTGTCGGCGTTGCCCGTCTGACGGATGTGCTCGAAGTCGATTATGACGACCGCATCATGCGCATCCAAACTGGCCGCACGAACCTCTCTGTCACCGCCGCAATCGAAGAGGACGGCTGGTTCTACGCCCCCGATCCATCGTCCCAGCTCGCCTGTGCGATCTCTGGCAACATCGGTATGAACTCTGGCGGGGCGCATTGCCTCAAATACGGGGTGACGGTTAACAACCTCTTGGGCCTGCGGATGGTGCTGATGGACGGCACGATCATCGACCTCGGTGGTGCTCATATGGATGCAGGCGATATCGACCTTCTGCCCGTGGTCTGCGGTGCCGAAGGCCAGTTGGGTATCGTGACCGAAGCCACGCTGCGCATCCTGCCCAAACCCGAAGGCGCACGCCCTGTCATGGTGGCCTTCGGATCCTCCGCCGTCGCGGGCGCTTGCGTGTCCGACACCATTCAGGCGGGCATCGTCCCTGTTGCCATCGAATTCATGGACCGCCCATGCATTGAAGCCTGCGAAGCTTTCGCCAAAGCGGGCTACCCCGATTGCGAGGCGCTTTTGATCATCGAGGTAGAGGGTTCTGACCGCGAAATCGATCACCAACTTGCCCTGATCCGCGAGATTGCCGAACGCCATAACCCCGACGAAATCCGCGAAAGCCGTTCTGCCGATGAATCCGCCCGCATCTGGTTAGGCCGTAAATCGGCCTTTGGCGCGATGGGGCAGATCAATGACTACATGTGTCTCGACGGCACGATCCCTGTGTCTGAACTGCCCTACGTCCTCGAACGGATCGGCGAACTTTCCAAGGAATACGGCCTCGGCGTTGCGAACGTTTTCCACGCGGGCGACGGCAATATGCACCCGCTGATCCTCTTTGATGCGAATAAACCTGGTGATCTCGAACGGTGCGAAGCGATGGGGGCTGATATCCTCCGCCTCTGCATTGAGGTCGGCGGCTGCCTCACGGGCGAACATGGCGTTGGCATCGAAAAACGCGACCTCATGCACGCGCAATTCAACGCCCAAGACCTAGAGGCGCAGATGATCGTTAAGGATGTGTTCGACCCGAAATGGCTCTTGAACGCGGCCAAAGTATTCCCGCTTGATGCGTCAGAGGCCCGCCGCGCATGACCCAAACCACATTCACCCCGACGACCGAAGACGAACTGTCCGACATTATCGCGTCTGCCATTGGGCCGTTCGACATCGTCGGCGGCGGCACGCGCCATACGCCTGCGGGCCATCAGCGTCTTTCGACCGCTGGGCTATCGGGCGTCCGCCTTTATGAACCTGGTGCGCTGACCCTCGTGGCTGGGGCAGGGACCACAATGGCAGAGATCAACGCGCTCTTGGCGGATAACGGCCAGCGTCTGCCATTTGAGCCAATGGATCACCGCGCGGTTCTGGGCACCACAGGCGAACCAACACTCGGCGGGATGATCGCGCTGAACCACTGCGGTCCGCGCCGCGTTCAGGCGGGATCGGCCCGCGATATGCTCTTGGGCCTGCGGTTTGTCGATGGCAGCGGACGCATCGTGAAAAACGGTGGCCGCGTGATGAAAAACGTGACGGGCTATGACATTGCACGCCTTCATTGCGGGGCGCGTGGGAAACTTGGCGTGATGACCGAAATCTCGCTCAAGGTGCTGCCACTGCCCGAACGCACCGCCACTATGGCACTGGCCGAACCATCACCCATCGCAGCGGTTGCGGGCTTGTCCAAAGCGCTCGGTTCCCCGTTCGAAGTCAACGGTGCCGCATGGCATCAGGGCCGTATTCTCCTTCGGGTCGAAGGGTTTAACGACTCCGTCAGCTATCGCGCCGACCAGCTCGCGGGCCTCCTACCGGGTCTGACCCTCGTCGATGAAAACCCATGGGACGATCTGCGCGACGCGCGTTTTGCGGCCACCACAGATCGCGACATTTGGCGCGTGTCCCTGCGGGCCAGCAACGGCGCGAAAGCGGCTGAGCGGCTGATGGGCATGGGCGTAGATGTGACCTTGGATTGGGGCGGTGCGCTCCTCTGGGCGAGCACGGATAACGGCTTTGACCTGCGTTCTGCCCTCGGCGGGCTACACGGACACGCCACGCGTCTGCGCGGGGCAGGGGATGCGCCCGCGCTCGAACCCGCCGCTGACGGCGTTGCCCAACTGACCACTGCATTGCAAAAAGCCTACGACCCACGCGGGTTGTTCAACGGGTGATCCATGAAAACTGAATTCACAGCAGAACAGCTCGCCATTCCCGCCATCGCGCGGTCCAACGAAATCCTGCGGTCCTGCGTCCACTGCGGGTTCTGCACGGCGACCTGTCCGACCTATCAAATCCTTGGCGACGAAATGGATAGCCCCCGTGGGCGCATCTACCTGATCAAGGATATGCTGGAAAACAACCGTCCTGCGGATGCGGAAACGGTCAAACACATCGACCGTTGTCTCGGCTGTCTGGCTTGCATGACGACTTGCCCGTCGGGGGTGCATTACGCGCATCTCTTGGACCATGCTCGTAGCCATATTGAGGCGACCTATAAGCGCCCGCTCTTTGATCGGGTGCTGCGTTGGACGCTGGCGCGGATCATTCCATACCCGTCGCGGTTCCGCCTCGTACTGCGTGCGGCTCGTATCGGTCGCATCCTCGGCCCGCTTATGCCTGACCCACGTCTACGCGCCATGCTCGCGCTGGCCCCAGACCGTATCGTGCCGCCCGCTGACCACGACCGCCCGCAAACCCACGCGGCCCAAGGCGCGGCTCGGAAACGCGTGGCCCTGATGACAGGCTGTGCGCAAAAGGCGCTCGATTCAGAGATCAACGCCGCCACCATCCGCCTTCTGACCCGCCTCGGCGTCGAAGTGGTCATTCCAGAGGGCGAAGGTTGCTGCGGTGCCATCGTCCACCACATGGGCCGCGAGTCCGAGAGCCACAGCTTTGCCCGTCAGAACATCCAGACATGGGCGCGTGAGATGGATGGCAAAGGGCTCGATGCGATCATCATCAACACGTCGGGATGCGGCACCACGGTCAAGGACTACGGCCACACTTTCCGCAACACCGATCTGGCCGAAGATGCCGCGCGAGTGTCAGGCATCTGCCGCGATATTACCGAATTCCTCGCCACGCTGGACCTGCCCGAACAGCCAAAACAGAACATGCGCGTGACCTACCACGCGGCCTGTTCGCTCCAGCACGGCCAAAAGGTCAAAGACGCGCCAAAGGCGCTCTTGACCCGCGCAGGTTTCGACGTGGCAACGCCCAAGGATTCCCACCTCTGCTGTGGTTCTGCAGGCACCTACAACCTCTTGCAGCCGGAAATCGCGAATGAACTCAAGGCCCGCAAGCTGGCAACGATCAACGACACCAAACCCGACGTGATCGTAGCAGGCAACATTGGCTGTATGACCCAGATCGGGTCAGGCGCAAACGTGCCCGTGTTCCACACGGTTCAATTGCTCGACTGGGCCTACGGCGGACCAAAGCCAGAGTAGGGGACTACTCTGGCCTTTTTGCCCGTTTACCCGCGTCCGATGAACGGCATCGCGGTCGCCATGATGGTCATGAACTGAACGTTCGTCTCTAGCGGCAGTCCCGCCATATACATCACGCTCGTCGCGACTTGAGCCACGTCCATCGTCGGTTCGACCTTGATTGACCCATCCGCCTGCGCAATGCCCTTGGTCATCGGTGCAGCCATTTCGGTCAGCGCATTGCCGATGTCGATCTGACCGCAAGCAATGTTGAACTGCCGCCCATCGAGGCTCAGCGTCTTTGTCAGCCCCGTCACCGCGTGTTTCGACATGGTGTAGGGCACCGATCCCACCCGTGGAGCATGGGCAGAGATCGACCCGTTGTTGATGATCCGTCCGCCCTGCGGCGACTGATGCCGCATCATCCCATAGGCCGCACGGGCACAGAGGAACATGCCCGTGATATTGATGTTCGACAGGTTAAGCCAATCTTCGACCTTGATCTCGTCGATATGCGCCGCAGGAACGCCGACGCCTGCATTGTTGAACAACACATCGAGCCGCCCCCAGGTGTCGCGCAGCGTGGCAAAGCCCGCATTGACCTCGCTCGGCACGGTCACGTCGAACGGCAGGACGAGCGCGTTCTCATGCCCCTGTGCCGTCTCGGTCAGCGTTTCCGCGCGGCGACCGACCAGAGCCACCCGCCAGCCGTTTTCCAGAAAATGACGCGCCGTGGCCCGTCCGATGCCGCTCCCGGCCCCTGTGATCATGATTGTTTTCATCGTGTTATCGCCCAAGTCAGCCCCCATTACACCGTCAGCAACACTGCGCCCGTTACACCGCCTGCTTCGATGGCGGCATGAGCCTCTGCGGCCTGCGCCAGTGGGAACCGACGCCAGACGTTCGGCTTGATCACACCGCGCTCTGCCGCATCGAAGACGGCCTTAGCCCGCATGCGATATTCGGCCTCGTCGACCGCATGGTTGGCAATAGTCGGGCGGGTGATGAACAGCGATCCCTTGGTGTTCAGCGTCGACATTTCGACCGCAGCAGGCGCGCCAGAGGATGCCCCCATCGACACCATCAACCCACGCGGGGCGAGGCAGTCGATGGACGTGTCAAACGTTGCACGCCCCACGCCGTCATAAACCACCTGAACCTTCGCGCCCTTGGTAAATGCGCTCACCTCTTCAACGATGTTATCTGTGCCCCAGATCAACACCAGATCACAGCCCGCGGCCTTTGCCGATTCAACACTATGCGCACAAGACACAACGCCGATCACCGTCGCGCCGATTTCCTTGGCCAATGCGGTCAGGATCTGACCCACGCCGCCCGCAGCCCCGAAAACGAGGATCGTATCGCCCGCTTTGACTTCGCCTGTGGCGGTCAGCAGATATTCCGCCGTGATCCCCTTGAACAAAATCGCCGCCGCGTCCTCAAAACTCAGCGCCTCGGGGATTTTCACGGCCCGCGCCGCAGGGATATTGCGGGCAGAGGCATAGGCCCCAACAGGTCCCAGAATATAGGCTATCCGATCGCCAACGCTGTAGCCCGTGACACCTTCGCCAATCGCCACAACCCGTCCAGCCCCCTCAAGCCCCAACCCATTCGGAACCGCAAACGGCGCTGTGCCCTTGCGCTGCATCACGTCGAGATAGTTGATCCCAATCGCCTCATGTTCGATCCGCAATTCTCCCGCTGCGGGGGCCACTGGTTCTACTTGAACGGCGTGCAAAACCTCGGGTGCACCAGTTGTCTCCAACCTGATCACTGTATCCATCGTCGGGCTCCTCCTCCCTGTCTTTCGGAAACGCTAGCGACCGTTTGAACGGTTCACAATCATTTCCCTGAGGGAACTGGCGCAGCCCGCCACGATTGCCAGCGATTTCCGAAAATTCCTTCAGATAGGGCGACCCATCCACTGCTTTCGCACGACATTCCGCCCATAGGCCCCGTGGCTATGCGGTTGGCGGTATCTCCCCCCTTGCAAAACGGACCTTTCCCCTACATAGACAGGCGCTGAACCCCACATAGGCTGCCTTTTCCATGACCGACCTGTCCCACATCCGGAACTTCTCGATCGTTGCTCACATTGACCACGGTAAATCCACGCTTGCGGACCGTCTGATCCAGTCGACGCAAACCGTTGCTGACCGCGATATGAAGGCGCAGCTTCTCGACAGCATGGACATCGAACGCGAACGCGGCATCACCATTAAGGCGAACACCGTCCGCATCGATTACCTCGCTGACAATGGTGAGAAATACGTTCTCAACCTGATCGACACTCCCGGACACGTCGACTTTGCCTATGAGGTCTCCCGCTCAATGCGCGCGGTTGAAGGCTCGCTCTTGGTCGTGGACTCGACCCAAGGCGTTGAGGCACAGACCCTCGCCAACGTCTATCAGGCCATCGACGCGAACCATGAAATCGTGCCAGTCCTGAACAAGATCGACCTCCCCGCAGCAGACTGCGAACGCGTGGCGGAACAGATCGAAGACGTGATCGGCATCGACGCCTCTGAGGCGCTCCAAGTTTCTGCGAAATCTGGTATCGGCATCAAAGAAACGCTCGAAGCCATCGTCCACCGTCTGCCCGCCCCCAAAGGCGACCGCGATGCCCCGCTCAAGGCGATGCTCGTGGACTCGTGGTACGACAGCTACCTCGGCGTTGTGGTCCTCGTCCGTATCGTCGACGGCGTTCTGCGCAAGAACGACAAAGTCAAATTTATGTCCAACGGCACCGTCCACCACGTGGACCGTATCGGCGTTTTCAAACCCGCCATGCTCGCCGTTGATGAACTTGGACCGGGCGAGATCGGCTTCCTCACCGCATCGATCAAACAGGTGCGCGACACCCGCGTGGGTGACACCATCACCCACGACAAAAAGGGCGCCGACACACCGCTTCCGGGCTTTAAGCCGTCGATCCCTGTGGTCTTCTGCGGCCTCTTCCCCGTCGACTCCTCCGAATTCGAGGACATGCGCGACGCGATCGAAAAACTCGCCCTCAACGACGCTTCCTTCTCCTACGAGATGGAATCCTCTGCCGCCCTCGGCTTTGGTTTCCGCTGTGGCTTCCTCGGCCTTCTCCACCTCGAAGTGATCCGTGACCGCATTGAGCGCGAATATAATATCGACCTGATCACCACCGCGCCCTCCGTGGTCTATCACCTGCACATGAAATCGGGCGAAGTGCGCGACCTGCACAACCCCGCTGACATGCCCGATCAGACCCTCATCGACCACATCGAAGAGCCCCGCATCAAAGCGACCATCCTCGTGCCCGATGAATACCTCGGTGACGTGCTCAAACTCTGTCAGGACCGCCGCGGCATCCAGCTGAACCTCACCTACGCAGGTTCTCGCGCGATGACCGAATACGACCTGCCCCTGAACGAGGTCGTCTTTGACTTCTACGACCGCCTGAAATCCGTGACCAAGGGCTATGCCTCCTTCGACTACCACCTTGTCGGTTACCGCGAGGATAACCTCGTCAAAATGTCGATCCTCGTGAACGAAGAACCCGTGGACGCGCTCTCCATGCTGGTCCACCGTGACCGTGCCGAAACCCGTGGCCGCGCCATGTGTGAAAAGCTCAAGGACCTGATCCCGCGTCACATGTTCAAAATCCCGATCCAAGCGGCCATCGGCGCCAAGGTGATCGCCCGCGAAACCCTTTCCGCCATGCGCAAAGACGTGACGGCCAAGTGTTACGGCGGCGACGCCACCCGTAAACGCAAACTTCTGGATAAACAGAAGGCGGGTAAGAAGAAGATGCGTCAGTTCGGCAAAGTCGAAATCCCGCAGGAAGCCTTCATCTCTGCGTTGAAAATGGACGATTGATCAACGCGCTAAGGTGTAGTTACATGAAAGCCGCTCCGGTTCGGGGCGGCTTTTTTGATTGGTGGGGAAGATGTATTTAGACATCGCGAAATTGTCAGGGCATTTTAAACATCCGCTTGTATACTGGGGGGCTTCTATTTTTGTCTCCATTCATGCGGTCTATTTTGGGTATCTTTTAAATATACCATCAGAAATTCGAGAGTTTTTGGGCTTGCAGTTCTACGCCGCACTGCAGTCAGAAATAGTTCAGTCAATTTTTTATTCTGGTGTAATATCTGGTGTATTTGTTCTTATCCTACATTTTCTTGACACTTTTTCGACCGTATTGAAATATAGAAAAATTAGGTGGAGACGGTTCCATAGGTTGATTATTAAATCACCTATTAAATTGAATATGGGATTAACGCTGTCAGTCTTTCCATTGTTTTATACGGCTGATCCCTATGGGTTAGTTGGGTTAGTGATTTTGTTTGCTATTCTTATAAGGGATATGGAATTCAAAATGATTGAATTTCAAACGGTATGCATAGATTGGTTTTTGCTGATTTTAGATAACAATTTGAAAAAACGAAAGCGAAAGAATCTTGAGATAAATCGAGAACTTTTGAGATACAAGGAGCTCTTAGATCGCGGGGAGCGCGTGTTATCGGTTAAACTCAGATATCAAAAAATTAGATTATTCATTAACGATGTTCGTTCAGGGTTCTTTGATTTTTCTTTTAAGATTGCACGAAGTGCAAACAAGAAAAATAAATTAAGATTGAAGATATACAAAATGAACAATGGGGGGCGAAGTTCAGTCATCACCTATCCACTGGCTGTCCTTGTTTTTGTTGCTGCGGGTGCGTTGAAATTAAGCGGGGAACTGAAGGAGTATTTATTGATAGAAAATTCTAATGGAGAGTTATTAGAGTTGTCATTTATAGGTCCTGCAGAAAGCGATCTTCTATTGTTTTTCGATGGGGAGGATTTCGTTTTGCTCCCCTCCACCAATTTTTCGAAAATTTCTTCTAGCCCTATAACGTCACCAGAAGAGAGTTGATCTGATTGCTGCCCGCCAATCACTTCTTCCGCGTCCGCAACTCCTGCTCGCGCATGAGCATCTCGATCTGGTGGTCATAGGCCGCCCACATCACGCGGCGGCGTTTGGCGTCGATGTCTCGTTCGTGGTCGGTGATGTCTTTGCCCATCAGCCGCTCCATCGCGCGGAGTTGGTAGAACGGCACCACCCCCGCGACGAGGCGGCGGTGTTTGGTGATCCAGACGTGGGTGCCCATGCGGTCGATCCATTCGACATAGGCATTGGCGCGGGTGCGGAACGTGGTGAGCGACACTTTTTTGAACTGAGGCAACGGGTCGAGGTGCATTTGGGGCAAAACCTTCCATAAGGAATTCAAAATACGTCCTGTTTTGCGGAAAATCGGACTCTTTACGGGGTTTTGGCCCAGTAACGGACCGTGACGGTGCACGGTTAATACGTCCTGTATTTGCCTCAAACAGGTGCGATTAGGTTTACCAAAACGCTCCTAACGTCCCCTTACACAACCGTGCGGTGGGGGTGAGGCCACAAGATGTAGGGATTGACGCAGATCAACGCGGAGTGGCGTTAATATAAGTTAATCTCAACATATTGGCATTTGTTGACAGGAGGCATCCATGCTTCGCCTTGCATCTATTCTCTATTCGTTGATCGGCACCACCCTCGCGGGTTCGCTCGTTGTTGCAGCACTTACAATGGGTTACGACACGCTGAACCCCATCCTCATCGCGGCTGGCGTGGGCTTTGTCGCCGCTCTGCCCGTGACGTGGCTGGTCGCTAAAGCGATCCAGAACGCATAAATCTCGACGGAAATCAGTGGCATCGGCGTTTACCTATAAAGGAGACGCCAATGCCCACAGTTTATCTCCTTATTATCAGCGCTTTATCGGTCGCCGCCGTCTATTCGTCCTCAATAATCTAGGTTGAGGAACGTCCTGACCGCCAGTTCAAATTCCCGCGGTTTTTCCGCATGCAACCAATGCCCCGTTCCAGGGATTTTGGCAAAATGCGCGTTGGGGAATAACTCTTTGATTTTGTTTCGGTATTCGGGCAAAACATAGGTCGAATTTGCGCCTGACAGGAACAGCGTTTCGCCCTCAAACCGCTTGCCCGTGACATCAGGAAAGCCCAAAATCGCAGGCATATTCACCTCAAGCGCATCCAGATTGAGCTTCCAACGTTTCTCTTTTAAATCAAGGGATTGCAGGAAAAACGCCTGTAGCCCTTCGTCTAAATGCGCCAGCTGAGCCACCGCATCTTGCCGCTTTTCCACAATATTTAGATCAACAGCCCGCATCGCATCAATATTTTGTGTCTGCGTATGGCTATAAGCAATCGGCGCTATATCTGCCACAATCAGCCTGTTAACCTTTTCAGGGTAATTCAAAGCCACCATCATCGCCGATTTGCCACCCATCGAGTGACCGAGGATATTCCATTTTTTTTCAATGACTTCCGCGATGTCATCGGCCAGTTCGGGGTAGGTGTGGCTGTCGTTCCAAGGGCTGCTGCCGTGGTTGCGCATATCGACCGCCACGACCTCACGTTCATCTGAAAGACGTTTCGCGATCACACCCCAATTGCGGCCTGACCCGAAAAGTCCGTGTGCAATCAAGAGGTTCGGTTTGTCGGTCGGTTCGCCGTGGCGGATCGTGTTCAGCATAATCTTTCCCCAATTTGGCACAGGTATATCGACCGATAGGGCAAAGAAAAAGGGCCGCGACATTGTCGCGACCCCTTTGATCATGTAGCTCTGGTTGCCCTTAGAGGGTCGGGTAGAGCGGGAACTTTTCGCACAGGGCTTCGACTTCGGCTTTGACCTTAGCTTCGACCTCTGCGTTGCCGTCGGCGCCGTTTGCAGCCAGACCGTCGACAACCTCAACGATCCAGTCAGCGATCTGACGGAACTCTGCTTCTTTGAAGCCGCGGGTGGTGCCAGCTGGCGAACCCAGACGAACGCCCGAGGTTACGGTCGGTTTTTCAGGGTCAAACGGGATGCCGTTTTTGTTGCAGGTGATGTTTGCGCGACCCAGAGCGGCTTCGGTTTCGTTGCCTTTTACGCCTTTGGGGCGCAGGTCAACGAGCATCAGGTGGCTGTCGGTGCCGCCAGTTACGATGTCGAGGCCACCTTTCATCAGCTGGTCTGCGAGCGCCTGAGCGTTTGCAACAACCTGCTTCTGATACTCTTTGAATTCGGGGCGCAGTGCTTCACCGAATGCAACCGCTTTGCCTGCGATGACGTGCATCAGCGGGCCACCCTGAATACCCGGGAAGATCGCCGAGTTCAGTTTCTTTGCGATGGCTTCGTCGTTGGTGACGATCATGCCGCCGCGCGGACCACGGAGGGTCTTGTGGGTAGTTGTGGTAGCAACGTGTGCATGCGGGAACGGCGACGGGTAGAGGCCAGCAGCCACGAGACCCGCAAAGTGTGCCATGTCGACGAGGAGGTATGCGCCAACGCTGTCTGCGATTTCGCGCATTTTAGCGAAGTCGATGATGCGCGGGATAGCCGAGCCACCTGCGATGATCATCTTCGGCTGGTGTTCGGTGGCAAGAGCTTGGATCTGGTCGTAGTCGATCTGGCTGTCTTGCTGGCGAACGCCGTATTGGATCGCGTTGAACCATTTGCCCGACTGGTTCGGCTTTGCGCCATGGGTCAGGTGGCCGCCTGCGTCGAGCGACATGCCGAGGATGGTGTCACCCGGCTGGAGGAGGGCTTGGAACACGCCTTGGTTCGCTTGCGAACCAGAGTTCGGCTGAACGTTTGCGAATTCACAGTTGAACAGCTGTTTTGCGCGTTCGATCGCGAGGGTTTCAGCGATGTCTACGTATTCGCAGCCGCCGTAGTAACGCTTACCAGCATAACCTTCGGCGTATTTGTTGGTCATGACAGAGCCTTGGGCTTCCATCACAGCTTTGGATACGATGTTTTCCGAAGCGATCAGTTCGATCTCGTGGCGCTGACGGCCCAATTCAGAGCGGATCGCAGCAAAAAGATCGGGGTCACGGGTTTCAAGGCTTTCGGTGAAAAAACCAGCGTCGGTGGCAGTCATACGCACGTCCTCAGAGTAGGAGTTTTGATTGAGTGTTGTTTAGGGGTTCTAGCGGCGCGGGGAAAGTCGCGAAAACGTCATAATCATCATGAAAGCGAAGCAAAGGCGGGAAAGGGGGCCATGATCGGGGATATTTTCGCGCATAGGCAACTTTGGCGGTGCAGGGCGACGGTTCCTTTGCTACCCATTGATCATTGACCGGAGGGGACAATGACGAAAATTGCCTTTGTTGCCAGTGATGCACCCACCGCCCAGAATGCTCTGGAGCGTCTTTTGGCGCGTTATAAATCGGTGCCCGTCGAAGAGGCTGAGGTCATCGTCGCCTTGGGCGGGGATGGGTTCATGTTGCAGACCTTGCACGGGACGGAACATCTGGACCTGCCTGTTTACGGGATGAACCGTGGCACGGTCGGCTTTTTGATGAACGAATACCACGAGGACGATCTGTTGTTCCGTCTCGCCGCTGCGGAGGAAGAGCAGTTCAACCCGCTTTCCATGACCGCAGAGACCAATGATGGCAAAGTTCATCATGCGCTGGCGATTAACGAGGTGTCGCTCTTGCGCGAAGGGCCTCAGGCGGCGCGTTTGCGGATCACGGTCGATGGAAAGCTGCGGATGGCCGAATTGGTCTGTGATGGTGCGCTGCTTGCCACGCCCGCGGGGTCCACGGCCTATAACTATTCCGCCCACGGTCCGATTTTGCCGATTGGTGCGGATGTGCTGGCCTTGACGGCTGTGGCTGCGTTCCGTCCACGGCGGTGGCGCGGGGCGTTGTTGCCGAAATCGGCTGAGGTTCAGTTCGATGTGATCGACCCTAAAAAGCGTCCCGTGATGGCGGACGCGGATGGGCGGTCGGTGCGGGATGTTGCGCGGGTCCGGATTAAGACGGCGACGGATGTGGTGCACCGCATCATGTTCGACCCAGGCCACGGATTAGAGGAACGTCTGATCCAAGAACAGTTCGTATAGAGTAAGAAAAGGCGGCAGGATGATCCTACCGCCTTTGTCTATTGGTCTGTCGGTCGATTACGACTTCGCATAGCCCATCGGGATCAGAGCCGCGCGGATTTCATCCAAGATCGCAGGATCGTCGATGGTCGCGGGCATCTTGAACTCATCGCCGTCCGCGATTTTCACCATCGTCGCGCGCAGGATTTTGCCCGAACGGGTTTTCGGCAGGCGATCCACCACGGTTGCGAGTTTGAACGCAGCCACTGGGCCGATCTGGTCACGGACGAGTTTGACGACTTCTTTGATGATTTCATCGTGCGGGCGGTTGCAGCCCGAGTTGAGGCAGAGGAAGCCCATTGGTAACTGACCTTTGAGGTCGTCACCAACACCGATCACGGCGCATTCGGCCACGTCAGGGTGCGAGGCGAGCACTTCTTCCATCGCGCCAGTCGACAGGCGGTGGCCTGCCACGTTGATCACGTCATCGGTGCGGGCCATGATGTAGAGGTAGCCGTCCTCGTCCTTCATCCCTGCATCGCCCGTTTCATAGTAACCGGGGAAGGTGTTCAGGTAGGACTTGCGGAAACGTTCTTCGGCGTTCCACAGGGTCGGCAGTGTGCCCGGAGGCAGAGGGAGTTTCACCGCAATCGCGCCGAGCTCTCCGTCTGGGACAGGGTGACCAGCATCGTCGAGGATCTGCACATCATAGCCCGGCATAGGAACGGTCGGGGAGCCGATTTTAACAGGGAGCGCTTCGATCCCCGCGGGGTTGCCCGCGATGGTCCAGCCGGTTTCGGTCTGCCACCAGTGGTCATAGACAGGCACGCCCAGCACATTTTGCGCCCAGACGATGGTGTCAGGGTCAGCGCGTTCCCCAGCGAGGTAGAGGGCACGCAGGCAGGAGGTGTCGTATTTCTTAATGAACTCGCCCTTCGGATCTTCGCGTTTGATCGCGCGGAACGCGGTCGGTGCGGTAAAGAACGAACGGACGTTGTGTTCTTGGATCACGCGCCAGAAGGTGCCAGCGTCGGGGGTGCCGACAGGTTTGCCTTCAAAGACGATGGTGGTGTTGCCGTGCACCAGCGGACCGTAGGTGATGTAAGAGTGACCTACGACCCAACCCACGTCCGATGCAGCCCAGAACACATCACCCGGATCGACGTTATAGATGTTCTTCATCGTCCAGTTCAGCGCGACCAGATGGCCTGCGGTCGGACGAACGACGCCTTTGGGCTGACCTGTGGTGCCCGAGGTGTAGAGGATGTAGGCGGGGTGGTTGCCCTCAACAGGGACACATTCCGCAGGCTCAACACCGAATTGGAAGCCGTGCCAGTTAAAGTCACGACCTGGGATCAGTTCTGCGACTTCTTGTTCTCGCTGGAAAATAACGCAGAAGTCGGGCTTGTGAGTGGCTTGTTCGATGGCACCGTCGAGGAGCGGTTTGTAGTGCACAACGCGGTTCGGTTCCAAACCACAGGATGCCGCGATGATCGCTTTGGGTTTCGCGTCGTCGATCCGAACAGCCAGTTCGTGCGCCGCAAAACCACCGAACACGACCGAGTGGATCGCGCCAATACGGGCGCAGGCCAGCATCGCCTCAAGAGCTTCGGGGATCATCGGCATGTAGATGATGACGCGGTCGCCTTTTTCGATGCCTTTGGCACGAAGCGCACCAGCAAGCGATGCCACACGATTGCGTAGTTCGACGTAAGAGATCGACCGTTTGGTGTGAGTGATCGGGCTGTCATAGATGATCGCAGCCTGCTCGCCGCGACCTGCCTCTACGTGGCGGTCAACGGCGTTGTAGCAGGTGTTGACCTTTGCATCCGAGAACCATTCGTAAATCGGAGCGTTGTCATCAAACAGTGCCTTGGTCGGAGCCTCGACCCAGTCGATTGCCTTGGCCTGTTCCATCCAGAACCCTTCGGGATCAGATTTCCAGCTGTCGTATACGTCTTTGTAGGTCATAAGAGCTCCTCCTCTTGCTTGGGTAATGGTCTAAGCGAGAGGGGATCAGGCAAGCAACAATGTTAGCGTCCAGAGCGACGCTTTGGCGCAAAAAATTTGCAGAAAAGGGGTGTTGTGGGTTGCAAATTTTTGCAAACTTTACAGAAATATACGGATTTCGGTAAAAATAGGCGAGGTTTGCAAAGTTTGGTGTCAGATTTTGTAAATCTGTCTTTGCAGAGATTCTAGCTGTGGCGCCCCTGTTGCCAAGAGCGCCACAACCCGATTTTAGCCGTAGTGCGACACTGGCGTGCCCGCGATTGCCGACATGTTCAGCAGGCCGCGTGCTGTGATCGACGGGGTGACGATGTGGGCGCGGTTGCCCATGCCCATCAGGATCGGGCCGACCTCAAGACCGCCGCCTTTCATTTTGAGAATATTGCGCACACCAGAGGCCGCGTCAGAGTTTGCAAAGATCAGCACGTTGGCCGAACCCTTCATGCGGCTCTGCGGGAAGATGCGTTCGCGCAGTTCAGGATCGAGCGCTGCGTCGATGTGCATTTCGCCCTCATAGCAGAAATCACGTGTCTCTGCGTCCAAGAGCGCCATCGCGGCCCGCATCCGACGACCCGAGTCAATGTCGAGGCTACCGAACTGCGAATGAGAACAGAGCGCGATGTTCGGCGTGATGCCAAAGCGTTTTGCGTGGCGTGCAGCACCGATCACGGTTTTTGCGATCTGCGCGGGGGTCGGTTCAGGGTGCAGGTGGGTGTCTGCGATGAACAGCGGGCCGTCCTCAAGGATCATCATCGACAGAGCGGCGGTCGGTTCATGTCCGTCGCGGCCCAGAACTTGGGTCACGTAGTTGAGGTGCCAAAGGTATTGACCAAAGGTGCCGCAGATCATGCTGTCGGCCTCGCCACGCTGCACCATGATCGCCGCAATCGCGGTGGTGTTGGTGCGCATGATGGCCTTTGCCAGATCGGGCGTGACGCCCTGACGTTCCATTAGGCTGTGGTAGGTGGTCCAGTAGTCGTAGTAGCGCGGATCGTTTTCGGGGTTCACGATCTCAAAATCGACCTGCGGACGGATTTTCAAGCCAGCGCGTTCACACCGGCGTTCGATGACTTCGGGACGACCAATGAGGATCGGGGTCTCTGTGGTTTCTTCGAGAACGGCCTGAGCGGCGCGCAGAACGCGTTCGTCTTCGCCCTCGGAGAATACGATGCGGCGCGACGCAGTGCGGGCGGCTTCGAAGACGGGGCGCATGAGGAGCGCGGATTTAAAGACCGACCCGTCGAGGCGTTTCTTATACTCCGCCATATCGTCGAGCGGGGTTTTCGCAACGCCAGTTTCCATCGCCGCCTTTGCCACGGCAGAGGCCACAACGCCCATAAGACGCGGGTCGAACGGTTTCGGGATCAGGTAATCTGCGCCAAAGGTGAGCTTTTCACCTTGGTACGCAGCAGCGGCTTCGGCGCTGGTGGTTGCGCGGGCGAGGGCGGCGATGCCTTCAACGCAGGCGATCTGCATTTCGTCGTTGATCTCTGTCGCGCCCACGTCGAGGGCACCGCGGAAGATGAACGGGAAGCAGAGCACGTTATTGACTTGGTTCGGGTAGTCCGAACGGCCTGTCGCGATGATCGCATCAGGCGAGGCTTCGCGGGCGAGGTCAGGCAGAATTTCTGGTGTCGGGTTTGCCAGTGCAAAGACGATTGGGCGGGTCGCCATTTTCTTGACCATCTCGGGTTTCAGGACACCCGGACCAGACAGGCCAAGGAACAGGTCCGCGCCTTCGATCACCTCGTCCAGTGTACGCAGGTCAGAGGCCTGAGCGTAGGCTTCTTTCTGCGGGGTCATTTCTTCAGTGCGGCCCTGATAGACCAGACCCGCGATGTCGCAGAGCCATACGTTTTCACGCTTCACGCCAAGTTTCAGGAGCATGTTAAGGCAGGCAATACCTGCTGCGCCGCCGCCTGTAGAGACGACCTTAATGTCTTCGAATTTCTTGCCTGCGACGTGCAGCGCGTTGGTGGCAGCAGCACCCACAACAATCGCGGTGCCGTGCTGGTCGTCGTGGAACACAGGAATGTTCATGCGTTCGCGGCAGATCTTTTCGACGATGAAGCAATCAGGCGCTTTGATGTCTTCGAGGTTGATCGCACCAAAGGTCGGTTCGAGCGAACAGACAATCTCGGCCAGTTTGTAGGGATCGGGTTCGTTCAGTTCGATGTCGAAACAGTCGATGTTCGCGAACTTCTTAAAGAGAACCGCCTTGCCTTCCATAACGGGCTTGGACGCCAAGGCACCGATATTGCCAAGGCCCAGAACTGCCGTGCCGTTTGTCACAACACCAACAAGGTTGCCGCGCGAGGTATAAGCGCGCGCGGTTTCCGCGTCGGCCTTGATCTCCAGACAGGCTTCGGCCACGCCGGGGCTGTAGGCGCGGGCAAGGTCACGTCCGTTTGCCAGAGGTTTGGTTGCGCGGATTTCCAGTTTCCCCGGTTTCGGGAACTGGTGGTAGTCCAGCGCTGCCTGACGCAGGTTGTCCTTGCTCTTGTCGGTCATGTGGTCATTCCTTTTTAGTTTAGCGTTAAACTAAATTTTCTGTTGGTCCAAGGCCTCCATACAGGGGATTGACCTCTCGTTGCAAACCTTATCGGCTGATATAGGCGGTATTTAAGTCATAGCGCTTGCAACCGTCCGCTTCGCGCTGCACATTTTACCAAACGATCAAAGAGGGTCCTATGTCGTTGCTCGATCATGCCAAAGCCGTTCGCGAAAATGCCTATGCGCCCTATTCCAATTTTAAGGTAGGCGCGGCGGTCCAGACAGCGAGCGGGACGATCTATACAGGCGTCAACGTTGAAAATGTCGCCTACCCCGAAGGCACCTGCGCCGAAGCGGGCGCTATTGCGGCCATGTGTGCGGCGGGTGACCGCAAGATTGTTGAGGTCGCGGTGATCGCCGATAGCCCAACCCCTGTGACGCCTTGTGGCGGATGCCGTCAGAAAATTGCAGAATTTGCGCAGCCTGACACGATCGTGCGGATGTATACGACGGGTGGGGCGCAGCTGGATATGACCGTGGCGCAGTTACTGCCTGGTGTGTTCACCGCAGATCATATGGCCAATACCTAAAATGGACGCCCGCGCAATCATTGCCAAAGTTCGCGACCGCCAGTCGCCTACGACCGAAGAGCTTCGGTGGTTTGCCAATGGGCTTGCCTCTGGCGCGGTGTCGGACGCGCAGGCGGGGGCCTTTGCGATGGCGGCGCTGTTGAATGGGCTGGGCGAAGAGGGGCGGATTGCTCTGACGCTCGGTATGCGCGATTCTGGTGATGTGCTGAAATGGCGGATGGATGGTCCAGTGATGGACAAACATTCGACGGGCGGCGTCGGGGATTGCGTGTCGTTGATCCTCGCACCAGCGCTGGCGGCCTGTGGTGTGTTGGTTCCGATGATCTCTGGTCGGGGGCTGGGGCATACGGGCGGCACATTGGACAAAATGGAAGCCATCCCCGGTGTGACGGCCCAGATTTCCGAGGCAGAGTTGCGCCGCATCGTGGCCAAGGTCGGCTGTGCGGTCGTAGGTGCCACGGGGTCAATCGCGCCAGCGGACAAGCGGCTCTATGCGGTGCGGGACGTGTGCGCGGCGGTGGAAAGCGTCGACCTGATCACCGCGTCGATCCTGTCCAAGAAATTGGCGGCAGGGCTAGAGGGGCTGATCCTCGACGTGAAAGTCGGCACGGGTGCGTTCATGAAAACGCCAGACGAGGCGCGGGCCTTGGCGCGGTCGTTGGTGGATACGGCGAACGGGGCAGGGTGCCCGACGGCCGCGATGATCACCGATATGAACGAACCGCTCGCGCCGACATTGGGCAATGCTCTCGAGGTTGCGACGTGTTTGGAGGTGATGGGCGGTGATCGGCTCGCGGCACCTCGGCTCTTTGATCTGACGGTCGCGCTGGGCGGGCGGCTTTTGGCGCTGGCTGGCGGGGCCGAAGGTGAGGGCGAAGAGAAAATCCGCGCTTCGATCGAAAGCGGTGCCGCGATGGATCGCTTTGCCCAGATGGTGTTCGAGATGGGCGGACCGCCCGACATGGATAAGGACTGGCGCACCCATTTGCCTAATGCGCCGATTGTGGTTCCTGTGCCCGCGCCCGAGGCTGGAATGGTCTCTGGCTGGAATGGTCAGGCACTTGGCCTCACCGTTGTAGGATTGGGCGGCGGACGTCAGGTTGAGACGGATAAGGTCGATCCTGCGGTCGGTCTGTCGGCTGCGATCCCGCTGGGTCGTGAGGTGCAAAAGGGCGATCCGATTGCCTTTGTCCACGCGCGGCGAGACGACGATGCGGTGCGTGCGGTGGCCGAGGTTCAAGCGGCGGTATCGATTGGCGGGACGGACCCTGATCACCCCTTGGTGCATGAAAGGATCGACCCATGAGCCGTGCGTTTCTGGTCGTGATCGACTCTGTCGGGATTGGTGGCGCGCCCGATGCGGACAGCTATTTCAACGATGGGCGGCCTGATACGGGCGCGAATACCGTTGGCCATATCGCGCAGGCGATGGCGGCGGCGGGGAAACCGTTGCAGGTCGGGACCTTGGATGCGCTGGGATTGGGCGCGGCGTTGCGGTTGGCCTCTGGACTAGAGGTCGAAGGTCTAGGCGCTGACCCCGTGGGCGCGTGGGCCGCAGCGAGCGAGGTGTCCAAGGGCAAAGATACGCCGTCAGGTCACTGGGAATTGGCGGGCGTGCCTGTGCCGTGGGACTGGGGCTATTTCACAGACCACGAGAATTCGTTCCCTGAGGCTGTGATTGCCGAGGTCTGTAAGGTTGCGGGCGTTGATGGGATTTTGGGCAATTGCCACGCCTCTGGCACCGAAATCATCGCCCGCCTTGGGGCGGAGCATCTGCGGACGGGCTATCCGATCTGTTATACCTCTGCTGACAGCGTGTTTCAGATCGCAGCGCATGAAGAGGCGTTTGGTCTAGAGCGGTTGTTGGACCTCTGTAAAGGCATCGCGCCGATGCTGCACGAGATGAAAATCGGGCGCGTGATTGCGCGGCCTTTTGTAGGTAAGGTCGGCGCCTTTGCCCGCACCGCAAACCGCAAGGATTTCGCGATTGAACCGCCTGCGCCGACACTCTGCGATTGGGTGCAGGGCGCTGGGCGGCATGTCTACGCCGTTGGTAAAATTGGAGATATTTTCTCTATGCGGGGCATCAATGAGGTTCGAAAGGGCCGCGATGATGTGCTGATGGGGCATCTGTCCGATCTGGTCGATGAGGCGGTTGATGGATCGCTGACCTTTGCCAATTTGGTCGAGTTCGACAGCGAATACGGGCACCGTCGGGATGTGGCAGGATATGCGGCGCACCTTGAATGGTTTAGCGTTAAACTAAATGAGATTTTGCCGCGACTGCGTGAGGGCGACCTGCTGGTTGTCACCGCCGATCACGGCAATGATCCGACATGGACAGGCACCGATCACACCCGTGAACGAGTGCCCGTTTTGATCCACGGACTTGGGCCGCGCGCGCTGGGGCACATCGGGTTCTCCGACGTGGCCGCGACGATTGCCGCCCATCTGGGTGTTCCCGCCCAAGGCACAGGAAAATCAGTGATATGAGCTATAAATCCACCCCAAAGGTCGAGCTTCACCTCCATTTCGAAGGGGCTGCACCACCTGATTTCATTCGCCAATTGGCGTTTGAACAAAAGGTCGATTTGTCCAAGATTTTCAATGAGGACTGCAGCTATAAATACCGCGACTTTGACCATTTCCTTGAGGTCTATGAGGCGGCGACCTCGGTTCTGAAAACACCAGAGCATTTTGCGCGGCTCTGCTCTGCGGTGCTAGAACGCAGCGCGGAAAACGGTGTGGTCTATTGCGAGACGTTCCTGTCGCCCGATTTCTGCGGTGGCGCGGATGTGAGCGCGTGGCGCGAATATTTGCACGCGATTGAAGAAGCGGCGGCGAAGGCTGACCGCGACATGGGCATTACGCTGCGTGGGATCGTGACGCCGATCCGCCATTTCGGACCTGAACAGGCGAAAAAGGCGGCGCTCTGTGCGGCTGAGACGAAGGGTGACTTTATCGTCGGGCTTGGCATGGGTGGGGCAGAGATGATGCACCGCCCTGGTGATTTCGCTTATTCGTTCGATATGGGCCGCGAGGCTGGGCTGCGGCTGACCTGTCATGCGGGCGAATGGGGTGGGCCAGATATGGTGGCTGACACCATCCGCGATCTAAAGGTTGAACGCATTGGCCACGGCATCAACGCGATCAAGGACCGCAAATTGGTGGACGATATCGCTGAGGCGGGGATCGTTCTGGAGGTCTGTCCAGGGTCGAACGTGTTCCTCGGCGCGTCGGGCCAGTGGGCGGATCACCCGATCAAACCGCTCCGCGATGCGGGCGTTAAGGTCACCGTGTCCACCGATGACCCGCCGTTTTTCCACACCACTATGACCAAAGAATACGACATGCTGGCCCAGACTTTTGGCTGGGGTGACGACGACTTTGCCGAATTGAACAAGACCGCGATTGAGGCTGCGTTCTGCGATGCAGCCACCCGCGACATCATCATCAAACGATTGGAGACTGCCCAATGACCGACCATCTGACTGTTGTGGATCACCCGCTGGTTCAACACAAACTGACATTGATGCGCGAGTCCCGCACGTCCACGGCGCAGTTCCGTCAGTTGCTGCGCGAAATTTCCCTGCTGCTGGCCTATGAGGTGACGCGCGGGCTGCCGATGACCACGCGGACGATTGAAACACCGATGTGCAGCATGGAGGCCCCGCAGATCGAGGGTAAGAAGCTCGCGCTGGTGTCGATCCTGCGGGCGGGCAACGGGTTGCTGGACGGTATTCTAGAGCTGATCCCTGCGGCACGTGTGGGCTTTGTCGGGCTTTATCGTGATGAGGAAACGCTGCAGCCTGTGCAGTATTACTTCAAAGTGCCAACCCAGCTAGAGGATCGCACGGTGATTGTCGTTGATCCGATGTTGGCGACGGGGAACTCTTCGGCGGCGGCGATTGACCTGATCAAACAGGCGGGCGCTAAGGATATTCGGTTCCTCTGCTTGCTCGCTGCACCCGAAGGGGTTGAGCGGATGAAGGAAGCGCATCCTGACGTTCCGATCGTGACAGCATCGGTAGATGAGCGTCTGAATGACCATGGATATATTGTTCCGGGTCTAGGGGATGCGGGTGACCGCATGTTTGGCACAAAATAATGGGCGCAAACTAGCGTTAAGCGGGTGCAGACTCTTTACAGGTTCACCGATCTGCGGCATTGTCACCGTTAATTAATGGGGACATTCATGTCGGATTTTCGTTTTATTGCAGCTGTCGTTGTTGGTCTTGCCGTTCAATCGCAAGGCGTACTGGCCGATACACTTCCTGCGGAAATCCCACCCGCGTCCTTTACGGGTAACCAATACGTCGACAGCAAGGGCTGTGTGTTCATTCGTGCGGGCCTTGCGGGGTCGGTGAATTGGGTGCCGCGTGTAAACCGTGATCGCAAGCAATTGTGCGGGTTTGAACCGTCGATTGGGGGTCGCGTTGCGTCACCGCTGCCTGCGGATGTGCCGATCATCGGTGTGAGCGAACCGACGACCACTGTTGCGGCTGCGGCGCCTGCTGTTGTGGCACCTGCTGCGACCCGTGATCCGATCCAGACTGTTGCGTCGATTGGCGTGTCCCCGCGTGTCGTCGCGCCTGCACCTGGGCCCGTCGTTGCGACGCCGCAAGTGACACGGCCAGAGCCGCGCCGTGTGACCTTGGCTGAGATTTGTCAGGGGCAGAGTGGGATTTTGGCGGGCTATGTGAACGCAGCAAACGGTCAACCGATCAACTGCGGTCCAGCGCGTCCTGTCGCGGTTGCCACTGTCGCGCCGACAATGGTGCCTTCGGTAGGAGCGTCTGCCTGTCCGTCGATTGGACAAGCCTATCTGACGGGCGGCGCGGGCATGACTGTCCGCTGTGGTCCGCAGACCCAAACCATTTCGCGCTACAGCAACCGCGTTCCAGCGAGCAATCCGATTGCGGTCAACACCACCGCGGCAAGCGGCGTATCGACAACGACCTATGTGCCGCGTCAGCCTGCCATGGCTGCGCCTGTTGTCTCGGTCCCGACCGTGACCGTTCCCGCCCCCGCTGTGCGGTCGAGCGGCTGCAATTTTGACAGCGTGAGTGCGCAATATGCAGGGGGCGCTGGCGTCCGCTGCACCCCGCAACAACAGTCCCCATCGGCCAGCCGTTATGTGACGAGCGCTGTGGGTGTGGACGCGACACGTGCGACTTCGATGGTGACGGGGAGCGGGTTGTTCGGGCCTGTTGTGCCCGCATCGAACCCAGTGGGCGTGAGCAGCGTTGGACCTTACTCTCCACCCGAAGGGTATATCGGCGCGTGGACGGACGGTCGTTTGAACCCGCAGCGTGGTTTGACTAGCTACTAAGCCGCAGGGATTAGTTCCCACAGATCCCTTGCAACGCGACCCAATCGCCATCTGACAAGATCAGTGGCGCTTGAGATGGGTCCACCGGATCGGCCTCGATTAGGTCGAGCGTGCGTTCCCCTGTGATGTCCAAGGCAAAAGCGAAGGGTTTCGTGGAAACCTCTGCGTCAGCGAAGGCCTTGATCAGGCTATCGGTCGAGATGGGTGGGGTTTTGTCCGTGACGGCGATTTCGGCATAATCGCGCAGGGTCGCGCTGCTCATGTCGCCTGTTGTCAGCAGTTGGAAAGTCGCCTGAATGCCCGAGGTTTTCATCAGGTGCCCCAATGGGTCGTCGGACTGACGCGCCAATTCGGCGGCGATTAGGAACCCTGTGGGGACGCCCGGGTCCTCGTAATCTTCGACGAGGGCGCGGTTCATCAGGATGATCCCGCCAGGCAGGGCGAGGGTGGTTGCGATGCCTTCGGGGACAATGAGCACACGCACATCACTGTCAGCGCCCAATGCGCGATCTTTGAGCCGTTCGAGGGCTTGGATACCACGAGGGCTGCGGCAGACGGAGCCCGTCAGTCGCTGCACATGCCCCAAGAGCGTCGCGCCAATCGACGCGCGGCTAGCTTGAGACACCGCAGAGAGCGTGTGAGTGCGCAGCGCGGAGGGCAGCCACAGAACGCCCAAGGCCAGCACCGCAGCGATGGAAAAGGACAGGCCCGCACCGCGCAGACGCCCCGGTTTCGGACGGCGTTTGGAGAGCGCTTTGCGCACCTTTTCAATCGCTTCGATCATCAGTTCGTCGTCGATTTCCAGCGTTTCATCACCGCTGTCGTCGGGCGCAAAGAGGGCAGGCACTTCGTTAGGGTTCAGCCGTTCAATCGCGGGGAGGGACCAGTGGGTCAGAGGCCGATTGGCCGTATCGCGGATGATCAATGTGGCATCGCCAAAGCACACAGCCACCTCGCGGCGCTGTGCCTGTCCGTCGGCCCGCCAAAGGCCCAAACTTTCTAACCGAGTATACTGTTTAAGTGCTGTCATCTGCTCTTATTCTATTTTGCGTCACTTTAACCTGTCCCAGCGATATTGGATAGGGCGGACAATCGGACAAAATTTGATCAAATATGTCGCTAGGGGACAAGTCAGGTCGTTTTAGGTTTTGCATAACCCTAGCAACAGTTTGAGGGATATTTATGACTGCACTCTCTGCCTCATCGCACAACCGCGCTGGATTGGCCGCCTTCCTGATCATGTCCGCAATGGCGTGGTTCGGTTTGATTGATAACTTCGTACGTTTGGTCGCCGAAGAGGCAGGGTTGTGGCAGTTCCAATTGTTGCGCGGTGTGGTCGCATTGGCGGGATTGGGCGCGATTTCGTTGGTGACGGGCTATAGCCTCAAACCCAAGCGGCGGCGGAATGTCTATGCGCGCTCTGTGGTGTCATCGGGGGCGCTGGTTCTGTACTTTGCCTGCCTCGGCATCATGCCCATCGCCCAAGCCGTTGCGGGTCTCTTTACCTCTCCGATCTGGGTGATCCTGATTTCGGTGGTGTTCTTTGGCGAAAAGGTCGGGCCACGGCGCATTTTTGCGGTGGTGATCGGCTTTACCGGTGCTGTTTTGGCCTTGGGCGGCGGGGCAGGGGAGCTGTCATTGGTCAGTCTGCTGCCGATCCTTGCGGGGGCGGCATATGCCATGGGGAATATGGCGACGCGCCGTTGGTGCGAGGGCGAAACGACGCTTTCGCTTTTGACGGGCTACACGGTGATGATCACGATCTGGGGCGCGGTTGGGCTAATGATTGTGACGTGGATGGCGGTGCCGGATGTGGGTGGCCCTGCGGGTTATGTGACCCGTGGATGGGTTGCGCCCGTGGGGATGTTCCTCGGCCTGATCGTTTTGCATGGCTTTGGGTCGCTCTTGGGCGTGGGGCTGACCATTCGGGCGTATCAAGCCGCAGACGCCACATTCGTATCGGTGTTTGAAAACACGCTTCTGGTCTTTGCGACGATCTGGGCGTCGATCCTCTGGGGCGAATTTCCGACACCGCTGATGATTGTGGGGCTGATCATGATTGCGACCTCTGGGGTGATCATCGCGATCCGTACAGACTCGCCCCCGATGGCAAGAACCGATAACATCGTGGAATGATAATTTCCCACGGTCGTCGCTATATCTTTGTCCATATCCCGAAAACTGGGGGCACCTCCATGGCGCTGGCGCTTGAGGCGCGGGCGATGGCGGATGACGTGTTGATTGGCGATACACCCAAGGCGATCAAGCGGCGGCGTCGGTTGCGCGGGGTAGAGGTGTCAGGGCGTCTGTGGAAGCATTCTCGCCTCGCCGATATCGAAGGATTGGTCACGCGCGAGCAGATGGCGGAGTATTTCACCTTTACGCTGGTGCGTAACCCTTGGGATCGGATGGTGAGTTATTACCATTGGTTGCAAGGTCAGAAGTTCGAGCATCCCGCTGTGACACTGGCAAAGACCACGGATTTCACGGGGTTCATGGCCCATCCGCATACCCATGCGAGCCTCAAATCATCGCCCTTTGACAGCTACATGCGGGATACCGCAGGGGTTGAGCATTGCAACGCCTACATCCGGATCGAACATTTGGGGGAGGATTTGGCGGGTTTGTCAGATCACCTTGAATTTGTGCCAGAAATTCCCGTGGTGAACACGTCAAAGCGCGAAAAAGATTGGCGCGGATACTACGACGAATCAACCAAAGCGGTCGTGGAATCGCTCTGCGCTGCGGACATCGAACGCTTTGGATATCGGTTCGGTTGTTGAGGGATTTCGGTGAAATCCTAGGGTGCGCCCCCAGTATTTTCGCATATCCCCGAACAATGCCCCAATTAAACCATGATCCGTCCCAAACTCTGACGCGGGAATAGGTGAATTCTTCTTTAACGGGAGTGCAGAAGGTGCTCCGACCGCGAAGGAAGACGCAAATGTATGCTTGGAACGACAAAAGCTGGACAAACGCCCATGCCGCTCTCGGCCATGATGCGACCCTTTCCGATGTAGATCACGGGATGCTGGCTGGCACCCGCGTTGCGACCGCGATGGGCTGGCGTCGGGTTGAGGCGATCTGCGAAGGCGATCAAGTGCTGACCTTTGACGGTGGTTTGCAGACCGTTGTGGCGGTGCGCCGTCAGGTGATCTTTGCTGGTGAAACCGCAGCGGCTATTGAAGACTGGCCGATGTTGGTTCCCGCTGGTGCACTGGGCAACCGAGAAGAGATGCGTATCCCCGCCCGTCAGGCTGTTCTGATCGAAAGCGATACCGCCGAGGACGTGTTCGGTGATCCCTTTGCGCTGATCCCTGTAGCGTCTCTCGAAGGCTTCCGTGGCATCACACCGTCCCGCCCTGCCGACCGTATCGAAATCGTTACCCTGCACTTTGCTGGCGACGAGATCGTATTCGCGAACACAGGTGCATTGTTCTACTGCCCCAAAGCGACTGACATCCTGTCGGATCTCTTTGACAAGGGTGAGCCGTGCTATTCGGTGCTGTCGCAAGAGCAAGCCGATCTGTTGGTCAGCTTCCTTGAACTCGAGAGCGAAACCTATGGTTCGGTCGCTCCGACGCGCGCCCATCTGGCGGCCTGAGTCGAAGCTGTAGGGCGCCGACACAGCTGATATTCACTCTAAAGGTGCGCTAATCTGAATATTCGCGCACCTTTAGAGTGTATTTCGTCAAAATATCGACAAATTCACCGAGATTTGCATTCAAAAGGATAGGGTATCTTAAACCTTAGGTAATTTTGATATATCCACGCGGTCAGCAGATAATGCTATGTTGTTTCGCTGGAGTTTCGAATGGGTTTCCTGTTTCTACTGTTGGGTGCTGCGGCCGCAAGTGGTCTCGTGCTCCCTGAGCTATTGGGGCAGACAGACGGTGATAATGCACCGGCTGACGAGCAAACCGACGACCTCGCGGCGACTACTGATCTTTCCAGCTTCTTTGACGATCTGATCACGCTGACCAACGAAGGCAGCGCTGATGGCGGCGAAGGTGACGATACAATCGTTGCTGAAACCAACGACGACGAAGATGACTACACCAACGAAGACGTGGTCTACAGCTTTGACATTAGCGGTGGCAACGGCAACGACGACATCACCCTAGACGGCGCGGCAGAGCAGGACGGTCTGGACAGCACCAACACCGTCGATGCGGGCGCAGACGACGACACTGTGGTGCTTAAGGGCGATTTTGGGTCGCATGTGGATGAGCTCGACCTCGGCGCGGGCGACGATAGCGTCACACTGGGCTACGGTTCGATCGTTGAGAGCCTGACCTTGGGCGCGGGTGCGGATGTGGTCGTGATGGGCGACATCGCGACTGAGGCTACGATTGAGGACTTTGATCCCGAAGAAGACGTTCTCGTCTTTGATCTGGGTCTGACCCACATCACCGAAGACAACATCGACGACTTCCTTGGCTTCAAAGAGGACGACGACGGTCTGATGGTCACTGTGACCGACGACTGGAGCGGCGAGATTTATTCGATGGTCTACCTCAAAGGTCTGACCATGGCGGACGTTCCCGCGCTGACCTTCGCTTACGCATAAGCAGAAAGTTTTCAGATAGAGAAAGGGCGGGGAATTTCCCCGCCCTTTGTTGTTTTAGGCTGCTTGCTCTGCAGCGAAGCGGTTGTAGAACTCTTGGCCCTTATCCGCCATTTCACGCAGCAACGCGGGGCAGGCAAAGCGGTCGCCGTAGGTTTCGGTCAATTGATCACAGACCTCTGCCGCATAAGGCGTGCCGATGATGTCGAGCCAGCTGAACGGACCGCCAGACCACGGAGCAAAGCCCCAGCCGAGGATCGCGCCCACGTCACCTTCGCGGATGTCTTCGAGAACGCCTTCTTCGAGCGCGCGGACCGCTTCTAGGACCTGAGCGAAGAGCAGGCGGTGCTGAACCGTGTGTAGGTCTGGCTGTTCGTCGGCCACAGGGTATTGCGCGGCGAGGCCCGTCCAGAGGCCCTGACGTTTGCCTTTCTCGTCGTAGGCATAGAAACCAGCCGCGGATTTGCGACCCAGACGGCCTTCGTCGGCCATCCAGAACAGAACCGCGTCCACAGCGCCATCGGGGTAGGCGTCGCCCATTGCGGCTTTGGTTGCTTTGGCGATTTTGACGCCGAGGTCGATGGAGGTTTCATCCACCAACTGCAGCGGGCCGAGCGGCATACCGACCAGTTTCGCGGCGTTTTCGATCAGTGCAGGTTCAACCCCTTCGGCAACCATGCGGATGCCTTCGTTGATGTAGGGGATGATGCAGCGGTTCGCGTAGAAGAACCGAGCGTCATTGACCACGATCGGGGTTTTACGGATCTGGCGCACGTAATCGAGAGCCTTAGCCACGGCGCGTTCGCCTGTTGCTTTGCCCTTGATGATCTCAACGAGCATCATTTTCTCGACGGGCGAGAAGAAGTGGATGCCGATGAACTGCTCTGGACGCTTGGATGCCTTCGCCAGCATCGAGATTGGCAGGGTCGAGGTGTTGGAGGCAAAGATGCAATCCTCGCCCACGGCGGCCTCAACCTTGGCCGTCACGTCAGCCTTTACGGTCGGGTCTTCGAACACAGCCTCAATAATCAGGTCACATCCAGCAAGCGCCGCATAGTCGGTGGTCGCGGTGATCAGCGACAGAACCTGTTCTTTCTTCTCTGGCGTGGCTTTGCGTTTGGCGATGCCCGCGTCCATGTATTTCTCGGTGTAGGCCTTGCCACGGTCAGCGGCCTCTTGGGTCGCGTCGATGAGCACAACCTCCATGCCTGCCTGCGCAGAGACGAGCGTGATGCCTGCGCCCATCATGCCCGCGCCGATCACGCCGAGTTTTTTGACCTTCTGGTCCTCGACCTTCGGACGGTTTGCGCCCTTTTCTAGCGCTTCTTTGTTGATAAAGAGGCTGCGGATCATCGCGCCAGACGACGGGTTCATCAGAACGTTGGTGAACCAACGGGCCTCGATTTTCAGAGCGGTGTCAAACGGCACCATTGCGCCCTCATAGACGGCAGAGAGCATGGCCTTGGCGGCAGGGTAGACGCCTTGGGTCTTGCCATTCACCATCGCAGAGGCACCAACGTAAGTCATGAAGCCTGCGGGGTGGTAGGGCGTGCCGCCCGGAATTTTAAAGCCCTTCTGATCCCATGGTTTCACGAGATCAGCGTCTTTGGCCTCTAGCACCCATGCCTTGGCTGCGGACAAGAGGTCCTCAGCAGGCACCACTTCGTCGATGACGCCAGCGGCCTTGGCTTTCTTAGGATCGTTCAGTTTGCCCTCAAGCAACAACGGCGATGCTGCCATCGCGCCGAGCTTGCGCGACAGGCGTGTGGTGCCGCCAGCGCCCGGGAAAATACCGACGAGGATTTCAGGCAGGCCGATTTTGGCCTTTCGATTGTCCGCCGCGAAAATACGGTGGGTGGCCAGTGGCAGTTCGAGGCCAATGCCAAGAGCGGTGCCGGGGAGGGCTGCTGCCGTCGGTTTGCCACCCTTCTGGGTTTTCGGATCCATCCCTGCGAGTTCGATTTTGCGCAGGATCGCGTGCATCTGCATGGTGCCTTCAAAGAGGCCCTTGGCGGGATCATCGCCCGCGCTCTCTTTCATCTTGGCGATGACGTTGAGGTCCATGCCGCCTGCAAAGGTATCTTTGCCAGAGGTGATTACGATGCCTTTGACGGCTTCGTCGGCATGGGCCTGATCGATAAGATCAGAGAGATGCGCCAGCCCTTCGAGGCTCAGCACGTTCATGGATTTGTTGGGAACGTCCCACGTGATTACGGCAACGCCATCGGCGTCTGTGGTCATGGTGAAATCGGTCATGGTCTTACCTCCCTCAGACGCGTTCGATGATGGTTGCTGCACCCATGCCGGATGCGATGCACAGGGTGGCGAGGCCAGTGCCCTTGCCCGTACGTTCAAGTTCATCGAGCAAGGTGCCGATGATGATCGCGCCTGTCGCGCCCAATGGGTGACCCATCGCAATCGAACCGCCGTTGACGTTCACGACCGACGGATCAACGTTGAACGCTTGCATGAAGCGCAGGACGACCGAAGCGAAGGCTTCGTTCACTTCGAACAGATCAATGTCAGAGATCGACATGCCGCTGTCAGCGAGGATCTTTTCGGTCACAGGAACAGGACCGGTCAGCATGATCGTCGGATCGGTGCCGATTTTCGCGGTGGCGCGGATGCGGGCACGCGGTTTCAGGTCGTACTTTTCGCCGAACTCTTTGTTGCCGATCAGGACACCAGCCGAGCCGTCCACGATGCCTGATGAGTTCCCTGCGTGGTGGATGTGGTTGATCCGCTCAAGATGCGGGTATTTCATCAGGGCCACTTTATCAAAGCCCGGCATCACCTCGCCCATGTCCTTGAACGACGCCTTCAGCGCGCCGAGCATCTCTGCGGTCGTGCCAGGGCGCATGTATTCGTCGTGGTCGAGGATGGTGAGACCGTTTTGGTCGATCACAGGCACCACGGATTTGGCAAAGCGGTTGTCGTCCCATGCAGCCTTTGCGCGGCGCTGAGATTCCACAGCGAGCGCGTCTGCGTCTTCACGGCTAAACCCGTATTCGGTGGCGATGATGTCTGCCGAAATGCCTTGGGGGACGAAATAGGTGTCCATCGCGATCGAAGGATCAACAGCAATCGCAGCACCATCGCTGCCCATCGCAACGCGGCCCATCATTTCAACGCCGCCCGCGATATAGGCCATACCCGCGCCGCCCTTGATCTGGTTTGCAGCAAGGTTCACGGCTTCCATGCCAGAGGCGCAGAACCGGTTGATGGCAAGGCCGGGGATCGATTGGTCAAGGTCAGAGGCCAAAACTGCAGTGCGCGCCAAACAGCCGCCCTGTTCGCCAACTTGGGTCACGTTGCCCCAGATCACGTCTTCAACCGCGTGACCATCAAGGCCATTGCGGTATTTCAGTGCGTTCAACACATTTGCCGACAAACGGGCCGAGGTCACTTCGTGCAGGCTGCCGTCTTTGCGGCCCTTGCCCCGCGGAGTTCGGATCGCGTCGTAAATATAGGCTTCGGTCATTCAGTCCTCCTCAGGCCGCAGGAAATGCGCGGCGCATCAAATCGTATGGGTGTTTCCAACCGGGCAGAGCCGCAATGCGGTCGAGCCAACGGTCGATATTGGGATAATCCTTGCGCTCGAACCCAAAGGGTTCGGGGTAATAAAGGTAAGCACAGCAGGACAGATCAGCATTGGTGATCGTGTCGCCCACGATCCAATCACGTCCCTCAAGGTGCGCCTCTAGCGTTGCGAAAGCCGCCTTTAGTCGACCGCTGACAAAAGCGATGACCTCTTGCGGGCGTTTGTCCTCGGGTAGGAAATTCATCAGGAACCGCAGCATCCCCGCTTGGGACGAGAATTTGTGGTTGTCCCACAAAACCCACCGCAGAATTTCAGAGGCCTCGCGGTCGTTCGCGCCACCGAATTTGCCTGTCACTTTTGAGAGGTGATCCAAAATCGCGCCCGATTGGGTCAGCACCAGATCGTCATCCACATAAACGGGGCATTCGCCCATTTCGTTCACGGCGCGGAACTCTGGGCTGCGCGACCCACCTGCGAAGAAATCAACAAAAATGGGGTCCCAATCGACCTCGGCCAAGGTCAGGGCCAGCGCCACTTTGTACGAATGGCCGCTCTCCCCAAAACAATAAAGTTGTTTGGTCACTGTCTCATCCTCCTCAGGTCGCCGTGAGCGCCGGGGGTTTTCCACCCCCGGACCCCCGGAGAGTTGTTGCAGCAAGGTGAACTGGCCACCTTTATCCTTTTTTAACGCCACCCTCTTATTCAGACCCCAAGGTACAGGTTGGAGAACCCAGGGCCCTGCAAGGTGAAGCCCTGTTCCGCGTCCTCCGAGAGAATGTCGCGGGCAGGGTGGAACTTTCGTTTCACCTTGCCGTAACAACTCCCGCCGGAGGCCCCGACCGCGGGGCAGGGCGGTAACATGCCAAACTCTAGAACTGCTCTGCTGACAAATCCATGACAGTCTCTGCACCCGTTTCAATGCGGGCTAGGTGCATCGCACAGGCGGGCAGTTGACGTGCCATGTAGTATTTGCCCGTTGCGATTTTGCCTTCGTAGAACGCGGTGTCAGAGGCGCCGTTGTCGAGCGCGGTGTAAGACGCTGCCGCCATACGGGTCCACATCAGGCCGAGGCAGACATGGCCCATGAGGTGCATGAAGTCATAGGAACCAGAGAGCGCGTTGTTGGGGTTTTTCATGCCGTTTTGCATGAAATACATGCCCGCCGCTTGCATCTGTTTTGATGCGTTTTTCAGGGCCTCGACAAAGGGTTGCATCCGCTCATCGGTGTGGGACTTGCACTCTGCCTTGACCATCTCAAAGAAGGCCATGACGTGTTTGCCGCCGTCTTGGGCCAATTTGCGGCCAACGAGGTCGAGCGCTTGGATGCCGTTCGCACCCTCATAGATCATGGCAATCCGCGCATCGCGGGCGAACTGGGACATGCCCCATTCTTCGATATAGCCATGACCGCCGTAAACCTGTTGGGCCTGCACGGCCATTTCAAAGCCTTTGTCGGTCTGGAAGCCCTTAATCACAGGGGTCAGCAGGGACACGAGGCCGTCGGCCGCTGCATCACCAGAGCGGTGCGCACGGTCGATCAGGTTTGCGCCCCAGTAGGTCAATGCCCGCGCGCCTTCGGTAAAGGACTTTTGGTCCATCAGATTGCGGCGGATATCTGGGTGCACGATCAGCGGGTCGGCTGGACCGTTGGGGTTCTCGGCGCCCGTGACGGCGCGGCCCTGCAGGCGGTCTTTGGCATAGGCGACGGCGTTTTGGTAGGCGGCCTCGGACTGGGCATAGCCCTGAAGGCCAACACCCAAACGTGCCTCGTTCATCATGGTGAACATGGCGCGCATGCCTTTGTGCGCCTCACCCACCAAATAGCCTGTCGCGCCGTCGTAGTTCATCACGCAGGTGGCGTTGCCGTGGATGCCCATTTTCTCTTCGATCTTACCGACCGAGACCGCGTTGCGGTCGCCGAGCGAGCCATCATCATTCACCATGATTTTCGGCACGATAAAGAGCGAGACGCCTTTGATGCCTTCGGGACCGCCAACGATTTTTGCCAGAACGAGGTGGATGACGTTCTCTGACAGGTCGTGGTCGCCTGCCGAGATAAAGATCTTTTGACCAGTAATTTTGTAGCTGCCGTCGTCCTGCGGCTCTGCCTTGGTCCGCATGAGGCCCAGATCGGTGCCGCAATGTGGTTCGGTCAGGTTCATCGTGCCAGTCCAGTCACAGGTGACCATCTTGGGCAGGAATTTCGCCTTTAGGTCGTCCGAGGCGTGAGCGTGGATGGCAGAGTATGCGCCGTGGGTGAGGCCCTGATACATGTTAAAGGCCATGTTGGCCGAAACGAAGGGTTCCATCACGGCGGTGTTGAACACGTAAGGCAGACCCTGACCGCCGTATTCGGGGTCACAGTCGAGCGCGGTCCAACCGCCTTCTTTCATTTGGTCAAAGGCCGCTTTGAACCCAGTCGGCGTGCGGACGACACCGTTTTCATAGGTGCAGCCTTCGGTGTCGCCAACCGCGTTCAGCGGGGCCAAAACTTCCGACGCGATTTTGCCAGCTTCTTCGAGCACGGCAGAAGTGAAATCGCGGTCCAGCTCGTCGTATCCGGCGATATCTTGTTCCGAAACCTTCAACAGGTCGTGCAGCACGAATTGGATATCTTTGATGGGGGCGGTGTAGCTGGGCATTGTGCGGTCTTCTCCTCCGGTGGTGTGGGAAGGGCGCCTTAAGCCGCCCGTTCCGCGCGTAATTTCGCCAGATGTTGGCGACCCCATTCGATCTGCTGTCGGAGATCGTCGATGGCGGTTTCCAACTCGGCCTTTTGTTGTTCCATCTCGGCCAGATGTTGTTTGGCCACTTCGTAGGTCTTTACCAGCTGGGTTTCTTGCTGGTCGTCCAGTTCGTAGAGGTCGAGGAGCTGCCGGATTTCTTCCAGCGAGAAACCGAAGCGCTTACCGCGCAGGATCAGTTTCAAGCGAGCCCGATCGCGTTTGGTAAACAGGCGCTTTTGCCCGTCACGGATCGGAAACAACAGCTCTTTGGCCTCGTAGAACCGCAAAGTGCGAGGTGTTACGTCGTAGGCGTCGCACATCTCGCGGATGGTCATGGTCTGGTTGTTCGTTTCGTTCATGTTCGTCTCACTCATGCGTTGAAGTGATGGTAGCGCAATCTGCAAAGACAGTTTCACCATACAAGCCAAGTTTACCAGAACGTAAACGAAACGCTGCGTCATTTTTCAGTATGACGAAAGGTCATTAAAGCTGTCGTTACGTAAGGCGAAATAATGTGAGCGTGCAGAAAATCAATTTCCACACGCGAAACGCGAATTTTCAATTTGGGGTGGCTTAGCCGAGCGAGGCCAGCGTGTCGTCGCGGAGTGATTCCAACTCTGCGATGGTCTGTTCGAGCTGGATCTTTTGCTCTGCCAATTCAGCGAGCTGACCATTCGCCATTTCGACCCAGCGGCGCATCTGCGCGTCAGTGCCTTCTTTTTCGTAGATCAACAGCCACTGACGGATGTCTTCGAGCGCAAAACCAAAGCGGCGGCCACGTAGGATCAGCGTCATTCGGGCGATTTCGCGGGCCCCGTAGAACCGTGACCGACCTTCGCGAACAGGGGAGATGAGTTCGATATACTCGTAATAGCGTAGGGTCCGCGGCGTCACATCGAACTTCGCGCACATTTCTTTGAATGTCAGACGTGTATCCGGCATCTATCTCTCCCTCGTGGCTACACTAGGGCGAAAAAAAACGATGGGCAACCGCTCCTGACGCGACGGTAAATCTAAGACCAAGTCTTGCGCGTTTGCTCTGGATCGTGAACCAATAGAGCAACCGAAAGGAATGCTCATGACTGACGCACCGCAAGACCATCAAGAACGCAAGGCACGGCTTGCCGACCAGTTCATCGCGACCCTGCCACACGCAAAGGCACTGGGGATGCGGATGACAGCTATCGGGGATGGGATGGCGACGATTGAGATGGATTATGACACGCGGTTCATTGGCGACCCCGAAACGGGCGTGATCCACGGTGGTGCGGTGTCCGCACTGATGGACACCTGCGGCGGGGCGGCTGTGATGAGCCATCCCTCCTGTGCGGGTGGGACGGCGACCTTGGATTTGCGGATTGATTACATGCGCCCCGCCACCCCCGGTCAAAAGATCACAGCCACGGCGGAATGCTATCACGTGACCCGCAGCGTGGCCTTTGTTCGCGCGACCGCGACGGATGAGGACACAGCGCGGCCTGTGGCCACGGCGACAGGGGCCTTTACGGTCGACGGCAGTAAGGGGGGCAAGTGATGCGCAAACCAGAACCCGTTCAGGTGATCAAACAGCGCCGCGATGCGGCCTTGGAAAAGCTGGTCAGTGGCGTGCCTTATATTCAGTTCCTCGGCATCCAGTTTGACCGTCGTGGCGATGAATTGACTGCCATTTTGCCGTTTGACGACAAACTGATCGGCAACCCGATGTTGCCCGCGATCCACGGCGGCGTGACGGCTGCATTCCTCGAAACCACGGCGCTGATTGAATTGGCGTGGGGGATGATGTGGCAAGAGATGGAAAGTGGCTCTGCCCCAGATTTCCAACTGGGCGATGCGCCGATCCGTTTGCCAAAGACCATTGATTTCACCGTGGATTACCTGCGATCTGGTCTGCCGCGCGATGCCTATGCACGGGCGACGATCAACAGGTCGGGCCGTCGCTATGCGAGCGTTCATGTCGAAGGCTGGCAGGACAATCGGTCGCGTCTCTTTGCGCAGGCCACAGGACATTTCCTTATGCCGTCCAGAAATGGCTGACCTGAGCCATCGGCGCATCCTCAAGATCGCTGTTCCTATCGTCCTCGCCAATGTGACGGTCCCTTTGCTGGGGTTGGTGGATACGGGCGTGGTCGGTCAATTGGGCGCGGCAGAGCCTATCGGTGCCGTGGCCATCGGTGCGATGATCCTCACCTCTATCTACTGGGTGTTCGGGTTTCTGCGGATGGGGACCACGGGCCTCACGAGCCAAGCCATCGGGGCAGGGCACACCGGCGAGGTTTCGGCGCTGCTCTTTCGCGGGCTACTGCTGGGTGGTGGATTTGGGGCGTTCATTATTCTGCTGCAAATGCCTATCTTCGCGCTTTCGCTCTACCTTTCACCGGGGAGTGTCGGCGTAGAGGCGCTGGCTCATGACTATATGTCGGTGCGTGTGTGGTCGGCCCCTGCGGCGATTGCGCTCTATGCGGTGAACGGTTGGCTGATCGCGGCAGAGCGGACGCGGGCGGTTCTCCTCCTTCAGATCGTGATGAACGGGGCGAATATCCTGCTCGATGTTCTGTTTGTGCTTGGCCTCGGTTGGGGTGTGGCTGGCGTTGCGGGTGCGACCTTTATCGCGGAATGGCTGGGGTTGGCGCTGGGCTTATGGCTCTGCCGTGATGCACTGCGGACAAAGGTCGGTTGGCCTGCGATCCTCGATCCCGCGCGGCTAAAGAATATGGCGGCGGTGAACACCGATATTCTGATCCGTTCGCTGGGACTGCTCGCGGTTTTTGTGTTGTTCATCTTTTGGGGCGCTGGTTTCGGCGACGTGCCATTGGCGGCGAACCAAGTGCTGTTGCAGTTCACCTCCGTCACGGCGTTTGCCTTGGACGGGTTCGCTTTTGCTGCGGAAACGTTGGTGGGCAAGGCCTTTGGGCGGCGCGATCCGACAGAGCTACGTCAGGCCGCGTTGCGCAGTTCAGCGTGGGGGCTGGGGGCGTCGGTACTGATGGCGGCAGGGTTCTGGTTGGGCGGTGGCACGATCATCGATATTTTGACCACCGCGCCTGATGTACGCGAGGAAGCGCGGATTTACCTGCCCTATATGGCGGTTGCGCCGATCCTTGGCCTGCCTGCGTTCATGTTCGACGGGATTTTCATCGGGGCAACTCGCAGCCGCGACATGCGCAACATGAGTATCCTGTCGCTCGGGTTCTATCTGGTCGCCGCACTGACGCTGATGCCCGTTTTTGGCAATCACGGGCTCTGGATGGCGATGATGGTGAGCTATTGCGCTCGTGGGCTGACGCTTGCGCTCCGCTACCCCGCGCTGGAAAGAGCAGCGCGCTAAAGGATTGCAAGCACGTTTTCAGGCGGACGGCCAAGTGCTGCACGACCATTGGCAAACACGATAGGGCGTTCGATCAGTTTGGGATTGGCAACCATCGCATCGATCAGTTGATCGTCGCTGGCATTAGCGAGGTCGAGGTCCTTGAATAGCGCCTCTTTGCGCCGCACCAATTCACCCGCCGTCAGGCCCAAGGTGGCGAGGGCCGACCGCAGTTCATCCGCCGTCGGCACATCATCTAGGTAGAGGCGAACCTCTGGCGCGATCCCTTTGTCGGTCAAAAGAGCGAGCGTCTCGCGGCTCTTGCTGCAGCGGGGATTGTGCCAGATGGTGATCATGTCCAGTCGCCCCGTCCAGTGCCAACAGCCTCCGCAACATTGGCAAAGCCGTCGCGGGCCAGCAGTGCGTCCAGACCACGCGCGATGTCATCCGCGAGGCTGATGCCGCCGTAGACGAGCGCGGTGTAAAGCTGCACAGCAGACGCGCCAGCGCGGATTTTCTGGTAGGCTTGTTCAGCGCTGCCGACACCACCGACACCGATGATCGGAATGGTGGTCAGTCCAGACAGACGCGCCAGTAGGCGGGTTGATTTTTCAAAGACGGGTTGCCCCGAAAGGCCACCTTTTTCGTCCTTGTGAACGCTGCGCAGACCATCCCGCGATAGCGTTGTGTTCGTCGCGATGATCCCCGCGATGCCAGAGGCATTGGCAACTTCGGCCACGTCGTCGAGTTCTTCGTGGGTCAGATCCGGTGCGATCTTGAGGAAGATGGGTAGCGGTTTTGCCAGACCAGCGTTCGTCTCAATCACACCAGCCAAGAGTGCTGCGAGCGCGTCCTTGCCTTGCAAATCACGCAGCTTTTCGGTGTTCGGGCTGGATACGTTGACCGTTGCGAAATCGAGATGGGCACCACAGCGGGCCAGAACGCGGGCGAAATCTGCCGCGCGGTCTTCGCTGTCTTTGTTGGCGCCGAGGTTGAGGCCAATGATGCCCCCACGCGGACGAGCAGCGAGGCGGGTCGCAGCGGCCTCCATGCCTTCGTTGTTGAAACCAAAGCGGTTGATCGCGGCTTGATCCTCGGTGAGGCGGAAGAGGCGCGGTTTCGGGTTGCCAGGCTGTGGGCGTGGCGTGATCGCGCCGACCTCAACAAAGCCGAACCCGCATTTCGCCAAAGCGTGCAGCGCGGTCGCGTTTTTGTCGAAACCAGCGGCCAGACCAACAGGGTTTGGCAGGGACATGCCCGCAACTGTGGTGGCAAGGCGCGGCGTGGTGAACGGGCCAGCCTTGGGGCCGAGGCCGAGGTTCAGCGATTTCAGAGCGAGGCCATGCGCCACTTCGGGGTCGGTGGAGCGCAGGACGCGCATCCCGATTTGTTCAAGCAGGGTCATGCGAGCTCCGGAAACTGATGTGCGCCGTCAACAATCGGCAAAGGCTTGTCCCACAAAATATCGGTCATCCGCAGAGGGCGGTAGAGATGCGGGAACAACTGACCACCGCGCGAGGGTTCCCAGACCAGCGGATCGAGGCTGTCAGCCTCAAGCGCGAGGAGGACCAGACCATCCTCACCAGCGAAGTGTTTCGCGGCGGTTTCTTGGGCCTGTTCAGCGGTGGAAAAATGCACATAGCCGTCGATCACGTCGATCGGCGCACCGAGGGTTTCACCCTTGGCCTGCAGCTCTGCCCACTCTGGGGCGCGGAAGATTTTGTAGATCAGCATGGCGCGGTGATGCCTTTGTCCCTCGATTTGGTCAAGAGTGCATCAATTTCGGGCAGGCCTCTGACACCAGCCTGTTACGTGGCGGGAATAGGTCGAAAGGATGCAGGCAATATTTGACTCAATAGTCAGTTCTGCCCAAGCTGATCGAATATCAACCAGGGGGATCCCAATGATTACACGTATTCTAGCATCGTCTTGTGCTCTTGCGCTGTCTGCCGGCGCAGCAATGGCGGATTATTCGCTGACCATTTTGCACACGAACGATTTCCACGCTCGCTTTGAACCGATCAGCAAATACGATTCGACCTGCTCTGCAGAGGACAACACCGCGGGTGATTGTTTCGGCGGCACCGCGCGTCTAGTCACAGCGGTGGCAGAGGCTCGCGCACGGTCGAACAACTCGATCCTTGTTGATGGCGGCGACCAGTTCCAAGGCACGCTGTTCTACACCTTCTATAAGGGTGCGATGGCGGCGGAGTTCATGAACCTCTTGGGCTACGACGGTATGACCGTTGGTAACCACGAATTCGACGACGGCCCCGAAGTTCTGCGCGGATTTATGGATAGCGTTGAATTCCCCGTGCTGATGTCGAACGCCGATTTCTCGGGCGAGGCGCTGCTGTCGGACAAACTGCTGAAGTCGACCGTGATCGAACGTGGTGGCGAAAAGATCGGCCTGATCGGTTTGACACCGCATGACACGGACGAACTCGCAAGCCCCGGTCCGAACGTGATCTTTACCGATCCCGTGGATGCGGTTCAGGGCGAGGTTGATAAACTGACCGCTGAGGGCGTGAACAAGATCATCGTTCTGTCCCACTCTGGCTATTCGGTGGACCAACGGGTTGCGGCTGAAACTACAGGCGTTGATGTGATCGTTGGTGGTCACTCGAACACCCTTTTGGGTGACATGGACAAAGCCGAAGGTCCATATCCGACCATGGTGAACAACACCGCGATTGTGTCGGCCTATGCTTACGGCAAGTTCCTTGGCGAGCTGAACGTCACCTTTGACGACGACGGCAACCTGACCGAGGCTTCGGGTCAGCCGATCTTGATCAATGGCGAAGTTGCAGAAGATGCAGCGGTCGTTGCGCGTATCGGCGAACTGGCGGCTCCGCTCGAAGAAGTGCGCAACCGTGTCGTCGCCGAGACTGCAGAGGAAATCGTTGGCGTGCGTGAAGATTGCCGCGCCCGCGAATGTGCGATGGGGTCGTTGATCGCGGACGCGATGCTGTCACGTGTTGCGGATCAGGGCATTCAGATCGCGATCCAGAACGGCGGCGGTATTCGTGCCTCGATCGATGCTGGTCCTGTCACCATGGGCGAAGTGCTGACCGTCCTGCCGTTCCAGAACACGCTTTCGACATTCCAAGTCACAGGCGACTTTGTGATTGCAGCGTTGGAAAATGGGGTGAGCCAGTGGGAAGAAGGTGCTGGTCGTTTCCCTCAGGTTGCAGGCATGAGCTTTACCGTTGATCCGTCGAAACCGGCGGGCGACCGTGTGTCGGACGTCATGGTTGGCGGCGCACCGATTGACGTGTCGGCGACCTATGGCGTTGTGTCGAACAACTACGTGCGCAACGGTGGCGACGGCTATGGCATGTTTGTCAATGCGGCAAACGTCTATGACTTTGGCCCTGACCTTGCGGATGTTCTGGCGGAATACTTGGCCGCGCAATCGCCGTTCACCCCATACACTGACGGTCGTATCACAGTTGTTGGCGAATAATCCTGGCCCCACTGTCTAAACACTTGGCCCCTGCCGGATGCGGTGGGGGCTTTTCGTTTGCGGGGGAGGGTGGCACACTGCTGGTATGGATCATCCCTTGCTCGACCTGATCAACGCCCGCATTGCCGAAGCGGAAAAAGACGGTGCCTTTGATAACCTCGAAGGCGCGGGAAAGCCGTTGCCGCCCTGTGATGATCCTGAAAACGCGCTGATCAATCGGGTGATCCGCGAAAACGGCGCTGTGCCAGAGTTCGTCACCTTGGGCCGCGAGCTGCGAAAACTTCGCGAAGAGTTGGCTGAAGAGTCGGACCGCACGCGGCGGCATCAACTGCTCAAAGATATGTCGATGCTAGAAGCGCGGATTGATCTGTCGCGCAAGGCCTTTGCCCGCTGATGTGTGGGCGCATGGCGATCACGCTGCCTCATGATGCGATGGCGCAGATGTTCTCTGCGGCAAAGTCCAACACTTTGCCAGCGGATGAACCGAACTGGAACGTTTGTCCGACAACCACCATCGCGGCTGTGACCAGCCACGATAACGTTCGGCATTTGCGGCCAATGCGCTGGGGGTTCATTCCGTCGTGGTATGACAAACCGAACGGCGGCCCGCTGTTGATAAATGCCCGTGCCGAAACCATCGCGGAAAAGCCTGCGTTTCGCGAAGCTTGCCGTCAAAGGCGCTGCCTGATTGCGGCGGATGGGTTTTACGAATGGCACCGCGATGGTGACACGCCGTTGCCTTACTGGGTGACGCGTACTGATGGCGCGCCGATGGTGTTTGGGGGGATTTGGCAAACGTGGGGCGATCAGGCGACCTGCGCGATTGTCACCACCGACGCCAATGCGGATATGGCGCCGATCCATCACCGATTGCCATTGATCCTGCCGCCTGATGACTGGGCGCTGTGGTTGGGTGAAGCGGGACATGGGGCCGCAAAATTGATGACACCCGCCAAAGAAGGGGTCCTCTCCCTTCGGCGGGTGTCCAAAGCCGTCAATTCGAATCGTGCGACAGGACCAGACCTGATCGAGCCACTGATCGAGGACGAATGATCAGTTGTTGCCGCTGGACGTGGTGGTGTCCGGTGCTTCTTCGATCGGGGGTTCATCAAAGCTGAACGCGCCGTGCTGTTCTTCTTCGGCAAGCGACGACGTGAATTCGAGCACGGTGTCTGCGTTCACTTGAATGAGGAAGGTTTCACCTTTTTCCAGCGAAGGGCTGGTCCATTGAACGATTTGGCTGTCCTCAAACGGGATCGCGCTGATCACGCGGGCGTTGTCGGCTTGGTTATTGAATTGAACAATCTCGCCTGGATCAACGTAAGTGGTGAGCGGGAAGAACCCGAAATCGGTGATCACCACGGTTTGATAGGTTTGTTCACTATCGGCATTGAGCATCGTAGCCGTCGAGAGAACCGCCACAGACGCGAGCATAGCAATGCGAAGCATCATCGCCTCCATAAATGAAATACGCTCCCATTCGGAGCATCGCATATACGATTAGGTAGGTAATTCGGCAGAAATAAGGCGCGAAAAAGGCTGAAAACTGCGTCTTGAACTTCCCCTAAAGGCTGGACTATATGGTTCTGAACGCGGGTGTTGTGTAATGGTAAGACCTCAGCCTTCCAAGCTGATGACACGGGTTCGATTCCCGTCACCCGCTCCAAAATCCCCTCAGTTTCGGTCCTTATCGTCGTATGCGGCAACCCTGTGCTTGTGATTGCGCGTCGTGGTCAGTATCAACCCGACAACGACTTTGAAGGCGAGGATTCATGGCAAAGGCACCAATTGACGTCGCGGGACAAGACCGCGCCCGATCCAAACGTGTTTCGGCTCTTGGTGGGCTGTGGCCTTTTATTCGGCCATACCGTCTGATGGTCCTTGCGGCCTTTGTGGCGCTGTCGGTCACGGCGATGATTTCGCTGATCCTGCCTTTGGCTGTGCGCCGTGTGGTCGACAACTTTGAAGGGGGCACATCGCCCCTGTTGAACCAATATTTCGGCGCGGCCCTAATCATCGTTGCGCTTTTGGCGATGGGCACCGCCGTGCGCTATTACCTCGTGACCCGTTTGGGCGAACGTGTGGTGGCTGACATCCGCGAAGCCGTGTTCGACCGCATGGTCGGCATGAGCCCGTCGTTCTACGAAAACATCATGACGGGTGAGGTGCTGAGCCGCATCACGACGGACACCACCTTGATCCTGTCTGTCATTGGGTCGTCGGTATCTGTCGCGCTGCGCAACGTGTTTGTATTCGTTGGTGGCATGGTTTTGTTGATGATGACATCGGCAAAACTTACAGGTTTGGTGTTGCTGATCGTACCCGCCGTCATCGTGCCGATCGTTGTTCTGGGCCGCCGGTTGCGCCAGTTGGGTCGTGAAAACCAAGACTGGATCGCCAATTCGTCTGGTTCCGCATCCGAGGCGCTGTTGTCGGTGCAGACCGTTCAGGCCTTCACCCAAGAGGACCGTACCCGCGAGAAATTCCGCAAGGTGACAGAGCAGAGCTTTGCCAGTGCAAAGCGCCGTATTCTGACCCGTGCGATGATGACGATGATCGTTATTTTCCTGATCTTTTCGGGCGTTGTTGGCGTCTTGTGGATCGGGGCCCGTGACGTTGGTGCAGACCAGATGTCGGTCGGCGAACTGGTTCAGTTCGTGATCTACGCCGTTATGGTCGCAGGTGCCGTTGGTGCCTTGACCGAGATTTGGGGCGAACTGCAGCGTGCCGCCGGTGCGACCGAACGTTTGATCGAACTTCTGAATGCGAACGATAGCGTGACCGATCCAGCGCAGGCTGTGGCCACGCCGAAGATGGAGAAGGGCCAGATCTCGTTCGAGGATGTGACGTTCTTCTATCCGTCCCGCCCAAATGCGCCTGCGCTTAATGCCATCAGCCTTGATGTGGCGCCGGGTGAAACCGTGGCATTGGTTGGTCCGTCTGGGGCGGGTAAGTCGACGATTATTCAACTGCTCTTGCGGTTCTATGACCCGAACAGTGGCGCGATTAAATTGGATGGCGTTGACCTGCGGAACATGACCCGTGCTGACTTCCGTCAGCAAATCGCTCTGGTTCCGCAAGACGCGGTAATCTTTGCCGATACAGCCCGCGAAAATATCCGCTTTGGTCGTCCGTCGGCAACAGATGCCGAAGTTGAGGCCGCTGCCAAAGCTGCCGCTGCGCATGATTTCCTGACTGCATTGCCTGAAGGCTACGACACCTATGTCGGTGAACGCGGTGTGATGCTGTCTGGCGGTCAAAAGCAGCGCATCGCGATTGCACGCGCGATCCTGCGTGACGCGCCGATCCTTCTGTTGGATGAGGCGACATCGGCGCTAGATGCCGAAAGCGAACGTCTGGTTCAGGCTGCGGTCGATGAACTGGCCAGCACCCGCACCACGCTGATTATCGCGCACCGTTTGGCGACTGTGAAAAAGGCCGACCGCATTGTGGTGTTCGAGGACGGTCAGATCGTCGCCGTGGGCACGCATGACGCATTGGTCGCCGAAGGTGGGCTCTACGCGCGTCTTGCACGACTTCAGTTTACCGACGGTATCGCTGCGGAATAATCGCATTTTCGCAGCGTCATACTTGCGTTCATGGGGGGGCATACCCCATCTTTCCTGTTAATCGCGCGTCAATGCGCACAAGGGGAGGAGACGGCATGACTTATGCCACACTAGCGGACCGTGCCGCGATCATGGCTGAAAAGCCGTGGGAAGATCGCAATCAGCCAAAGACAATGTATGAATTGTTGCACCGGACCACCACAGCACATGGTGGCCGTCCTGCTGTGACGTTCCAAATGTTCTCTGATCCTGATGCGCCAGCGGAAACGCTGTCGTGGTCGGAATTGCATGACCAAACCTGCCGCACGGCGAACCTGTTCCGTAGCCTTGGCGTCGGTGAAAATGATGTTGTGGCCTATCTGATGCCCAACAGCACCGAAACCGTGCTGACCTATTTGGGCGGTCAGATTGCGGGCATCGTGAACCCGATCAACCCGCTTCTCGATCCCGAACATATCGGGGGTATCCTGCGCGAAACGGGGGCGAAGGTTCTCGTGACGCTGAAGGCCTTCCCAAAGACCGACATCGCGCAAAAGGCGGCTGAAGCGGTCAAGCTTGCGCCGAACGTGCAGACCGTCGTTGAAGTGGATTTGCTGCGCTATATGACCGGCTTGAAAAAGCTGATCATCCCGCTGATCCGCCCGAAGGTGCCCGTGTCGCACAGCGCGAAAGTCATCGATTTCAACAAGTCGGTTGCCAAGCAGCCTGACAAACTGACCTTTGCCGACAGCACAGGTGACCGTGTCGCGGCCTATTTCCATACGGGTGGTACGACGGGTCTGCCAAAGATCGTGCAGCACAAATACTCGGGCATCATCTACAACGCGTGGCTGGGTGATCGACTGCTCTTCAAACCCGAAGACGTGCAGATCTGCCCGCTGCCACTGTTCCACGTGTTCGCGACGATTGTGTCGCTTGGTGCGTCGCTCGGCTCTGGTGCGCACTATGTGCTGCCGACCCCTGCTGGCTATCGTGGCGACGGTGTGTTCGATAACTTCTGGAAGCTGATCGAACGCCACAAGGTCACGTTTATGATCACCGTGCCTACGGCGATTGCGGCTCTTATGCAGCGTCCTGTGAACGCAGACATCTCGTCGCTACAGCTCGCCTTCTGTGGCTCTGCGCCGTTGCCAGTGGAGCTGTATAAACGGTTCGAACAATCGGCCAAGGTCACCATCTGCGAAGGTTACGGTCTGACCGAGGCGACCTGCCTCGTGTCGATCAACCCGCCCGATGGCGAAAAGAAGATCGGGTCTATCGGCTTCCCGTTCCCCTACACGGACGTGAAGATTTTCGACCACGTCACGCATGAGGAGTGCGGTACCGATCAGATTGGCGAGATTTGCCTCTCGAGCCCCGGTGTGAACATGGGTGCGACCTATACTGAGGCCGCAAAGAACGCTGACCTCTATTATCCAGGTGATCTGGGGCCGACCCAATACCTGCGGACGGGCGATTTGGGTCGGATTGATGCGGACGGTTATCTGTGGATCACGGGCCGCGCCAAGGACCTTATCATCCGTTCGGGTCACAACATCGACCCCGCCGAGATCGAAGAGGCGCTGGCTGGTCACCCGAAAATCGCCTTTGCGGGCGCGATTGGTCAGCCTGACAGCTACGCGGGCGAACTGCCTTGCGCCTATGTCGAACTGATCGACGGCGCAGAGGCGACGGTCGAGGAACTCATGGCCTTTGCCAAAGAGAAAATCCACGAACGTGCAGCGCATCCAAAACACCTCGAGATATTGGATGAACTGCCGAAAACGGCTGTTGGTAAGATCTTTAAACCCGATCTGCGGAAACGTGCGATCACCCGCGTCTATAACGAAGCTTTGGCGGCTGCGGGTCTTGCCGCGGAAGTGGTCGAAGTGGTCGAGGATAAAAAGCTGGGCTTGGTCGCTAAACTGGCCCGAACGGGCGAGGTTGATGACGAGGCGGTCGCGACCTGCCTTGGTGCTCATACCCGTCCGTGGGCGTGGGCCGCGTAAAGATCGACACGTGTTGATTGAACAGAATGGCAGTGTCGAACCTTCGGCGCTGCCATTTTCGTTTTTGCGGGTTCTAGATAGTAGACTTGACCAGACAAGGGGCAGATAAGCGGCGCAAGTTTTAGAAAAAGGATGTCATTATGACTTGCGAGTTTTGCGGTGCCGCTGACACCACCGAAATCACAATTTCTCCGCGTGAGGACACCATTGCGCTCTGTGCGACCTGCGCTGAAGGTCTGTCTGGCACCCCGACCGATGCCCCGCATTGGCAGTGCCTGAACGGCGCGATCTGGTCTGAAACCCCAGCGGTGCAGGTTGCGGCTTTCCGCGTGCTCAAGGCACTGGATGCGGCATGGGCGAATGACGTGCTCGACGGTGTTTACCTCGATCCTGAGGTTCAAGCATGGGCCGAGGCTGGCATTGCTGAGGCCAGCGACGTTGTGCACAAAGACAGCAACGGCACTGTTCTGGCGAACGGCGACACGGTGACCTTGATCAAGGACCTTCCTGTGAAAGGTGCGGGCTTTACCGCGAAACGTGGCACGGCTGTGCGGAACATTTCGCTGGTGCCTGATAACGCAGGCCATATCGAAGGCCGCGTTGAAGGTCAGCGGATCGTGATCCTGACCCAATTCGTCAAAAAGAAGTAAGGGATCGTGGGGGCAATGCCCCCCATATCCAACCTTTGGGTAGTGGGCTCGCTCAGCGCTTTGCGTCGCGCCGTCTACGCAGGATAAAGTGGATGATCGCTGTCAGGACCAAGCCTGCGGTGAGTAGGGCGGCCAGCGGCAATGTTACGATCAGCATCCAGCCCGACAGGCTCCACCCCGCCAGTGTCGGTCCCCAATCGTAACCGTCCACGATACACGGGAATGTCGCGTTTTCAGTGACGGTGCAGCCGTGTTTGTCAGCGAACCAGCCAACCCAAGTCAGCACGGCGATAGGGCTCAGGCACAGGGCGATCAAAGCGATCCATATGCCGTAGAGCCACCGCATTTAGACGCGGCCTTTGTTGGCTGTGCCAATCACCCCTTAAGAACCTTCAGCGCTTCGCCCAGATCAATCGCGCCGTCATAGAGCGCGCGGCCAGAGATTGCGCCGTTTAGTGCTGCGCCGCAGTTTTTTAGGTTCCGCAAATCGTCGAGCGAGGACACGCCGCCAGAGGCGATCACTGGGATTGACATAGCGTTAGCAAGCTCGGCTGTGGCTTCGACGTTCGGGCCTTGCATCGCGCCGTCGCGGTTGATGTCGGTGTAGATGATAGCCGACACGCCTGCGTCCTCGAACGAACGGGCGAGGTCGATGACATTGACGTTGGTTTCTTCGGCCCAGCCTTTGGTCGCGACCTTGCCGTTGCGGGCGTCGATGCCGACGGCCACGTGACCGGGGAAGGCCTTGCAGGCTTCGCGCACCAAATCAGGGTTTTCGACGGCAACGGTGCCGAGGATCACTCGGGTCAGGCCCTTGTCCAACCAGCGTTCGATCGTTGCCATATCGCGGATACCACCACCGAGCTGGGCAGGGACCTTGCACTGTTTGAGGATTTCTTCGACGGGGGCCGCGTTCACGGGTTCGCCCGCGAAGGCGCCGTTCAGGTCCACGAGGTGCAGCCATTCGCAGCCAGCGTTCACGAACTCCAGCGCTTGTGCAGCGGGGTTTTCGTTGAATACCGTGGCTTGATCCATTTCACCTTTGTAGAGGCGCACGGCATTGCCGTCTTTGAGGTCGATAGCAGGATAGAGGATCATAGCGGGCACCCGTTTGTCTGTTTGCCTGTCCTTAACCACGGAGAGGCCAGAATTGCAACGAACCCAACGTCAGACTTGATTGGAATCGGTCATGATGAGCAGGCTAATCGCAACGAGAACATGGGAGGAAGACATGAAGACACTAGCACTGGCGGCGATCGCTGTACTGGGATTTACGGGCGCGGCTCTGGCCGATCCGCTCGAGGGAACGTGGCGCACGGTTGCGGATGATAACGGCAACTCTGGCCTGATTTCGGTTGCACCTTGCGGTGAGCAACTCTGCGGAACCCTGATCAAGTCGTTTGATAGCGCGGGCGCTGAAATGGCATCCGAGAACATCGGCCGTCAGATCATCTATGAAACCGTTGCGAACGGTGACGGCACCTATTCTGGTAAGGTTTGGTCCCCAGACCGCGATAAGGTCTACAACTCCAAACTCGTGCTGAGCGGAGATACGCTTGAGGTGAATGGATGCGTTCTCATGATCTGCCGCAATGGCGGCACGTGGATGCGTCAGTAAAAACGAAAGGGCGCCGCAAGGCGCCCTTTTTCATGGCTTCCAGTTCAGGAAGTTCGCGATGAGCCGTAGCCCTGTCGCTTGGGACTTTTCTGGGTGGAACTGGGTTCCGACCACGTTGTCGCGGCCCACAATCGCGGTGATGTCGCCTGCGTAATCCACATGGGCGATCCGCTGGGCGGGGTCGCTGACTTTCATGTGGTAGGAGTGCACGAAATAAGCGTGGTCGCCCGTTTTTATGCCGTCGAGCACGGGGTGGGGGGTGTCGATCACCAGATCATTCCATCCCATATGCGGTACCTTGAGCGTGGCGTCCGCTGGGGTGATCTTAACGATCTCGCCGCTGATCCAATCGAACCCTGCGGTTTCTTCGTATTCGTGACCAATCGTGGCGAGCATCTGCATGCCGACGCAGATGCCAAGGAAGGGTTTGCCGTCCTTTTCCACCGCTTCGACAATCGCTTCGGCCAGACCGCCCATATCGCTGAGCGCCTTGCGGCAAGCGGGGAACGCACCATCACCCGGAAGGACAATGCGATCCGCTTTGGCCACAACATCGGGTTCGGAGGTGACAACGACCGTGCCACGCCCCGCTTCATGCGCCATCCGTTCAAAGGCCTTGTGAGCCGAGTGAAGGTTGCCGCTGTCGTAATCTACAAGCGCGATCAGGCTCATAGGGCGCCTTTGGTCGACGGAAGGCTACCTGCCATGCGCGGATCGGTCTCTACAGCCATGCGCAGTGATTTTGCGACCGCTTTGAACGCAGACTCTGCGATGTGGTGGCTGTTCACGCCGTGCACAAGGTCAATGTGCAGAGTGATGCCACCGTGCAGCGCAAGCGCCTGAAAGAATTCGCGAACGAGTTCGGTGTCAAAGGTGCCGATTTTCTGGGACGGGAAATCGCAGTTCCAGACAAGGAACGACCGACCCGACAGATCGAGAGCGGCACGCACCTGCGTGTCATCCATCGCCAGCGCAAAGTGGCCGTAACGGTTGATGCCTTTTTTGTCGCCCAGTGCCTGAACCAGTGCCTGACCGATAGCGATGCCTGTGTCCTCGACGGTGTGGTGATCGTCGATGTGGTAGTCGCCTTTGGCGCGGATGGTCATGTCGATCAGCGAGTGACGCGACAACTGGTCGAGCATGTGGTCAAAGAACCCAACGCCAGTTTGGTTGTCATAGGTGCCTTTGCCGTCGAGGTTCAGTTCGACTTCAATCGACGTTTCGGCAGTTTTTCTCGAGATCTTTGCGGTGCGCATGGGGCCTCCGTTCGCTTACGAGGGCCTTATACGGCGGGGCAGGGGGTAGGCCAAGCACTGAAAAACAAAAGGACGCCCGAGGGCGTCCTGTTTGGTGGTCCATTTTGGAGCGGGCGAGGCGATTCGAACGCCCGACCCTAACCTTGGCAAGGTTATGCTCTACCCCTGAGCTACGCCCGCTTCCGTTATGGACCGACTTGGAGCGGGCGAGGCGATTCGAACGCCCGACCCTAACCTTGGCAAGGTTATGCTCTACCCCTGAGCTACGCCCGCTTCCGTGTCAGTGGGCGTGAGATATGAAAAGGCGCGGGGGGCTGCAAGAGGAAAATGAAGGTCACCACGAAATTTTTCCAACTTTTTCCGAAAACAGAACGGGCGCCCGAAGGCGCCCGTCGTTTTCTTATTCGAACTCGATCAACAGATCCTTGGCGTCGATCTGTCCGCCCGCCGTGACGTGAACCGCTTTGACCACGGCATCGCGGTCGGCGTGAATCCCTGTCTCCATCTTCATCGCTTCGATGGTGAGCAGGAGGTCGCCCGCTTTGACCTCTTTGCCAGCTTGGGCCGCGATAGTCGCGACCACACCCGGCATCGGTGCGCCGATGTGGTTCGGGTTGCCTGCCTCGGCTTTCGGGCGGCTTGCTTTCGTCGCGGTGACAGCACGGTTTGGAACGCGGATGGTGCGCGGCTGGCCGTTGATTTCAAAGAACACCTTCACTTCGGCGTTCTCATCCATGTCGCCTACGGCTTGCAGGCGGATTTCCAGCGTTTTGCCCGGATCGATCTCTGCGCTGATCTCTTCGCCTGCGTCCATACCGTAGAAGAACGTGCGTGTCGGCAGCGTGCGAACAGGGCCGTAGGTGCGGTGGCGACCCATGTAATCAAGGAAGACCTTGGGATACATCAGGTAGCCGTTGAGATCCTCATCATCGATCTTTTTACCATCCAAGAGAGCGGTCAGCTCTGCCCGCTTTTCATCGAGGTCAATCGGAGCAAGGTGTTTACCCGGACGGTCGGTGATCGGCGTGTCGCCCTTGAGCACTTTGGTCTGGATCGCGGCAGGCCAGCCACCCGGAGGTTGGCCGAGGCTGCCTTTCATCATGTCGACGACCGAGTCGGGGAAGACCACGTCGGTGGTCGGGTCCTGAACCTGATCTTTGGTCAGACCTTGGGACACCATCATGAGGGCCATGTCGCCGACAACTTTGGAGGATGGGGTCACTTTGACGATGTCGCCGAACATCATGTTCACGTCGGCATAGGCCTGCGCGACCTCGTGCCAACGGTCCTCTAGGCCGAGGCTGCGTGCCTGTGCCTTGAGGTTGGTGAACTGACCGCCCGGCATTTCGTGCAGGTAGACTTCGGAGGCTGGCGATTGGAGGCCAGATTCGAAGGCGGTGTATTGCGCGCGCACCTGTTCCCAATAGTTCGACAACTCACGGATCGACGCGATGTCGAGGCCTGTATCGCGGTCAGAGCCTTTGAGTGCCTCAACGATAGAGCCCAAGGTCGGCTGCGATGTGCCGCCAGAGAAGGCGTCCATTGCCGCGTCCACAACGTCGACACCCGCTGCCGACGCCGCTAGAACGGTCGCGATCGATGCGCCCGAGGTGTCGTGGGTGTGGAAGTGGATCGGCAGACCGACCTCTTGTTTCAGTGCAGTGACCAGAGCGGTTGCAGCGGATGGTTTCAGCAAGCCCGCCATGTCCTTGAGGCCAAGAACATGCGCGCCAGCGGCTTCGAGCTCTTTGGCCATACCGACGTAGTATTTCAGGTCATACTTCGAACGGTTCGGATCGAGCAGGTCACCTGTGTAGCAAATCGTGCCTTCGCAGACCTTTTTAGCATCAATAACCGCGTCCATCGCAACGCGCATGTTTTCAACCCAATTAAGGCTGTCGAACACGCGGAACACATCGACGCCAGAGATGGCAGCCTGACGCACGAATTCCTGCACAACGTTGTCAGGGTAATTCGTGTAGCCAACGCCGTTTGACGCACGGAGCAGCATCTGGGTCATGATGTTCGGCATCGCAGCGCGGATATCGCGCAGACGCTGCCATGGGCATTCCTGCAAGAAGCGGTAGGCCACGTCGAACGTCGCACCACCCCAACATTCGACCGAGAAGAGGCCAGACATGTTTTGCGCATAGGCAGGTGCTGCCTTGATCATGTCGATCGACCGCATACGGGTCGCCAGCAAGGACTGGTGGCCGTCACGCATGGTCGTGTCGGTGATCAGAAGTTGCTTTTGCTGGTGCATCCAGTCGGCAATCGCCTCTGGACCGAATTGGTCGAGGATTTGGCGCGTGCCGCTCTGAACTTCACCTTTGCCGGGCAGGACAGGGGGCTTTGGTGCTTTCAGTTCTGCATGTGGTTTCGCGCGACCAGCGGTTTCAGGGTGACCGTTCACGGTGATGTCCGCGATATAGGTCAGGATTTTGGTCGCACGGTCGCGGCGTTTGTTGAACTGGAACAGCTCTGGCGTCGTGTCGATGAACTTTGTCGTGTATTCGTAGTTCAGGAACGTCGGGTGCTTTAGCAGGTTGATCACAAACTCGATGTTCGTGGATACGCCGCGGATACGGAATTCGCGGAGGGCACGGTCCATCCGCGCAATCGCCATTTCGGGGGTTGGTGCGCGTGCGGTGATTTTCGTCAGAAGCGAGTCGTAGTATCGGGTGATTACCGCGCCCGAATAGGCGGTGCCGCCGTCCAGCCGGATGCCCGGACCTGTTGCCGAACGGTAGGTCTGGATGCGACCGTAGTCAGGGATAAAGTTGTTCGACGGGTCTTCGGTCGTGACGCGGCACTGGAGCGCGTGGCCGTCGAGTTGCACGTCATATTGCGAAGCACAGCCCGTTGCGTCGACGATGGATTTCCCTTCGGCGATCAGGATTTGCGCACGAACGATGTCGATACCTGTGACTTCTTCGGTGACGGTGTGTTCCACCTGAACGCGGGGGTTCACCTCGATGAAGTAGAATTCGCCCGAATCCATATCCATCAGGAATTCGACGGTGCCTGCGCATTCGTAGTTCACGTGTTCGCAGATTTTCTTGCCCAAGTTACACAGGCGTTCACGCTGCGTGGCCGACAGATACGGGGCAGGGGCGCGTTCGACGACCTTTTGGTTGCGGCGCTGAACCGAACAGTCGCGTTCCCAGAGGTGATAAATGTTGCCCTTTTTATCGCCGAGGATCTGCACCTCGACGTGGCGGGCACGCAGAATCATCTTTTCCAGATAGCCTTCGCCATTGCCAAAGGCGGCCTCGGCTTCGCGGCGACCTTCGCGGACTTTTTCCTCGAGCTCTGCTTCGTTCATGATCGGGCGCATGCCGCGACCGCCGCCACCCCACGATGCCTTGAGCATCAACGGGTAGCCAACTTCGGCGGCCTGAACACGGATGATATCCATGTTTTCGCCCAGAACTTCGGTCGCTGGAATGACGGGAACGCCTGCCTCCATCGCGACCTTGCGTGCGCTGGCCTTATCGCCCAACTCGCGCATGGTTTTCGCTTTGGGGCCAATAAAGGTGATGCCGTTGCGATCACATGCATCAACGAAATCGGGGTTTTCCGACAGAAGGCCGTAGCCGGGGTGGATGGCGTCCGCGCCGGACATTTTGGCGACGCGGATCATCTCATCAATAGAGAGGTAGGCGGCAACTGGGCCCAGTCCCTCGCCAATGCGGTAGGCTTCGTCAGCCTTAAAACGGTGAAGGCCGAGTTTGTCTTCTTCGGCGTAGACCGCAACGGTCTTTTTCCCCATCTCGTTCGCGGCCCGCATAATGCGGATCGCGATTTCACCACGGTTGGCGATCAGAATCTTTTTGAACTCGGCCATAGTCGGGCACTCCTTTGCAGATGCAGCAAAGGTGTAGAAAGATTCTGCGGCTGCGTAAACAGCTTTTTTGACGATATGTTAGCGATAACATATCTTTTGCGTAAAATAATCGATTATTCTGACACTGGGGCCTGACGGTTGTGGAGGGGGATTTCCTTCATCAGCAGGGAGAGCGCGAAGGCAATCACACCCAATGAGGCCGCAATCCAAAAGATCGGGTGGATCGCGTTCACAACGCTATCCGCGACCAAACCGCGTGCTTCCTCGGGCAGCCCGTGCAACATTTGCGGGCCGATCTCACCGTTGAATTCGACTGTCGTGCCGAGGCCTGCCGCCATACGTGCCGCAAAGAGGGCGCCGAATGCAGCGACCGCGAGCGACCCACCGACCTGACGGAACATCAGGCCTGCCGCCGTTGCGGTGCCCAAGGTTTCACGCGGCACAGCGTTTTGCACGGCGGTGGTCAGAACAGGGAATGTTGTCCCCATGCCGAGGCCAAACGTGGCGAGCGACAGGCTGAACCGAAGCGTCGAGGTGTATTGGTCGATGGTCGACAGGGCGATCATTCCGAGCACGATAAAGACCGCGCCAATGATCGGCAGGATGCGGTATTTCCCTGTTTTGCCCATCCAGCGGCCCGAGGTGGTCGAGCCGAGCAGGATGCCAAAGGTCATTGGGATCAGCATAAGGCCCGATACGGTCGGGGAGACGCCTTTTGCGATTTGCAGGTAGATCGGCAGGAAGGTGACAGAGCCGAACATCGCCGCGCCGATGATAAAGCTGATCGCAGAGGTCGTCGAAAACACGTTCAGCTTGAACAGTTTCAACGGCAGGATCGGCTCTGCTGCGCGGGATTCAATGTAGACAAACGCGATGGTGCTGATGAGCGAGAGGGCAATGAGTCCGATAAAGGTCGGGCTGTTCCATGCGATTGTGTTGCCACCCAGCGATGTTGCCAGCGTCAGCGATGCCAGCGCGACCGAGAGGGTTGCAGCCCCCCACCAGTCGATAGAGTGCTTGACCCGACGTCCGGTCGGTTTGAACGCCATCGCAAAGCCAGCGACCGCAGCAGCGCCGAACGGGATGTTGATGTAGAAAATCCAGTGCCAGGTGAAGGCTTCGACGAACCAGCCACCAATCAGTGGCCCGATCACAGAGGACATAGAGAACACGGCGGCAAAGATGCCCTGCACCTTTGCGCGGTCGCGGGGCGGGATCACATCGCCGATGACAGAGAGGGCTAGGACAAAAAGGCCGCCACCGCCAAGGCCCTGAAGCGCACGGGCGAGGATCAGGAAGGTCATCGAATTGGCAAGTCCGCAGAGCGCGGAGCCGAAGAGGAACAGACCAACCGAGACGAACACCGTATTTCGGCGTCCATAAAGGTCACCAATTTTGCCATAGAGCGGCGCAACAACGGTCGAGGCCAGCATATAGGCCGTTACGACCCAGCTGAGGTGCTCTAGCCCGCCAAGGTCGGCAACGATGGTCGGCAGGGCGGTGGAAACGATAGTTTGGTCAAGTGCGGCAAGCAGCAAAAGCACCCCGATGGATGCAATAATAAGTCGTGTCGACCCCGTATGGGTCGGAGTAGGTGCAGCGGTCATTGGAGCTCCAGTTTTCTACGGGTGCGTTGCCCGCGATTTCCTCTTTATCTATCGGGAATGAAATTTATGTGTCAATAGCACATAATTGTCATTGGCAGGTAATTGACTTGTGCGAATATGTGAGTAGACACGAATGCCATGACGAAGATGCCAAAGAAATTTCACGACAATGTGCCCGAACTGCTGGCTGGCGCTGGTTTCGGGCCTGACATGATTGATGCCTTGCTGGATCTCGATGGGACGATGTTCCTTTGGCATCGGGCGTCGTCCAAAGGCGAAGTGCCCGCGAAAATTCTGGCGGAGTTGGGCTCTAGCGTCGAAGTCGGTCAGTTCTACGCCATGACCGCGATTTTCCGTATCCAAGAAGGGGTAGGGCGCGACATTGCAGAGCCTGCAACGATTGGTCTCCTCGCTGAGGAAATGAATATCGATCCCTCGCGTGCGAGCCGCGTGGCCAGTGACCTGATCGCCAAAGGTCTGGTGCGTCGTGAAGCGGCCCAAGACGACGGGCGAAAGTCGATCTTGGTCCTGACGGATGCGGCCATCGCGCTGTTTCGGGCCTATAAAGAACTGAAATGGGCCAAGGTGATCGAGGTTTATCGGGATTGGAACGCCGATGATATCGCGGCCTTTTCCCGCCTCCTTGGGCGATATGTCGGCGATATGCGCCGCGTTTTGCATGGGCAAGACTAACTAGAACATAATGCGAACAGGCGCTTTCCTCGCGTCCAGAGTTGCGCTATTTATTCTGCCATGAGCAGCTATTCCGATGATGACGCCTTTGAGGCGGCCGAAATGTCCTTGTCCCAGCGCGCTATGATGGCGTCGCGGCCCACGCCCTATCTGGATGACCTCAATCCAGCACAGAGAGAGGCGGTTGAGGCATTAGGCGGTCCGGTTTTGATGCTAGCGGGCGCAGGAACGGGCAAGACAAAGGCGCTGACCACGCGGATCGTTCACCTGCTTGCCACGGGTAAGGCGCGTCCGAATGAAATCCTTTCTGTGACGTTCACCAACAAAGCCGCCCGCGAGATGAAAGAGCGTGTTGGTCGTTTGCTGGGCGAGGCGGTTGAGGGCATGCCGTGGATGGGCACCTTCCACTCTGTCTGTGTGAAACTCTTGCGCCGTCACGCCGAACTGATCGGGATGGATGACCGGAATGCCCTGATCGAAGGGCGCCCGTCGCTGCACCTGAAATCGAATTTCACGATCCTCGATACCGATGATCAGATCCGCCTGCTCAAGCAGTTGATCGAGGCGAATAACATCGATGCCAAACGCTGGCCGCCACGGATGCTGGCGGGGATCATTGATAGCTGGAAAAACCGCGCTTGGACGCCTGATAAGGTTCCGACCCGCGAGGCCGCTGCCTTTGATGGCAAAGCGATTGACCTCTACGACCAGTATCAGCGGCGATTGTTGGAACTGAATGCAGTCGATTTTGGCGACCTCTTGCTGCACATGGTCACGATATTCCAGACCCATCAGGACGTGCTGGATCAATACCAGCGCTGGTTCCGCTATGTGATGGTGGACGAATATCAGGATACGAACGTCGCGCAGTATCTCTGGCTGCGCCTCCTTGCGGGCGGTCACAAAAACATCTGCTGCGTAGGCGACGATGACCAGTCGATCTATGGCTGGCGCGGGGCTGAGGTCGGCAACATCCTCAAGTTCGAAAAGGATTTCCCCGGGGCCAAGGTCGTTCGGCTCGAACAAAACTACCGCTCCACCCCGCATATCCTTGCCGCTGCTTCGGGGGTGATTGCGGGGAATAAGGGGCGTTTGGGTAAAACGCTCTGGACGGACCGCGAAGAAGGTGAACGCGTTCGCCTGATCGGTCATTGGGACGGCGAAGAAGAAGCCCGCTGGATCGGTGAAGAGATCGAGGCGATGCAGCGCGGCACCCGTGGAATGGACCCTCGGTCGCTTGACGATATGGCGATACTTGTGCGGGCGTCGCATCAGATGCGCGCGTTTGAGGATCGTTTCCTGACCATCGGCCTGCCATATCGCGTCATCGGCGGCCCGCGTTTCTACGAACGTTTGGAAATCCGCGATGCGATGGCCTATTTCCGTCTCGCTGTTTCACAAGACGACGACCTCGCGTTCGAGCGGATTGTGAACACGCCGAAACGGGGGCTGGGTGATAAGGCGATCCAGACGATTCAGCGCATGGCGCGCGATAATGGCGTCAACCTCGTCGAAGGGGCGCGGCTTTGTGTCGACACCGGCGCGATCAAAGGCAAAGGTGGCGCGGCGCTGGGCGAATTGGTTCAGGGGCTCGACCGTTGGTATCAGCAGCTGCGGGATGAGGCGGACACGCATATTGAAGTGGCCGAAATGATCCTCGATGAATCTGGCTACACCACGATGTGGATGAACGACAAAACGCCCGAGGCTCCGGGGCGGCTAGAGAACCTTAAGGAATTGGTCAAAGCGCTCGAGAATTTCGATAATCTGCAAGGGTTCCTCGAACATATTGCGCTGATTATGGATAATGATTCCGAGGATGCTGAGGAAAAGGTCAGCATCATGACCCTGCACGCGGCAAAGGGTTTGGAATTCCCAGCCGTGTTCCTACCAGGGTGGGAGGACGGTTTGTTCCCGTCCCAACGCAGCATGGATGAAAGCGGGCTGAAGGGGTTGGAAGAGGAACGCCGCCTTGCTTATGTCGGTATCACTCGCGCCGAAGAGGTCTGCACGATCTCCTTTGCCGCGAACCGTCGGGTCTATGGCCAGTGGCAGAGCCAGCTTCCCAGCCGTTTCATCGACGAATTGCCTGTCGATCACGTAGAGATTCTGACACCTCCGGGGCTATATGGTGGGGGCTATGGCGCCGCTGGCATGTCGTCGAGCGCGTCGCCTGCCTATGCGATGAAGTCCGCATCCACCATCGAAGAGCGCGTTGGCAAGGCCGATGTTTACAACTCCCCCGGTTGGAAACGGATGCAAGCACGGAGCCAGAGCCGTGGCATGGCTCAGCCGTCAGAGGTGCGTGGTTTGACCATCGATGCGACCGCTGTGTCGTCTTTCACCATCGGCGACCGCGTCTTCCACCAGAAATTCGGCTATGGCGAAGTGATGGAGATTGAAGGCGATAAGCTCGATATCGAATTCGATAAGGCGGGTTCAAAGAAGGTCGTGGCAAAGTTCATCGTCTCTGCGGCGCAGGCAAACGACGTTCCATTTTAGGGTTTCGCCTTTAACGTGCATCGCGTAGCTTGCTCGGAAACCCGAGTGAATTATGGGGTACGAGTATGGCTTTGGCAGCCGAACGGGCAGATTACGCATTACAAAAGGCGATGGAACAGTTTTGGGCCGTCGGTATTGAGGCGACCCCTTATCCAGAGTTGGTTAAGGTCACAGGGCTGAGCCGTAAGGCGCTCTATCAGCAGTGGCCTGACAAAACGCGGTTGGTGCATGACGCCTTGGATCGCTACCGCAAATCCGTGCTCATTGATCAATGCGAGATTTTCAAAACGCCTGGTCCTGCGGCAGTGACACGGTTTTGGGATGCGCTAGAGGCTGCGGTTGTCCCCGACTGGCAAGGGTGTTTTCTCTTGCGGTCCGCGGCGGGTGAGCTGCGCCACGATGAAAAGGCGCGGCAAATGTATACGGAACACCTATCCACCATTCAGCGCGGGATCATGATGTCGCTAAAGGGGCACCATAAGGACCCAGCGGGTGCGGCTTGGCAGGCAGTTGGGGTGATGACCTTGGTTACGGCACTGGCAGGACAGGGAATGCCCTTGGCCATGCTAAAGCCCGTTTTTGCGGCTGGTCGTGCGGCAACGGCGTTTTAGTGACCGCGGATAATCGGGATCAGGGTTAGCACCAACAACACAGCCATGGTGATGTTAAACGCCCGAAGTCGGCCATGATTGTTCAGGAAACGGCGTGCCTGTTGGCCCAATGCGTTCCAGAAAAAGATCGACGGAAGGTTGGTACACATGAACGTCAGCGCCACCAGCAGAACCTGCGCAAAGGAATGGTCCGCCGTGTAAGCGCTGATCGCGGTCAGCGCCATGAACCAGCCCTTGGGATTGACCCATTGAAACGCTGCGGCCTGAAGGAATGTCAGTGGCTTGCCTTCGGCCTCTGGTGCGTCTGGCGATTTGGGTGCGGCATTCGCGATCTTCCACGACAGATACAGCAGATAGGCGACTGAGCCCCATTTCATCACGACCAGCATGATCGGGAAGGTGTCGAACACCTGCACCAGACCTGCGCCCAGAACAACGATCATGAACGAATGGCCGAGCCCAACGCCCAGAATATGTGGGATCGAGCGTCGAATGCCAAAGTTGGCTCCTGAGGCCATCAACATCATGTTGTTCGGCCCCGGAGTGATGGAACTGACAAAGGCAAAGCCGATAAGGGCGACGATCAATTCGTAGGTCATGCCTCGTGCTGTGACAAATGTCTCAGGTCGCTGCAATCGAAATCGTGAGGGATGAAAAAGCAAACGGCGGCACCCGGGAGGAGGAGGGGTGCCGCCGTGCTATTCGGCGAACGCTCAGGGAGGAGGAGAGAGCATTCGCTTGGCGAAGCGTCCGGTCAGGGAGGAGGAGAGACCATCTGCTTCTATGCGGAACCTTCAGGGAGGAGGAGAGAAGGTCCCGTATCTGAATTTGGTGCGGCGGGATCAGGGAGGAGGAGAGATCCCGCCGCTATTTCACGGACCTTCAGGGAGGAGGAGGAGGGTCCGTAAACTCTATTCTTTTGCGGCAGCCCCCTAGGGAGGAGGAGAAGGGGGCCGCCGCTTTAGTCACGATCCGCTCAGGGAGGAGGAGAGAGCAGATCGTTGTCGAAGGTCCCAGGGAGGAGGAGAGGGACCGTCGTATTCTATGTCTTAGGCGCCGTAGGCCGCTTCGATTGCGATGCTTTTGATCATCGAGCGGGAGATGCCCAGATCAGCAAGTTCGCGGCCAGAGAGCTGCGACAATTCGTTGATTGTCGCGCGGTATACTTTGTACTTGGCGAAGCGATCAGCGAGGTTTGCGAAGAAGCCGCCGAAAGCGGGGGTGTAACCAGTGCGGACGTCGTTTGCGTAAGCCATGTCATTCTCTTTTCATCGTGTCCCGCATCGGGCGGGTCTGTTTCATCTTTCGGCGTATGGTAGTTCGCCGTGGCATCTTGCTGCCGTTGGACCTAACTTGGCGCTAATGCTGCGGATGCACAATTGGGACTTTCGTCAATGCCGCCATGCAGCAAATGCATACGAAGTGCTGACCTATTTCACATAGGCGTTACATTGCAGGGGATTTGGCTTGTGATTTGCCCATTCCGTGACATGTTTTGCCGCTGAATTGGGCAGAGTTTGAACAGGAGGGTCTGGTGACCTTAGGGAAAGATACGGTTCTTGAGATATTGAACGGCATTGCGCTGCCCGCAGGTGGGACACTTGTGTCCAAAGATCTTGTTCGGGCCTTGACGGTTGATGGCGGGCAGATTCGCTTTGTGCTTGAGGCGCCCACACCTGATGAAGCACGCGCGCTGGAACCTGTCCGTCTAGCGGCGGTCGAGGCCTTGCGCGCAGTTGAAGGTGTCACGGACGTGCAAGCGGTGATTACGGCGCACGGACCGTCGAAGCCCGCACAGCCCGCGCCGAGCCTCAAGGTTGGTCGTCACCCGACGCCCCAAGCTGGTCCGCAGGGTGTGCCTGGCGTCAAGCGGATCATCGCCATCGGTTCGGGGAAGGGCGGCGTTGGGAAATCCACCGTGTCGAGCAACCTCGCCGTAGCTTTGGCGAAGGCAGGTAAAAAGGTCGGTCTATTAGATGCCGATATATATGGTCCCAGTCAGCCACGGATGATGGGTATCACGGGGCGACCATCGTCGCCTGATGGTGAACATATAGAGCCGCTCCACGCGCATGGCGTCACGGTCATGTCTATTGGTCTCCTCGTTGATCCTGATAAAGCGGTGATCTGGCGGGGGCCGATGCTGATGGGTGCGTTGCAACAGATGCTCGGTCAGGTGAACTGGGGCGAGCTGGACGTGCTGCTGATCGACCTGCCACCGGGGACAGGTGATATTCAACTGTCGCTCTGCCAAAAGACCCACATGACGGGAGCTATAGTCGTATCGACTCCGCAGGACGTGGCGCTGATCGATGCGCGTAAGGCGATTGACATGTTCAACACGCTCAAGACGCCGATCTTGGGTCTGATAGAAAACATGTCGACCTTCCATTGCCCGAATTGCGGTCATGAGGCGCATATCTTTGGTCATGGTGGGGTGGCTGCTGCGTCCCAAGAGCTGTCGGTTCCGTTCTTAGGGTCGCTTCCGATTGACCTTGATACCCGACTGGCTGGCGACGCCGGGACACCTGTGGCCGCTGGTGGGGGTGCGATGGCCGATGCCTATGCAAGTCTCGCCTCGAAGTTGATCGAGGGCGGACTGGTCTAATTATACTTTTCGAACCTTTTGGTTCTCAAGGCCGTTCGGTTGTTCACCGGACGGCCCTTTGTGTTGCAGATATGGAATCCTATGGAACTGATCTGGGTTCTCAATTTGAATCTGGCTTGCGGTTGCACTCAATCCGAATCACTGCGGCGTGATTTTGAGTGAATTTTAGGAACGTATGCGGAACATTTTCACACCAGATAACCCCGACTGGGAGTGGATGGAATTTTTTGTGAATCCCATGGAACTTGTGGGTCATGGTTTATGAAATCTATATGTTGTGTCATTTCTTGCGGATCGTGGCATAACCTGCGTCACCTCACGCTCACGTGACCCCTTGGTTATCATTGGTATTGCCCAGCTATCCCCATTAAGTTCCATGAGGTTCCAGAAAGTTGTTGCCAGACTCCGTCCCAATCGGCATATTCAACTCATCGGAAGCAGAGTGATAACAAATACCAAGGGCCGAACTTAAAAAGAGCCCAGAGGCGAAAATAGCAGGTTTCATACAGGCACACGCTTCTTCCGAATAATAGATCCGGCGCGCGAGCGAGCAGACATCCCCCCAGGTGGCGCGCGTTGCTGGACTTCCCGAAAGGGACGGTGGCGGCGGATCGAACAGTGGCAGCAGTTCGATCCGCCGTTCCCTTTTCGGGGTTGGTGAAATCGGGGGCAGGTAAGAGGGACCGCACAAGTGGTTCAGGCGTTTGAAGGCGAATACACCCAGCGGGTGGATAAAAAGGGACGCATGTCGATCCCCGCCGATTTTCGTCGTGTCCTGCTCTCTGGTGATCCCGAAGCCGAAGCCCGCGGTAACCCCCGTTTGAAAATCGTCTACGGTCAGCACCTGAAGAATTGCGTGCAAGCCTATACGATCAATGAATATCAGCGCGTCATTGATGATATCTATGCGATGCCGCGCGAACGCTCTGCTGATCAAAAACGTCTGGCGCACCTCTATGTGACGCAGTCGATCACGCTCGATGTCGATAAAGATGGTCGCGTGATCCTGCCAAAGTCGATCCGCGATAAACTGTCGATCGAAGAGGGGGACGTTTATTTCCGCGGTCTCGTTGGCACGTTCGAGATGTGGAGCAACGATATCTTCCAGTCCACAGTCAATGCAGACATTGATGACTGGCTGGAAGGCATGGACGATGACTTTGATCCGTTGTCATTGTTGGGGGGCAGCTGATGTCCTCTCCGACCGACCCGCATATTCCCGTTCTCATCAGGCCGCTCATTCGGGCGGTCTCGCCTGTTTCAGGTGTCTGGCTTGATGGGACCTTTGGCGCGGGTGGCTATACCCGTGCACTGCTAGAAGCGGGTGCTGATAAGGTTATCGGAGTGGACAGGGATCCGCTGGCGTTTGAGATGGCAGAGCCATGGATCGGGGACTTCGGCGACCGGATTGAATTCGTGCAAGGCACCTTCTCGGATATGGATCAGTATGCGCAGAACCTTGATGGGGTTGTTCTCGATCTTGGCGTGTCGTCGATGCAGTTGGATCTTGCGGAGCGCGGCTTTTCTTTCATGAAAGAAGGCCCACTCGACATGCGGATGAGCCAGTCGGGCACCTCTGCAGCGGACCTTTGCAATGAGCTGGACGAAGAAGAGCTCGCCGATATCATCTACCTTTACGGTGAAGAACGCGCGAGCCGTCGCATCGCAAAGGCCATCGTTAAGGCGCGTCCTCTGACGACCACGCTGCAGCTTGCGAAAATCGTGGAAAGCTGCCTGCCGCGACCCAAACCGGGGCAGAGCCATCCCGCGACCCGCACGTTCCAAGCACTGCGCATTGCGGTGAATGATGAATACGGCCAGTTGGCTGAGGGCCTCATGGCTGCCGAACGGGCATTGAAACCGGGTGGTCTCTTGGCTGTTGTGACGTTCCATTCGGTCGAAGATCGGATGACAAAACGGTTCTTCCAATCGCGGTCGGGCAGGACCGCAAACGCGAACCGTTACGCGCCTGAACTGGCGCAAGATAAGCCCGCGTTCGAAATGGTCGAGAAAAAGGCCATCGGACCGGATCAGCAAGAATTGACGGAAAACCCGAGGTCACGGTCGGCAAAGCTTCGTGTTGCGCGCCGCACTGATGCGCCATCGGGAGACATGGATCGCAAGGCGCTTGGTATGCCTATGCGCAAAGGGGAGCGGTAATGCGTAGCCTGTTGTATGTTTTGTCCGCGCTTGGGGTCATTGCATTGGCGTTTTGGGCCTATCAGGAAAACTACCGCACTCAAGATTCCATCAAACATGTCCGTCAGTTAAGCCGCGAAATTGCAGCGGCAAACTCTAGCCTGCGGATGCTGCGGGCAGAGTGGGCCTATCTGAACCGTCCTGACCGTCTGCGCGACCTCGTTGATCTGAATTTTGACCGTCTGGGGCTGTTGCCGCTGATGCCCGATGGCTTTGGTCGTGTGGATCAGGTGATCTATCCCTCGCTGCCTTTGTTGCCCGTGTCGGGCCGGATCGTAGAAGTGTCGAGCGATGGTGATGCGGAGGGCACTCTATGATCCGCACCCCGCTTCGTCCACTGGCCCGTATCCTGAACGCCCGTCAAGCAGGGGAAAACCCTGACGCGATTGAGGCCGAGAATAAGCGCATTCGTCATGAAGCGATGCGCGACACGGACCGTGTGCGTGCCGAAAGCCGCCTGTATATTTTGGGCGGTTGTTTCTTTTTCGCGTTCACAGCGATCATCCTGAAAATGGGTGTGATTGCAACGACCTTACCCGAAGAACCTCAAGTATCGCGGAGCGGTGATCCGATCCTGTCGATGCGGTCCGATATCGTCGACCGCGAGGGTCGCGTTCTGGCGACCAACTTTGACACTTACGCAGTATACGCGCACCCGCGCGACATGATCGATCCAGAGGTGGCTGCCTCTGAACTGGCGCGGATTTTCCCAGAATTGGACGAGGAGCGCCTGCTCAAGGATTTCACAGGCAACCGTAGTTTTGTCTGGATCCGCCGTCAGATCAGCCCTGAACAGATGCAAGAAGTCTTTGACATCGGTGAACCGGGATTGCTGTTCGGGCCGCGCGAAATGCGCCTTTATCCTAACGGTCCAGTTGCAAGCCATATCCTTGGTGGATCGAACTTTGGCCGCGAAAGTGTTGATTCTGCTGAAATCGTGGGTATTGCAGGGGTTGAGCGCCAATTCGACGACTACCTGCGTGATCCTGCGAATGGCGGTGCTCCGCTCCAGCTGTCGATTGACCTGACCATTCAGGCCGCGACCGAACGCGTTCTTGCGGGCGGTATGATGCTGATGAACGCCAAAGGCGCTGCCGCTGTTTTGATGGACGTGCACACGGGCGAGATTATCTCGATGGCGTCGCTGCCTGACTTTGACCCGAACAATCGTCCCACCGTTCTGACCCAAGGCGACCAGTCCGATAGCCCGCTGTTTAACCGCGCGGTGCAGGGCGTTTACGAATTGGGCTCTACGTTCAAGATTTTGGCCGTTGCACAGGCGCTAGAGCTTGGCTTGGTCAACCCTGACACCATGATCCAAACCCAACCTGCGATCCGCATCGGCGGCTTTGCGATCAACGACTTCCACAGCTATGGCCGCGAAAACAGCGTCACGGACGTGATTGCGAAATCGTCGAACATTGGCACCGCGCATATCGCGGAAATGATCGGCGGCGAACGCCAGCAGGAATTCCTGCGGTCTTTGGGCATCCTCGACGTATCTCCCGTTGAATTGAGCGAGGCCCGCGCAGGCCGTCCGCAATATCCCCGCGATTGGACGCCGATTAACACGATGACCATTTCCTACGGTCACGGCGTGGCGGCATCGCCGCTCCACCTCGCATCGGCCTACGCTACGCTTGCGAATGGTGGCCGTTTAGTGACGCCAACGTTGATCCATGATGCCTCTAACACGGTGGGCGAACGGGTGATCAGCGAAACAACTGCACGTCAGTCGGTAGACATGTTGCGTCAGGTAGTGACCCGCGGCACCGCGTCCTTTGGTGAAGTCGCAGGCTATGAGGTTGCTGGTAAAACAGGTACCGCCGACAAGGTGCGCCCGACGGGCGGCTACTACGACGATAAAGTCATCGCGACCTTCGCGTCGGTCTTTCCTGCATCGGACCCGAAATACGTCCTCGTTGTGACTTTGGATGAACCGAATGACACCACAGGATCAGAGCCGCGCCGCACAGCGGGTTGGACTGCCGTGCCTGTCGCGGCAGAGATGATCCGCCGCGTTGCACCCTTGCTTGGGTTGCGACCGAATATTGAAACTCCCCTCATGACGGGTGTATCGCTCGCTTCAGAATAAGAGGGGCATTTCATATGGCAGGCGCTGCGCAAAAGACGGTCACATTGTCAGACCTAGGACTGACGGCACAGGGGGCCTGCGATGCGCGGGTCAACGCGATCACCATCGACAGTCGCGAAGTCATGCCAGGTGCCCTTTTTGGTGCAATGCCCGGCAGCAACGTCCATGGCGCGGCCTATATCGGCACAGCGCTTGAAAACGGTGCGGTTGCGATTTTGACGGACCGTGCAGGGGCTGAAATGGCCGCTGACGTTTTGGCCGATAGCAGCGCCTGTTTGATTATTTCCGAAGACCCACGTCAGACCTTGGCGCAAACAGCGGCGCTGTACTTTGGTGCGCAGCCAGAGGTCGCCGTTGCGGTGACGGGGACCAATGGGAAAACCTCTGTCTCGACCTTCTGCCGTCAGATCTGGACGGAACTTGGCTTCGAGGCAGTAAACCTCGGCACCACGGGTGTTGAAGGGGCGTGGACCTATCCTCTTCGCCACACGACACCCGATCCGATCACATTGCAGCGGGTTTTGGCCTCGGCCGCGACCGAAGGCGTGACCCATGTCGCGATGGAGGCGTCTTCGCACGGGCTCGATCAGCGGCGTTTGGATGGCGTGATGTTGGCGGCGGCTGGGTTTACGAATTTTACCCAAGATCACCTCGACTATCATAAGACGTTTGAGGCTTATTTCGACGCAAAGATGGGCCTCTTTGACCGTGTGTTGCCACCCGAAGGCACGGCGGTGATCAACCTCGATGATCCCAAAGGGATCGACGTTCTACGCATTGCCGAACAACGTGGCCATGAAGTGCTTGGCGTTGGGCGCTCTGATCTCGCACGTTTGCGGCTCTTGTCACAGCGGTTTGATGCGACGGGGCAGGATTTGCGGTTTGACTGGCAGGGTGAAATTCACCTGACCCGTCTGAACCTCATCGGCGGATTTCAGGCAGAAAACGTGCTCCTTGCGGCTGGGCTGGTGATTGGCGCGGGCGCCGACCCGCAAGACGTCTTTGACACGCTGCCGCAACTGACGACGGTGCGGGGTCGCATGCAATTGGCCGCCACACGCGACAACGGCGCGGCGGTCTATGTGGATTATGCGCACACGCCTGATGCTATCGAAACCGCGCTGCAAGCCATCCGCCCGCATGTGATGGGGCGCATTATTGCGATTGTTGGGGCAGGTGGCGACCGTGACACCACAAAACGCCCGTTGATGGGCGCTGCGGCTGCTGAGAATGCGGATGTGGTGATTGTGACCGACGATAACCCGCGGTCCGAGGATCCCGCTTTGATCCGCGCTGCCGTGATTGAAGGTGCGCACCGCGTTCGGACCAAAGATGTTTACGAGGTCGGTGATCGTGCCGAAGCGATCTTACGCGCTGCTGACATGCTGCAGCCAGGCGATGCTCTGCTTGTCGCGGGTAAGGGGCATGAGACGGGCCAAATTGTTGGCACCGACGTGCTGCATTTCGATGATGTAGAGGTCGCGTCCCAAGCGGTCCTCGCGCTTGATGGGAAAATCTGATGACAACGCCGCTTTGGACTTCGCGTGATGCTGTGGCCGCAACGGGCGGCACGGCGACTTGTGACTGGTCGGTCACTGGCGTGTCGATTGATACCCGAACCCTGCAAGAGGGCGACCTCTTTGTCGCGCTCAAAGCCGCACGGGATGGGCACGATTTTGTCGCTCAGGCGCTGGCGTCTGGGGCAGGGGCGGCACTCGTCACGCACTGTCCCGAAGGTGTCGCAGAAGATGCGCCGCTGCTGATCGTCGATGATGTTCTGACCGCGTTAGAGGATTTGGGCCGCGCCGCACGGGCACGGACAAAGGCCCGCGTTGTTGCTGTGACGGGGTCGGTCGGCAAAACATCGACCAAGGAAATGCTGCGCGATGTCTTGGGCACCCAAGGGAAAACTCACGCGGCTGAGGCGTCTTACAACAACCATTGGGGCGTTCCGCTGACTTTGGCACGGATGCCTGCGGACACGAAATACGCGGTAATCGAAATCGGGATGAACCACCCAGGTGAAATCGCGCCGCTCGCCAAAATGGCGCGTCCACATGTGGTCATGATCACAACCGTGGCAGCAGCGCACCTTGAGGCGTTTGAGAATATCGACGGGATCGCCCGCGAGAAGGCCGCGATTTGCGAGGGGCTAGAGCCCAAAGGCATCGCTGTTCTGAACGGCGATCTGTCGAATTCGCAAATCCTAATCGATGCCGCCCATGCCAAAGGCGCGAAGGTCATCACCTTTGGTCAGTCCAAAGGATGTCACCACCGGATGCTCGACCTTCGGATTTGCGAAGGTGCAACGGTGGCGCAGGCCCGTGCATGGCGCACGCCTGTCTTGCTCAAGGTCGCGACCGAAGGCCGTCACTTTGCCATGAACGCCTTGGGTGTGGTGGCTGTGGTGCAGGCGCTCGGCGCAGATCGGACAAAGGCGATGCTCGACCTCGGGCAATGGTCGCCGCCTGCTGGGCGCGGCCTCTCAGAACAGATCGTCACCGATCCCGCCCGCGATGGTCACTACTTTGATCTGATCGACGATGCGTTCAACGCGAACCCCACATCGCTCTCTGCGAGCCTCGAAGTTCTGGCTGCACGTAAGCCCCGCAATGGCTTTGGCCGCTATGCCAAAGGTCGCCGTGTTGCGATCCTTGGCGATATGCTTGAGCTGGGTCCCGATGAGATCGCGTTGCACGCTGGCATGGTGAATGATCGGTCGATTGCTGACATTCAGGTGGTCCACTGCGTTGGCAATCGTATGCGCCACATGTGGGAAGCGCTCCCCGAAGGGAAACGCGGCCACTGGGAAGAAACCGCCCAAGATCTCATCCCTGATATTAACCGTTTAGTAGACAGCGGTGACGTTGTTTTGGTTAAAGGGTCCAAAGGCAGCAAAGTCAGCCTAGTCGTTGACGCGCTCCGTAAATTGGGGCAACGCAGAGCCAAGTCCGAACAAGAGGCCTGATTTTTATGCTGTATTTGTTAACAAACCTGTCTGATGGCGGCGATTTCTTTAACCTTTTCCGCTACATCTCTTTCCGCGCGGGTGGGGCATTCCTCACGGCGCTGATCTTTGGTTTCATGTTCGGGAAACCGCTGATCAACGTTCTGCGTCGCAAGCAAGGTAAGGGGCAGCCAATTCGTTCTGACGGACCTGAGGGCCACTTTGTCAAAGCAGGTACGCCGACGATGGGCGGTCTGTTGATCGTTGGGGCCTTGGCGTTTTCGACAATCCTCTGGGCGCGGATGGACAACCCGTTTGTGCTGATGGTGCTGTTTGTCACTCTGTCCTACGCGATGATCGGTTTTGCGGACGACTACGCAAAGGTCAGCAAGCAAAGCACCGATGGCGTGTCGGGTAAGGTTCGTCTTGTCCTTGGGTTCGTCGTCGCGGCACTGGCTGGGTTCTGGGCGTCCTATTTCCACCCCGAGGCGTTGTCCAACGAACTGGCCTTCCCGATCTTCAAAAACCTACTGGTCGATTTGGGCTTCCTCTTTGTGCCCTTTGCGATGCTCGTCATCGTGGGTGCTGCGAACGCTGTGAACTTTACCGATGGCTTGGACGGTCTGGCTGTGATGCCCGTGATGATTGCGGCGGCGACCTTTGGGATCATCGCTTATGCGGTCGGTCGCGTCGACTTTACCGAATACCTTGAGGTGCATTACGTCCCCGAAGCAGGTGAGATCACCATTTTCTGTGCGGCCCTCATCGGCGGCGGTCTTGGGTTCCTGTGGTATAACGCACCGCCCGCCGCTGTGTTTATGGGCGACACGGGTTCGCTCGCGCTGGGTGGTGCCTTGGGGGCGATTGCAGTTGCGACAAAGCACGAGATCGTTTTGTCGATCGTCGGCGGCCTCTTTGTGATGGAGACCCTGTCGGTCATCATTCAGGTCGCGTACTTCAAGCGCACGGGCAAACGTGTGTTCCTGATGGCGCCGATCCACCACCACTACGAAAAGAAGGGCTGGTCAGAGCCGCAGATCGTGATCCGCTTCTGGATTATCTCGCTCATCCTTGCGATGATCGGTCTGGCGACGCTCAAGGTCCGCTAATTCCTATATCATACTGAGGTTCTCATGATCCCTGTTCTCGGTTTCGAAGATCAGACCGTTGCTGTCCTTGGCCTTGGTCGGTCGGGGCGGGCAACGGCGGCTGCGCTCAATGCGGGCGGGGCACGTGCGGTGGCATGGGATGATAACCCTGCGGCCCGTGATGCGGCAGAAACCGAAGGGATCGAATTGCGCGACATGACGCGGCAGGGGGCCTTTGATGGAGTGTCTTGTCTGGTCGTGTCGCCCGGTATTCCGCATCTCTATCCTGCGCCGAACCCTGTGATCGCAGCGGCTTGGGATGCGGGCGTAGCAGTCGATAATGACATCGGCCTCTTTTTCCGATCCTTTGCGACCTACGCATGGGACGACTTCGACCAACAGCCCAAGGTGATCGCGGTCACTGGGTCCAACGGGAAATCGACGACCTCTGCCTTGATCCACCACATCCTGAAAGAGGCAGGCCGCCCGACCCAATTGGCGGGTAACATCGGTCGTGGCGTTTTGGACATTGATCCTGCCCGCGATGGTGAGGTCGTGGTGCTGGAACTGTCATCCTACCAAACCGATCTTGCCCGTGCGATGACGCCCGATGTGGGTGTGTTCACCAACCTGTCGCCCGATCATTTAGATCGGCATGCGGGACTGGGCGGCTATTTCGCGGCCAAGCGCCGCCTGTTCGCCGAAGGTGGTCCTGATCGCTGTGTAATTGGCGTGGACGAGGTTGAGGGGCGTTACCTCGCCAACCAACTGTCCGAAGGGCAGGCAGATGATCGTGTGATCCGTATTTCCTCGGCTCGGAAATTGGACGGCGAAGGCTGGACCGTTTTTGCGCGCAAAGGGTTCCTCGCCGAATGGCGTAAGGGGCGTCAGGTGGCGTCGATTGATATGCGCGGTATCCTTGGCCTTCCGGGGGCGCATAACCACCAGAACGCTTGTGCCGCCTATGCGGCCTGTCGAACCTTGGGGATCGGCCCGAAAACGATCGAAGAAGCGATGAAGACCTACCCCGGTCTGCCGCACCGCAGCCAGTTGATCGGCGAAAAAGACGGCGTGCGCTATGTGAATGACAGCAAGGCCACGAACGTCGATAGCGCGGCGAAGGCGCTGCAGGCGTTTCCGCGTATTCGCTGGATTTGTGGCGGTCTGCAGAAGGAAGGCGGCTTGGACGGTTTGTTGCCGCATCTAGGTGCCGTGGTGAAGGCCTATGTGATTGGCCGTGAAGCGGCGCAATTCGCGATGCAGCTCGGTGGGATTGAGGCTGAGGTCTGCACCACGATGGAAGTGGCGGTTGCTCGTGCAAGTGCCGAGGCAGAGGCGGGCGATACGGTCCTGCTAGCGCCTGCCTGTGCGAGTTTCGATCAATATGACAACTTCGAAAAGCGCGGCGGTGATTTCGCGGCGCAAGTGCGGGCGATCATCGGGTAAGGGGAGGGGCGCTGCCCCTCTTGGCCTGACGGCCAATTCACCCCGGGATATTTCGGGCACAAAGGCAGTTCAGGCGCGGTTTGCGATGGCCGTGCCTGCGGCATGGGCGGAGGCCCACGCCCATTGGAAGTTATATCCGCCGAGCCAGCCTGTGACATCCACAGATTCCCCGATGAAGTAGAGGCCGTCGACGGTTTTTGCTTCCATCGTTGTGGAGGATAGGCCGTCCGTATCGACGCCGCCAAGGGTGACTTCGGCGGTGCGGTAGCCTTCGGTCCCTGTGGGTTTGACTTGCCAATGGGATAGAGCGAGACGCAGGTTTTCAATCCGTCCGTCCGACCATTCCGCGCAATTGCCCGAGAGGTCGAATTCAGCGGTCAGGTGATCGACAAGGCGCGAGGGAAGAACGCGGGCGAGGATGGTTGTCACCGATTTGCGGGGATCGGTGCTGCGCGCCTTGCGGAGTGTTTCGGTGAGGTCAGTCGCGGGGATCAGATCGATGTCGACCGCTTCACCGCTGGTCCAGTAGCTTGAGACTTGCAACATGGCAGGCCCAGAGAGGCCACGGTGCGTGCATAGGAGTGCTTCGGCAAAGGCGGGGCCAGTGGCGGCGCGGGCCAGAACGGGGAGGGCGATGCCTGACACCTCGGCAAAGCGGCTGTCGGAAAAGGTAAAGGGCACGAGGCCAGCGCGTGTGTCTGTGACCGCGAGGCCAAACTGCTCTGCAATTTGATAAGCGAGGCCCGTCGCGCCCATTTTGGGGATCGATTTACCGCCCGTAGCTACAACGAGATGGTCGGCCTCTACCGTGATGTCTTTGCCATGGCGACGCAGCGATACGATAAAGCGGTCGGTGCGGCGCACCTCGACGATTTCGGTTTCAAGCCAAAGTTTCGCGCCCGCCTTTTCTGCCTCAGTGACCAGCATATTCACGATGTCCTTGGCGGAATTATCGCAGAACAATTGGCCGAGCGTCTTTTCATGCCAGCCGATGCCATAGGCGCTGACCAACCCGATGAAGTCCCAAGGCGTGTAACGGGCGAGGGCGGATTTGCTGAAGTGGGGGTTCTGGCTGAGGAAGTTCTTAGCCGACACCTCCATATTCGTGAAATTGCAGCGTCCACCGCCAGAAATGCGGATCTTTTCGCCCGCACGTTTCGCGTGGTCGACAACCAATACATCACGACCCGCATGGGCAGCGCAGAACAGGCCGGCAGCACCGGCGCCAAGGATGAGTGTACGAACCTTCATGTGCCTTCCCTGACGGCTTTTGACTGATCGTGCAAGTGGTCAGAAGGAATCCGCCGATTCAGCTTATTTTGCTGGCCTTTTTAGAGGGCTCTGATTAGTATCAACGTCAGATCCGGCAAACGGACGATGTAGAGGCAGATAGCGGTAAGAGTTCCATGACAGAGATGGTCTATGGATCGATTCCGGTGCAAACCGGCGATCCCATCCTCCCACGGTGGTGGCGTGCGATTGATAAATGGACGCTGTCCTGCGTTCTGGCCTTGTTTGCCATTGGGCTGTTGCTAGGGCTTGCGGCCTCTCCTCCGCTTGCTGAACGCAACGATAAAGAGCCGTTCTATTACGTGATCAAGCAGGCCCAATTCGGCGGCCTTGCGATGATCGTGATGTTCGTTACCTCGATGATGACGCCGAAAGTGGTGCGCCGTCTGGCGACTTTGGGCTTTATCGCGGCGTTCGTTGCTGTGCTGGCGCTGCCGTTTATCGGGACCGATTTTGGCAAGGGCGCTGTACGCTGGTTGTCGCTGGGTGGCCTGTCGGTGCAGCCGTCCGAGTTCCTCAAGCCTGGGTTTATTGTGGTTGCGGCTTGGCTGATGTCTGCGAGCCAAGATATCGGTGGCCCTCCGGGTAAACTCTATTCCTTTATTCTCACCGCAGCGATCGTTTTGATCCTCGCGCTGCAGCCTGACTTTGGTCAGGCGTCGTTGGTGCTCTTTGGCTGGTGCGTGATCTATTTCGTGGCTGGTGCGCCGATGCTGTTGCTGGTGGGCGTGGCTGGGATGACGACCCTTGCGGGGTCCTTTGCCTATATGAATTCTGAACACTTTGCGCGTCGTATCGACGGGTTCCTGAACCCCGAGGTCGATCCGCGAACGCAGCTGGGTTACGCGACCAACGCGATCCGTGAAGGCGGCCTGTTCGGCGTCGGTGTCGGCGAAGGTCAGGTCAAGATGAGCCTGCCTGACGCGCATACCGATTTTATCATCGCGGTTGCCGCCGAAGAATACGGTCTTGTGCTGGTTCTGCTGGTGGTAGCACTTTACGCGGCTGTGGTGATCCGTTCGCTGCACCGTCTGTCCAAAGAACGTGATCCGTTCATTCGTTTGGCGGGCACGGGCCTTGCCTGCATGTTCTCGGTTCAGGCGATGATCAACATGGGTGTTGCGGTGCGTCTGCTCCCAGCCAAGGGGATGACGCTTCCGTTCGTGTCCTATGGCGGGTCGTCGGTGATTGCATCGGGCATTGTGATGGGGATGCTTTTGGCCTTCACGCGGTCGCGACCGCAGGGCCAAATTGGTGATATCTTTAGCCGTCGGGGGCGATAATGGCTAAACCTTTACTCGTAATCGCTGCGGGGGGGACTGGGGGGCATATGTTCCCAGCCCAAGCCCTCGCCGAAGCGATGCTGGCCAAAGGCTGGCGTGTTCAACTGACGACCGATGCGCGTGGTGCGCGTTATGCTGGCGGTTTCCCTGATGCGGTCGAGGTGATCGAACTGGGCAGTGCGACCTTCGCGCGTGGCGGTGCTGCGGCTAAGGCGCTGGTGCCGTTCAAAATCGCGGGCGGTGTTCTGTCGGCTCTGTTGCGTATGTTGCGGGATAGACCTGCGATGGTTGTTGGCTTTGGCGGCTATCCGTCGATCCCTGCGATGGCGGCTGCGATGATCTTGCGCCGTCCTCGGATGATCCACGAACAAAACGGTGTGTTGGGGCGTGTGAACACAGTCTTTGCAAAACGTGTGACTAAGATCGCGTGTGGCACATGGCCGACCACTTTGCCCGAAGGGGTGGATGGAGAACACACGGGGAACCCCGTGCGCGGTGCGGTCCTTGCGCGGGCAGGGGCGGGATACATCGCGCCAGGCGATTACCCGATGTCCATTCTTGTGATCGGTGGCAGTCAGGGCGCTCGCATTCTGTCTGATGCGGTGCCTGCAGCGATTGCAGCGCTCCCCGATGCCATCCGCCGTTTCGTACGTGTGTCCCATCAGGCCCGTCCCGAAGATATGGAGCGCGTTCAGTCAGCCTATGCCCAATCTGGGATCAAGGCCGACGTGCAGCCATTCTTTACCGATATTCCCGAACGGATGGCCGAAGCGCAGCTGGTTATCAGCCGTTCTGGTGCGTCCTCTGTCGCGGATATTTCCGTCATCGGACGCCCTGCGATCCTGATCCCCTTTGCGGCGGCGACAGCGGATCACCAGACAGCAAACGCACGGGGTCTGTCTGATGCTGGTGCGGCGATCCTGATGCCTGAATCTCAGGTCTCGGAAGAGAGCCTCTCGGCTCAGATCGAACTCATTCTGTCGAATGCGCAAGGTGCCGCGCAAATGGCGGCGGCGGCCTTGTCATGCGGCTTGCCGGATGCGACAGAGCGCTTGGTGACGCTGGTCGAAGAACTGGCGGTTAAATAATAAGAAAGACGAACGATATGAACTCTGCAACCAAACTGCCCATTGATGTCGGTGCCATCCATTTTGTCGGGATTGGCGGCATCGGTATGTCTGGCATCGCCGAAGTTTTGGTGAACTTTGGCTACACGGTGCAGGGGTCGGACGCAAAAACGTCAAAGATCACAGATCGTTTGGCAGGCATGGGCGCGACCATTTTCGAAGGTCAGGCCGCCGAAAACCTCAAAGACGCGCAGGTCGTTGTGATCTCCTCGGCGATCAAACCGGGTAACCCTGAATTGGACGAAGCCCGCCGTCGTGGCCTGCCGATTGTGCGCCGCGCGGAGATGCTGGCAGAGTTGATGCGTCTGAAATCGAACGTCGCTGTTGCGGGTACGCACGGAAAAACGACGACCACCACGATGGTGTCTGCGCTGTTGGATCACGGTAACTTTGACCCGACTGTCGTGAATGGCGGGATCATTCACGCATACGGGTCGAACGCTCGTGTGGGCGAAGGCGAATGGATGGTGGTCGAGGCGGATGAATCTGACGGCACCTTTAACCGCCTGCCTGCGACCATCGCGATTGTGACCAACATCGACCCAGAGCATATGGAGCACTGGGGTAGCATCGAAAACCTGCGCAAAGGGTTTTACGATTTCGTCTCGAACATCCCGTTTTATGGCGTGGCTGTGTGCTGCACCGATCACCCCGAGGTTCAGTCGCTCGTCGGTAAAATCACTGACCGCCGCGTGATCACCTATGGGTTCAACACGCAGGCCGATGTCCGTGCGATCAACCTGCATTACAAAGCGGGTGTCGCGCATTTTGACGTGGCGCTTCAGGTCGAGGACGACGTCATCGAAGGTTGCACCTTGCCGATGCCGGGGGATCACAACGTATCGAACGCGCTGTCTGCGGTCGCGGTTGCACGTCACCTCGGCATGAAAAAGGACGAAATCCGCGAGGCACTGGCCAAGTTTGGCGGCGTAAATCGTCGCTTTACCAAGGTGGGTGAAGTCCTCGGTGGCGTGACCATCATTGACGACTACGGTCACCACCCCGTCGAAATCGCCGCCGTGCTCAAGGCCGCGCGTCAGGCTTGTGATGGCCGCGTGATTGCCGTGCACCAGCCACACCGTTACAGCCGCTTGTCCTCGCTGTTCGAAGATTTCTGTTCCTGCTTTAACGAGGCCGATGTCGTCGCCATCGCTGAGGTTTATGCGGCGGGCGAGCAACCGATTGAAGGCGCGAGTCGTGATGACCTCGTCGCTGGTTTGATCCGCCACGGTCACCGTCACGCGCGCGCCCTGATCTCTGAAGAAGATCTGGAGCGTCTGGTTCGCGAACAGGCGCGTCCCGGTGATATGGTTGTCTGCCTCGGGGCAGGGACGATCAGCACTTGGGCGAATAACCTGCCCGAGCGGATGAAGGCGTGACGCTCAGCGCGTCGGTCATAGCGATTTGCGTTTGGCTATTTGCGGCCAATCTCGCGGCGCTTTTGCCGAGCAAAGATAACCACTGGTCGCGGGCCTATTTCCTGATCGCGACTGGTGCCCCCATTTTGGTTTGGGTCTTTTTCGAAAACGGGGTGCTGATTGGTTTGGTCGCGCTGGCGGCCTCTGGATCGGTGCTGCGTTGGCCATTGTATTATGCTTGGCGCTGGGTCCTGCGGCTTGGCAGTCGTGTGTTGAATAGGTAAACCGCGCGTATGACGCTTGATTTTGATCTCCCCCCTGTGCGCGGCACATTGACCGAAAACCGTTCGTTGGCAGAGCTGACGTGGATGCGCGTGGGCGGTCCCGCGGATGTGTTGTTCCAGCCTGCCGATGCTGATGATCTGGCCGAGTTTTTAGCGGCTCTTGACCCAGTGGTGCCTGTCTTTGCGATGGGTGTCGGATCGAACCTGATCGTGCGCGACGGCGGTATTCGGGGCGTTGTGATCCGTTTGGGTCGTGGATTCAACGGGATTGAGGTTGACGGGACAGAGGTCCGCGCGGGTGCCGCGGCTCTTGATGCGCATGTGGCGCGTCGGGCGGCGGAAAACGGGGTTAACCTGACCTTCTTGCGCACCATTCCGGGGTCCATCGGTGGCGCTGTTCGGATGAATGCGGGCTGTTACGGCGAGTACGTGAGCGATTATTTGCGCAGCGTGGACGTGATCCATCGGAACGGTCGTCGCGAAACGCTCCCTGCTGAGGCGCTGAACCTGCGCTACCGTCAGTCCGATCTGGCCGAGGGTGCGGTGATCGTTGGTGCGGTGTTTGACGGCGTTGCGGGTGATCCAGATGCGCTGGCCGCAAAGATGGACGCGCAGCTGCAAAAACGCGACGAAACCCAACCCACAAAGGACAGAACCGCTGGGTCGACCTTTCGAAATCCTGTCGGTTATTCTTCAACAGGGCAGGCGGATGACAGCCACGATCTGAAGGCGTGGAAGGTGATTGACGACGCGGGAATGCGTGGTGCGACCCGTGGTGGCGCGATCATGAACGTCAAACATTCCAATTTCTTGACCAACGCGGGCGGGGCGACGGCTGCCGATCTCGAAGGATTGGGCGAGGACGTGCGGAAAAAGGTTTACGATTCCAGTGGAATAACGCTAGAATGGGAAATCATGAGGGTCGGAGAGCCGGCCTCTGATTTCCAAGACTAAATTACAGGCAGTTCGACACCCGAAAACGGGGCGGACATTTTGAAAACAGACGTGTCGCAAAGACACGCAGGTGAGGCAGAGGGAATGTCGGGCAGGACAAACCCAAAAGTGGCTGTGTTGATGGGTGGACCGTCGGCGGAACGTGAGGTGTCCCTCTCGTCCGGCAAGGAGTGTGTCGCCGCGCTACAGGCTGCTGGGTTCCAGACAATCGCGATTGATGCGGGCGCCGATTTGGCGGCACGCCTTGATGCGGAACGTCCTGATGTTGTGTTCAATGCTCTGCATGGCCGTTGGGGCGAGGACGGTTGCGTCCAAGGTCTGCTCGAATGGCTGCGTATCCCTTACACCCATTCTGGCGTGTTGGCGTCGGCCCTCGCGATGGACAAAGAGAAGACCAAGGCGGCTTATCGTGCGGCTGGTTTGCCTGTTGTGGAAAGTATCCTCGCGACCAAGGCTGAGGTGGCGTCGCGCCATGTGATGCCTGCGCCTTATGTCGTGAAACCCTATAACGAAGGCTCCTCTGTCGGGGTTTATATCGTCCAAGAGGGTGCGAACACGCCGCCTGACCTGTCCGACGATATGCCTGACGTTCTGATGGTCGAAGCCTTTGTTCCCGGTCGTGAATTGACAACGGCAGTGATGGGGGATCGGGCGCTCGGCGTGACCGACATTATTACTGACGGCTGGTATGATTACACCGCGAAATATACGACGGGCGGATCGCGCCATGTGATCCCCGCCGATATCCCTGCAGAGATTTACGAGGCCTGCCTCGATTACGCTGTTCGGGCGCATCAGGCGCTTGGCTGTCGTGGGTTGTCGCGCACGGATTTCCGTTGGGATGAGGCACGTGGTCTGGACGGTCTGATCCTTCTTGAGACGAATACCCAACCGGGGATGACGCCTACGTCGCTTGCGCCTGAACAGGCTGCGCATGCTGGCGTTGATTTCCCGTCGCTCTGCAAATGGCTGGTGGAGGACGCAACATGCGACCGCTAATCGGCCAACGCGAACCCCACGGCATGCGCCACGATCCGTCACCGTCCAAGTGGCAGTATCGCTATGAACGTTGGATGCTGACGCCGATCTATCGGCGTCTGATCCGCACGGGCCTGCCTGTGCTGATGGTTTCAGCTCTGGTCGGGATTTACGTGATGGACGGGGATCGTCGTCAGGCGATCTCGGACGGTTACAACGACATGGTGCGCAGTTTTCAGCAGCGGCCCGAGTTCATGCTCTCGGCCATGGCGGTTGATGGCGTGGACACCGAGACTGCGACTGCGATCCGCAGCGTGCTGAACTACAATTTCCCTGTGTCCTCGTTTGACCTCGACCTCGAAGAGGGGCGTCGTCGCGTTGAAGAGGTCGCTGTAGTAGAACGCGCGACCCTGCGGATCAAACCAGGCGGAATTCTTCAAGTGCTCGTCACGCCGCGTGTGCCTGTAGCCATTTGGCGTCAGGGTGAGGCGCTGCACCTCGTGGACGCGAGCGGGCGCGTGATTGCTGATGTGCAATCGCGTGGGGATCGCGCTGAGTTGCCGTTGATCGCTGGCGATGGGGCAAAAGATGCCCTGACCGAGGCGATGTCGATATTTGCAGCCGCTGGCCCTGTGGCCCCGCGGGTGCGTGGTTTGGTGCGGATGGGCGAACGCCGCTGGGATGTGGTTTTGGATCGGGATCAGCGCATTTTGCTGCCCGAAACTGATGCCGTGACATCCTTTGAGCGGGTCGTTGTGATGAGCCAAACCCAAGATCTACTCGAACGCGATGTCGCTGTTGTCGACATGCGGAACAAAGACCGACCGACCTTGCGGTTGGGAGAAAGCGGCGCTGCTGAAATGCGCCGAATAAATGCAGACGTATCAGGGGCCGGTAACTAATGAAGCAGCTTTATGAAACCCAACGTGCAATGCGCAACATGCGTAAGGCCGCTCTCCAACGGGGATTGATCGCTATTCTTGACGTCGGCACCTCCAAGGTGGCGTGTCTCGTTCTGCGGTTCGATGGTCCAGAACGTAGCCGTGGTGAAGACGGTGTGGGTTCTCTCGCTGGTCAGTCGTCGTTCCGAGTGATCGGCGCCGCGACCACCCGTTCGCGCGGCGTTCGCTTTGGTGAAGTGGACGCGATGCAGGAAACCGAACGCGCCATTCGCACGGCTGTTCAGGCCGCGCAAAAGATGGCTGGCGTCCGTGTGGACCACGTGATCGCTTGTCTGTCGGGTGCGCGTCCACGGTCCTATGGCCTTGCGGGCGACGTGAATGTGAACGGCGAGGTCGTTTCGGGCGAAGATATCGGTCGCGTCCTGGCGGCCTGCGATATGCCTGATCTGGGCGAAGGGCGCGAGGTGCTTCACGCGCAGCCGATCAACTTTAACCTCGATCACCGCACTGGCATGTCCGATCCGCGTGGTCATGCGGGTAACGTGCTGTCCACCGATATGCACCTGCTGTCGGTCGATGCCGCAGCGATGCAGAACCTGTTCCAGTGCATCCGCCGCTGTGACCTCGAACTCGCTGGTATTGCGTCGTCGGCCTATGTGTCGGGGATTTCGTCGCTGGTTGAGGACGAACAAGAACTCGGTGCCGCCTGTATTGATATGGGCGGCGGATCGACGGGCGTGTCGATCTTTATGAAGAAACACATGATCTATGCTGACAGCGTCCGCATGGGCGGGGATCACGTGACCCAAGATATCTCTATGGGCCTGCAGGTTCCTCACGCGATCGCTGAACGGATTAAGACGTTCTATGGCGGCGTTGTGGCCACAGGCATGGACGACCGCGAGCAGATCGAAATCGGTGGCGATACTGGCGATTGGGAGCGTGATCGTCGCACCGTTAGCCGCGCTGAGTTGATCGGCATCATGCGCCCGCGTGTTGAGGAAATCCTCGAAGAAGCCCGTGCGCGCCTTGATGCGGCTGGGTTCGAATATCTGCCGAGCCAGCAGATCGTCCTGACAGGTGGCGCGAGCCAAATTCCAGGTCTGGACGGGCTGGCCAGCCGTATCCTCGGTCAACAAGTGCGCCTTGGTCGTCCGCTCCGTGTTCAGGGGCTTCCGCAGGCCGCAACAGGCCCAGCATTTGCGGCGGCAGTTGGCCTGACGTTGTTCGCGGCTCACCCGCAAGATGAATGGTGGGATTTCGAGGTTCCGACCGAGAGCTACCCGTCTCGTTCGCTCAAACGCGCGGTGAAATGGTTCAAGGACAACTGGTAATACGCAAGATTTCGCCGATTCATCCAAATCAAGCGATTTTGCCCACTAAACCCGCAATATTTTGCGGGTTTTCTGCGTTTTTCCCGTGACGTTGCGATTCTGACACGCTAGACTGTGGATTAATCAGTTGAAGAGTGCCCGGTTTGGGACGGGCCCCAAAACATACAGGCGGACAGAGTATGGCATTGAACCTTTCCATGCCCGGGCAAGAAGAGCTCAAGCCCCGGATTACCGTATTTGGCGTTGGCGGTGCAGGCGGCAATGCGGTCAATAATATGATCGAAAAAGAACTTGAGGGTGTGGAGTTCGTTGTTGCGAACACCGACGCGCAAGCTCTGCAACAGTCGAAATCGGCGTCGAAGATCCAGATGGGTCTGAAAGTCACCGAAGGTCTGGGCGCTGGCGCTCGTCCGTCGGTTGGCTCTGCTGCGGCTGAAGAAAGCATCGAGCAGATCGTTGACCATCTGGCTGGCGCGCACATGTGCTTTATCACCGCTGGTATGGGCGGTGGAACGGGCACGGGCGCGGCACCGATCATCGCGCAGGCAGCTCGCGAGCTGGGCGTTCTGACCGTTGGCGTTGTGACCAAGCCGTTCCAGTTCGAAGGCGGCAAGCGCATGAAACAAGCGGAAGCGGGCGTCGAAGCTCTGCAGAAGGTTGTTGATACGCTGATCATCATTCCGAACCAGAACCTGTTCCGTCTGGCGACCGAAAAAACCACCTTTACCGAAGCCTTCGCAATGGCTGACGACGTGCTGTATCAGGGCGTTAAAGGCGTGACCGACCTGATGGTTCGTCCGGGCCTGATCAACCTCGACTTTGCTGACGTTCGTTCTGTGATGGACGAAATGGGCAAAGCGATGATGGGCACTGGTGAAGCAACTGGCGAAAACCGCGCCATCGATGCGGCAGAGCAGGCGATTGCGAACCCGCTTCTCGACGAAATCAGCCTCGAAGGCGCACGTGGTGTTCTGATCAACATCACTGGTGGCTACGACCTGACCCTCTTCGAACTCGACGAAGCTGCGAACAAAATCCGCGAGAAAGTCGATCCCGACGCAAACATCATCGTCGGTTCGACCCTCGACCCGAACATGGACGGCGCAATGCGCGTGTCCGTGGTTGCGACAGGCATCGACGCATCGGTCGGCCAAGTTGAAGCACCGCTTCCGCGCCGCAGCATGTCGGCTCCGCTGACCCAGACCGTATCGGCTGAAATGCCTGCGGCTGAACCAGCTCCTGCACCTGTTGCAGAGACCGCTGCTGACGACCGCACTCTGTTTGACGATGCGTTCGAAGCAGATACCGCACAAGACGACGGTTTCGACGGTTTTGAACCGCAAGTCGAAGACGACCTTCCGCCGCCGGCTTACCAGCCGCGTCCGGAAACCCAGTTCGCTCCGGCTGAGGCATTCGTTGCGCCGCGCGCACCTGCGCCGGGCACACCGTCGCCAGAGGCACTTGCACGTCTCGAAGCAGCCGTTCGTAAGCCTTCCGCCCCTGCAGCGCCTGCCGCTCCGGCACCTGCTGCCGAAGCAGAGGCTCCGCGTCGTGGGTTCGGGATCAACAACCTGATCAACCGCATGACCGGCCACTCGGACGCAGAGCCTGCACAGCCCGCTCCGTCCCGCGCTCAGCCGCAGGTGCACGCGGTCCGCGAAGAGGCGAAAGCAGCCGATCCAGAGCAAGAACGGATCGAGATTCCTGCGTTCCTGCGCCGTCAAGCGAACTAACAAACTGACATAATTCAGTGAAAAGGCCGTCGATTGGGCGGCCTTTTTGCTTGTTTAACAATGGTTTAACAAAACTGTTTCATATGTTTCAGTCCGTTGCAAAGAGTGAGTTGAGGGTTCTCGGTACCCGTCTTAAATGAGTGTCAGTAACAAAAAGGCGCATTTACGTGCAGACCACACTGAACATTGACCTGACATTTGATGGCGTTGGATTGCATTCGGGCAAACCAGCACGGCTTGTCTTGCGTCCTGCTCCTGCGGGCCATGGTATCGTGTTTCGCCGTGTGGACCTCGCGTCTGATCGTGACATGCCCGCCCTTTGGGATCACGTGATCCAAGAGCCGCTGAACACCCGTCTGACCAATGACGCAGGCACCAGCGTTTCGACCATCGAACATCTTATGGCGGCCCTGTCGGGCACGGGCGTTCACAACGTTCTGTGTGAAATCGACGGTCCCGAGGTTCCGATCCTCGACGGGAGCGCGGCACAGTTTGTGCGTGCGATTGTGACGGCTGGCCTGCACCGTTTGGGTGCTCCGCTCCGCGCTATTGAAGTTCTGGACATGATCGAAGTGCAAAACGGCGACGCGATTGCGCGTCTGTCGCCTGCGACATCGCTCCAGATGGATTTCGAAATTGAATTCCCCGATGCGGCAATTGGCCAACAGCAAAAGACGCTGAACATGGCCAATGGTGCCTTTGTGCGTGAGTTGTGCGACAGCCGCACCTTCTGCCGTATGCGTGACGTCGATGCGATGCACGCGGCAGGTCTTGCGCTGGGTGGCACGCTGGAAAACGCTGTAGTGGTTGAAGGAAACGATATCCTTAGCCCTGGTGGTCTGCGTCACAAAGACGAAGCTGTGCGTCACAAGATGCTGGATGCGTTGGGTGATTTGTATACGGCAGGTGCACCGATCCTTGGTCGGTATTCGGGCCACCGTGCGGGCCACGCCCTGACCAACAAACTGTTGCGTGCAATGTTTGAACGTCCCGATGCTTGGCGCTGGGTCACCTGCGATGCCTCTATCGCCGCTCGTCTGCCAGGTGTGGGTGTAAATATCGCTGATCTGAGCCGGGTCGCCTGAGTGAGACTGCGACAAGTGGCAAAAGGCATTTTGCCCTGCATTTTTCTATGCTAGACCAAGACGAAACACGATCGACGCAGCCCGTCGATCGACTGATCGAGCAATGAAAATTGGGGGCGTTCATGTTAAGCCGTAGTCGGGCCACAAAAGCACGAACCATCCTGTCTGTCGCGTTCCTGTCCGTCGCCACGTTGACGGCCTGTAATTCCTTTGACCCCAAAGTCGAAGGGGCGCTTGAGCAATTTTCTGCCGAAGAAATTTATCAGCGCGGTGAATACGAACTCGAACGCGGTCGCGAGTCTGATGCCGCGTTCTATTTCGGTGAGATCGAACGCCTTTATCCCTATTCCGAATGGGCCAAACGTGCGCTGATCATGCAGGCCTTTGCCTATCATCGTGACAAAGATTACGAAAACAGCCGTGCTGCGGCACAGCGGTTCTTGAACTTCTACCCGGCGGACGGTGACGCGGCCTATGCGCAGTATCTGCTGGCCTTGTCCTACTACGATCAGATCGACGAAGTGGGTCGCGATCAGGGCCTGACGTTCCAAGCGCTCCAAGCACTTCGGGCGGTGATCGAAAACTATCCTGACAGCGAATATGCGCGGTCGGCGATTTTGAAGTTTGATTTGGCCTTTGATCACCTCGCGGCCAAGGAAATGGAAATCGGGCGCTTCTATCTGAAGCGGGGCCACTATCAGGCCGCTGCGAACCGTTTCCGCGTCGTGGTCGAGTCGTTCCAGACCACCAGCCACACACCAGAAGCGCTGCACCGTTTGGTGGAATGTTACCTGTCGCTCGGCCTTGTTGAAGAAGCGCAGACCGCAGGGGCCATCCTTGGTCATAATTTCCAATCGACCGAATGGTATGCGGATAGCTACAAGTTGTTGACCGAAGGCGGGCTTGAGCCGTCCTTGATTGGGGATAGCTGGCTGGCGGCGGTCTATAGCCAGATGATCCGTGGCGAATGGCTCTAAGGGGAGGCGGGGGAAACCCTGCTGGACGCTGACACAATGCTGCGCGGTTTAGATATCCGAGATATGCTGATTATTGATCGGTTGGAGCTAGAGTTCCAACCGGGTCTTAACGTGCTCACGGGTGAAACAGGCGCGGGTAAATCGATCCTACTGGATTCCCTCGGTTTTGTGCTGGGTTGGCGCGGCCGCGCCGACCTCGTGCGTCAGGGGGCAGAGCAGGGCGAGGTTGTTGCGGTGTTCGACGTTCCGTCGGGCCATGCGGCTGAGGCGGTTCTGCAAGAAGCTGGGATCGAGGCGGATGGGGAACTGATCCTGCGTCGCATCAACACCGCTGACGGGCGCAAGACCGCATGGGTCAATGATCGTCGGGTGAGCGGCGAGGTCCTGCGCCAACTCTCCGACACGCTGATCGAATTGCACGGCCAGCACGATGACCGTGGATTGTTGAACCCGCGTGGGCATCGGTTGCTCTTGGACGATTTTGCGCAGGTATCCGATCTGATCGACGCGACCCGCGCGGCATGGCGTGGTTTGGCGCAATCGCGCAAGGCGCTGGTCGCGGCAGAGGCCAAGATCGCAGAGACCCGCGCCGAAGAAGAGTTTTTGCGCCATGCGGTTGGGGAGTTGGATAAACTCGACCCGCAACCCGGTGAAGAGGCGACCTTGGACGGCAAACGCCGTCTGATGCAGGCAGCAGAAAAGATCCGCAACGATATTTCTCAGGCCTTTAACGCGCTGTCCTATGAAGGCGCTGAGGGGCTGATGTCGAACGCGGCACGGTGGCTTGGCGATGCGGCGGATAAGGCTGAGGGCCGTCTGGACGCCCCGTTGTCGGCCCTATCGCGGGCGATGGATGAATTGGGTGAAGCGCAGCGCGGGATCGAAGAATGCCTCGACTCGCTCGACTTTAACCCTGCCGATCTTGAACTGACCGAAGAGCGTTTGTTCGCGATCCGTGGTTTGGCGCGGAAATATGCGGTCCTGCCAGATGATCTGTCTGCACACGCAGATGGTCTGCGGGCAAAGCTGGACTTGCTGGACGGTGGGGAACGCGACCTCGCGGCGCTGCAGGTCGCAGTGAAGGCGGCAGAGCAAACCTATGATGCGGCAGCCAGCGCATTGACCGCAGCGCGGGTTGAGGCGGCTTCTCGCCTTGACGCGGCGATGGCGGCGGAACTCGCCCCGTTGAAAATGGAACGCGCGGTTTTCAAAACCGATGTCGTGGCTGGCGAAGAAGGCCCCGAAGGGCGCGATGACGTGGCTTTTACCGTGGCGACGAACCCTGGTGCGCCCTCTGGCCCGCTCAACAAAATCGCGTCGGGCGGTGAATTGAGCCGCTTCCTGTTGGCGCTGAAGGTTTGTTTGTCGGCAGGGACGACGGGCATCACGATGATCTTTGACGAAATTGACCGTGGTGTTGGCGGTGCGACCGCCGATGCGGTTGGTCGTCGATTGGCAGGGCTCGCCTCGGCGGGGCAGGTGCTGGTCGTGACCCATTCGCCGCAAGTGGCAGCACTGGGCGGGCACCATTGGCGGGTTGAGAAACGTCAAACAGAGACGCAGACGCTGTCGACGGTGGTGCCGCTGGATGCAGACGAACGCGTGGATGAAATCGCGCGGATGATCTCTGGCGACCGCATCACCGAGGAAGCCCGCGCCGCGGCACGCGCGTTGCTCACCGCGTAAAAAAACGGGCCACCCGAAGGTGACCCGCGACCGTTCTATAGAAAACCCGTCAGCCACTCACAGACATCCGGTTCAAAAACTTAGCGCCCGAAGGCATATTCTTAGGTATAAAAACTATGCCTAACGTATAGTTGAATTGTGACGCTTTGTTAACCCCTTTCTGGAACGAACGTGCTAATTTAACGATGACGTAGCGGAAACTTTGGGAATTACGGGGCTAAATCCCTGAAATGACGCGACGATGCTTGGTCCATTTGACGAACTGTCCTACACAGAAATCAAACGAACCAGTGGGCTAGCGATGTCGACGAAGACGACTCAGCACGTGAAATCCGCCAGCGGCGCAGTTGCCAAAGCCTTGGCCGACACCTTGCGCACCATTCGCACCAAAGGGCCGAGCGAGATTCAGTTCTGGTTCATCGCTTTGATGATCGGGATTGGCGGTGGCCTTATTGCGATGGGGTTCCGGCTGGGGATCGAGAGCCTTCAGTCCTTTGTTTACCAAACCAATCAGGTGGCGCGACTGCATCGGTCTGCGGCAATGCTCGACTGGTATTGGATCGTTTTGATCCCCGTGTGTGGTGGCCTGATTGTTGGCCTGATCCTTGATCGGTTTACCCCCGATGGGCGCGTGCGGGCTGTGGCTGACGTGATCGAAGGGGCTGCACTGCGGGACGGACGAGTTGAAAAACGCGAAGGTCTGGCCTCTGCAGCGGCGAGTTTTGTGACCTTGGCGACGGGTGGTTCGTCTGGGCGTGAGGGGCCTGTTGTCCACCTCGTGGGTGTTTTGGCGACATATGTGAGCGGGTTGATCAAGGCGGACGGCGTGACAGGTCGTGACCTATTGGGCTGCGCCGTGGCTGCGGGCGTCTCTGCGAGCTTTAATGCGCCGATTGCGGGGGCGCTCTTTGCGCTCGAAGTGGTCCTACGCCATTTCGCGATGCGTGCTTTTGCGCCGATTGTGATTGCTTCTGTCGCGGGCACGGTGGTTAGTCGGATGATCCACGGCGATGTGACGGAGTATTTCCTGCCGACCACAACGGCCCTTCGGTTCTACGTAGAATTGCCCGCGTTTATCCTCTTGGGCCTTCTCAGCGGCGTTCTTGCCATTGTTCTGATGCGGTCGATCTTTTGGGCGGATACCATCGGAACAGCGGTTCAAACAAAGCTGCGTATCCCACGTGCTCTTCGCCCTGCGATCGCGGGTGGGCTGCTCGGGGTCATTGCGCTTTGGTTCCCACATATTATCGGTGTTGGTTACGGGATCACGTCAGACGCGCTGTCGGGGCGGTTGCTGTTTTGGCAAGCCGTCGTCTTTGCCGCGGTCAAAGTCATTGCGGTCGCCATTACAATGGGCGGACGAATGGGCGGCGGCGTCTTTTCACCCGCGTTGGTTGTCGGATCGCTTGCAGGGTTGGCATTTGGGATGGTGGCAACGGGGCTTTTGCCTGACTATTCGGGAACGGCGGCGCTTTATGCGCTTGCAGGGATGGGCGCTGTTGCGGCGGCGGTCTTGGGCGCGCCGATCTCAACCACGTTGATCGTGTTTGAACTAACGGGCGACTGGCAAACGGGGCTGGCCGTCATGGTCGCTGTGTCTATGTCGACGGCCGTTTCGTCGCGGTTTATCGCAGGGTCGTTCTTTCTCACCCAGTTGGAGCGTCGGGGCGTGCGGATCGCAGCTGGCCCACAGGCATATCTGTTGTCCACCTTTGATGTGGCGACAGTGATGCGGTCGATGGATCACCCGCGCGGCGCGTCGCTTGAGGACTGCGAGGCGCTCATTCAACGCGGGATCTATGTGGCGCATGATGCCACGCTCGACCGTGCGATGCCCCTGTTTGAAAACAGCGGGGAATCCTTTGTTCCAGTGGTTCGACAAAAGAAAGACGCCCCAGCAGAGGTGCGGGGCGCCTTGTTCCATGTCGATGCCTTGCGTGCGTTTAACCGTGCCCTTGCCGCTGTCTCAGCCGAAGAGCACGCCTAGGTTAAACCTGCTCAACAGCGACTTTGCTGGTGTAGAAGGCAAGGTAATCTTTGATCTGCGACACCGCGTCGGACGGGTTTTCATAGGACCAAACTGCGTCTTTGATTGGGCCGCTTTTGGCGACGATGGTGAAATAGCGTGCGTCGCCTTTGCGTGGGCAATGCGAGGTCGTGTCGGATTCATCCAAAAACGCCATCGCGATGTCCGAACGCGGGAAATAGATCACGGGCGCCATATCGCCTTCGATCAGCTCCAGCGCGTCAGAGCTTTCGCCCAGAACAGCACCGCCAGCGCGAACGACCCAAGTGCCTCCAGCGGGACGAATAGTGATGTGGTCGGCCATTGTGGCCCCTCCCTTGTGTGTCTTTCAGTTGCCTGTTGATACAGGCCGCATGTTACGATTTGGCGTCAGAGCGGCGCACACGCCTGCTCGAGCCAGTGTTTGGCCGCAGCATCCAGATTTGCCCCCACCTTGTCCAGCACGGTCGCATGGTAACTGTCGATCCACGACACTTCGTCGCGGGACAGCAAGGTGGGGTCTATAAGCCGACGATCAAGGGGCACCCATGTCAGCGTCTCAAACGAGAGATGATTGCGGTGCGCGTCTCCTCCGGCAATTGGCGGTGCGGGTTGAACAACGATCAGGTTTTCAATCCGAATGCCAAAGGCCTTGGCACGGTAGTAGCCGGGTTCATTCGACAATACCATCCCGGGGCGCAAAGGAATGTCCGAAACACGGCTAAGACGTTGCGGCCCTTCGTGAACGCAGAGGTATGATCCGACGCCGTGACCCGTGCCGTGGTCGAAATCTAAGCCCGCTGTCCACAGCGGGAACCGCGCGAGGGAATCGAGATGCGCACCCGTGACACCGTTCGGGAACCGCGCGCGGCTGATCGCGATCATGCCTTGGAGGACGCGGGTATAGCAGGCGCGTTCCTCTGCGCCGACAGTTCCAATCGCGATGGTGCGGGTGATGTCGGTCGTGCCGTCCTGATACTGCCCACCCGAATCGAGCACGAGCAGATCACCGTCCTGAAGCTGGCGGTTGGTGTCATGGGTCACGCGGTAGTGGATGACGGCGCCGTTCGGACCGCTGCCCGCAATGGTATCAAAAGAGATATCCCGCAGCGCGCCAGTCTCTGCCCTGAACTGTTCCAGCTGAGTGACCACATCGATTTCGGTGACATGCCCAGCCTCCTCCAGCCAATGCAGGAAGCGGCACATAGCGACCGCATCACGCAGGTGCGCTGTTCGGGCCCCCGCGATCTCGGTCGGGTTTTTGCAGGCCTTGGGCAGAACGCAGGGATCGCGCCCCTCAACAGGGTTGGCGAGGGTTTCGCCGATGATCTGCGGGCAGGTGTTGGGATCAATCAGAACCGCGCCGTCGAGCGACTGCAGGGCTGGGACAAAGGCCTCTTCGCCGTGAACCGTCACCTCGGCCCCTAGGTGATCCATGATTGCATCAGTTTTGCCATCGCGGGCAAAGAGGTCCACGCGACCGTCCGCATAGAGAATGGCAAAGCACTGCGGCACGGGATTGCGCGGGATATCGGCGCCACGAATGTTCAAAAGCCACGCGATAGAGTCGGGCAGGGTCAGGACTGCCGTAGCTTGTCCATTGTCCCGAAGGCCTTTGGCAAGGCGGGCCCGTTTGTCGCCGTGGCTTTCCCCTGCGAGGGAATCGGGCTGTACAAAGAACGGTGCTGCAGGCGGGGCAGGGCGGTCGGTCCAAATTTGATCGACCAGATTGGCGCAGGCGACCATATTTGCCTGTTCACGCAGCCCTTTAATCTCGCTGATCGTATGTAACCACGGATCAAAGCCGATGGTCCGACCCTCTGCGTGGTCTTCCAGCCAGTCACCAAATCTAACCTCGGGCCAATCAACGGGCGTGAACACATCCGCAGCCTGTTCGCGCACCTGCAGGCGGTAACGGCCATCGACAAAGAGGCCGGCTTGATCCGCCAACACGGCGCAGAACCCTGCCGATCCTGTAAAGCCTGTCAGCCACGCTAGACGTTCGTCACAGGCTGCAACGTATTCGCCTTGATGCGCATCGGCGCGGGGGACGAGGAACCCGTCCACCCCTGCGGCCGCCATTTGGACACGCAGTTTCGATAGCCTCTCGGGCCCCGCTTTCCCTGAAAACGCAGTCTCAAAGGTCTGGAACATTGCCGCCCCTTTTCATTTTAATACAGGTGGTTAGCCCGCCTTGCGGATGCCTGCGAACCGTGCGCGTGCCCGAGGGTCAGAGTCAAACAGGCTCGCCAATTGTTCGGTCATCGCACCCGCCAACTGATCCGCATCGGTGATGGTCACAGCGCGGTCGTAATACCGCGTCACATCGTGGCCGATCCCGATTGCCATCAGTTCGACCGCCTTGCGCTTTTCGATCATGGCGATCACGTCACGCAGGTGTTTTTCGAGGTAGTTGGCAGGGTTCACCGACAATGTGCTGTCATCAACGGGCGCGCCATCGGAAATCACCATGAGGATTTTGCGCTGCTCACGACGGGCCATCATACGGCGGTGCGCCCATTCCAGCGCCTCCCCGTCGATGTTCTCTTTCAATAGACCCTCTTTCATCATCAGACCAAGGTTCGCACGGGTCCGACGCATCGGGGCGTCCGCGGATTTATAGACGATGTGGCGCAGATCGTTCAGGCGACCCGGCTGCAAGGGGCGACCCTCGGCCAGCCATTTTTCGCGGCTCTGCCCGCCTTTCCACGCTTTGGTGGTAAAGCCCAGAACCTCGACCTTGACCGCGCAGCGTTCCAGCGTACGGGCCAGAACGTCCGCACAGATCGCCGCGATAGAGATCGGGCGACCGCGCATCGAGCCAGAGTTATCCAGCAAAAGCGTCACAACGGTATCGCGAAAATCGGTGTCTTTTTCCCATTTGAACGACAGAGGCGTGGTTGGGTTTGCGACCACACGGGCAAGGCGGCCTGCGTCGAGGATGCCTTCCTCTTTGTCGAACTCCCATGACCGGTTCTGCTGCGCCTGAAGACGACGTTGCAGTTTGTTCGCAAGGCGCGACACAGCGCCCTTGAGCGGCTCTAGCTGCTGGTCGAGGTAAGCGCGGAGGCGTTCAAGCTCAGCGGGTTCAGCCAATTCCTCAGCACCGATTTCTTCGTCGAATTCGGTTTTGTAGACGGTGTAGTTCGGATCAGCGTCCGAGATCGGCGCGGGCGGCGGAGGATCGAGCGGGGCCTCGCCCTCTGGCATCTCGGTCTCTTCGTCGAATTCGGCATCAGCCATGTCGTCGGCGCTGACTTGCGCCTGTTGCTGGTCCTGCTGCTGGTCTTGGGACTGTTCAGGGCTGGCTTCGGCCTCGTCCTCTTGACCATCGTCTTGGCCATCGGATTCAGGGTTGTCCTCAACCTCCTCCTGTTCGGCGGTTTCGTCGTTCTGATCGTCCTCAACATCGGGATCGTCGCCGAGCTGATCGCCGTAGCCGAGATCCTCAATGATCTTACGTGCAAATTTTGCAAATGCGCGTTGATCGCTGAGCGTATCTTCTAGCGATTCAAGCGTCCCACCTGCCTGATCCTCGATGAACCCACGCCACAGTTCCATCACGTTGTTCGCACCCTTGGGCAGGGGACGACCCGTGGCGAGGTGGCGGATCAGGTAGCCAGCGGCCACGGACAATGGCGCATAGGTGGAGGAACTGATCTGGTCATAGCCCTTGCGGGTGGCCTCGGTCGCGATCTTTGCGTCGATGTTCGACGCCGTGCCGGGCATGTAGCGGGCACCGACGGCCTCGACCCGAGCGGACTCCATCGCGTCGTAAATCTCTTTCGCCAACTGCCCTTGGGGGGCGTAGCGTGCTGCAACGGCGGCGTCGTGGAATTTGTGACGCAGCGCCAGCGCATCCGCCGTTCCGCGTGCGAGCAAAACCTCGTCGCGGGTCATGCGACGGCTGACTTGAGGGAGGCGCACAGAATCCTTGGTCAGACCCGGAGGGTCCACCGAATAAGTCACCGACAGATCGGCGTCATCGGCCATAACCTTGGTCGCTTCGGCCAATGCCTTTTTGAATGGATCGGCGGGGTTATCGGAGGGTTTCATGCGGGCAGCCTTCGGGTCATCGTTGCGACTAACCTAGACCGACGATTGGGCAATGACCAGTGGTCGGGATCAGTTGAATCACAGCAAATCGCGGCATTCTGCGATGGCTGCCTCGGCGCGGGTTTCAGCCCAGACCGCGTCGGCCCCGTCGATGGTATATGCGGCGCGTGTCAAAAGCATCGCATGGGCTTGTTTCGCGTTAATCCGCCAGTCCATCACGCGAATACGATCCGTGTCAGGCATTATCGCATCAATGAGCATGAGCATCATTTCGCGGTCCTGTTCAAAGTCGCCCGCATCGTTTTTTCCAAAGAGCCACGAATGTTCCATTTGCGCTGAAAAACGGCCAGCGCAGATCGCAAAAATCCGAAGGTCTTCGTTGGCCGCATTGTTGAGCGCTGGCGCGGGCAGGGCCCCGACCAGCATGAAAAACACCGCAAGGAGAGTTTTCAAACCGCTCATGATTTGATCTTTTATGACAAATTTATGTCAATCAACTGTGCAGTTTGGAAACTATCCCAATGCACCTAGGGCGCGAAAAGGCGCAGGGGCCCGCACTTTCGTGCAAGCCCCTGACAATTTGTTCAATCTTTTCAGATAGATCAGAGTGCGATGGACGCAGCCGATTCCGGCAGTTCCTCGTCAAAGCAGCGCTGATAGAACTCTGCCACGGTCTGGCGTTCCAACTCGTCACATTTGTTGAGGAAGGTCAGGCGGAACGCATAACCAACATCACGGAAGATCTCTGCATTCGCAGCCCAAGCAATCACGGTCCGCGGCGACATAACGGTCGACAGGTCGCCGTTCATGAACGCAGTGCGGGTCAGGTCAGCAACGGTCACCATCTGGCTGATGATCTTGCGGCCCTTTTCGTTATTGTAGTGCGGTGCCTTCGACAGAATGATCGCCGCTTCGGCGTCGTGGCTGAGGTAGTTCAGCGTCGCGACGAGCGACCAACGGTCCATCTGGGCTTGGTTGATCTGCTGGGTGCCGTGGTAGAGGCCAGTGGTATCACCAAGGCCCACAGTGTTCGCAGTTGCGAAGAGGCGGAAATACGGGTTCGGGGTGATGATTTCGTTCTGATCCAAGAGGGTCAGTTTACCATCATGTTCGAGAACGCGCTGGATCACGAACATCACGTCCGCACGGCCCGCATCGTATTCGTCGAATACAATCGCAGTCGGGTTGCGAAGTGCCCACGGCAGAATGCCTTCGTGGAATTCAGTGACCTGTTTGCCGTCTTTCAGTTTGATCGCGTCTTTACCGATCAGGTCGATACGGGAAATGTGGCTGTCGAGGTTCACACGAACGGTCGGCCAGTTCAGGCGGGCCGCGATTTGCTCGATGTGGGTCGATTTACCCGTGCCGTGGTAGCCTTGGACCATCACGCGGCGGTTATACCCAAAGCCTGCCAGAACGGCCAAAGTGGTGTCCGGGTCGAATTTGTAGGTCGAGTCGATCTCTGGCACACGAGACGTGCGTTCGGCAAAGCCTTTGATCTTCATATTGCTGTCGATACCGAAAACTTCGCGAACGTCGATTTCTTCGGTGGGCTTTGCGTTCTGGTCGAGCATGTCGAACCTTCCTTGCGTCTATCGTTTACCGACCGCAACATAACCGTCCAGACGGCGAGGAAAAGGGGGTCGTGACGTATTTCCTCCGAAGGTGCCGGTGGGCCGCGTTTCGAAACAGTCCGTTTCGACCATAACAGTCGTCCCAATCGGCGTTTTCTGCCATAAGATGCGCATGATGCGCGCTGTTTATCACCACCTGCAGGACCTGCCGCACACTGTGCGAGGCTTTTGGTCATTGACCGAAGGCGAGCAGCAGCTTGTCACGGCCTATGTGATGACCTGTGCCTTTGGCGCGGGCTTGGGGCTGATGACGGTGACGCATATGTCCCACGGCTCCATCCTAGAAGGCGGATTGACGCTCTATCATCGTTGGATCGTGCTTTGTGGTGCGTTGGGCTGTGGCCTTGCGCTGAGGCTCGCGGGGGACCGTATGGGGCAATCTGGGCCGAACGGGTTTGCCCGTGGGATGCTCGGCGTGATTTGGGTCAGCGTGGTCGGCGCCGTGATTGCGGGAACGCTTGCGCTGCCGTTTTACGGCACGATGTTCGGGCCGTTCACTTTGGCAATTATGTTGGTGAGTTCGCCGATGCTGGCGCTGCTGTGGTTTGCCAATTTGCTGGCCTCCCACCTCTTGATTCGCAACTGGCGGACGGAACAGGATCGCCTGTTCGCCCGCCTTGCGTGATTATTTGTCTTTAAAGTTACGGCTCGCTTTAATCTGATCCCAAGCCCAAACGACTTCGGTCAGCTGCTCCTCTTGGGAACGATCGCCGCCGTTCATGTCAGGGTGAAGAACCTTAATCAGCGATTTATAGACCTTGCGGATTTCCGCCTTGGTCATGGTGTCCTTCACATCGAGGATCTCGGTCGCGCGGCGTTCGGTCGGCGGTAGGCGACGGGTCGCACCGCTGGTCTTACCTGGATTGCGGGTCGCGTTTTCGCCCAGAACCTGATGCGCGTCTTCAATGCCGAGACGTGCCCAAGCGCGTTCTTCCACCGTTTTCTTGAACGGCTTGGTTTCGCGCTCCCAGACCTTATCTTTGGTCATCTGGGCGTTCAGTTCGGCCTCAGTCGCCGTCTCGAAGAAGTTCCATTTCAGGTTATATTCCCGAACGTGATCCTTACAGAACCACAGGAATTCATCGAGGATATCGGGCGATTTGGGCGCGCGGTATTTGCCGGATTCTTCGCAACCTTCGTGGTCGCAGACCCGTGTTGATGTTTCGATCGCGCCCGACATGCCACGACGGCCACGGGGGTTTTTCTTTTTGGAGGCAGACACCGAAATGTCGAACCCAAACGGATCAGTCTTGGACATGTGCAGCCTTATCTTTCCGACTCGGACGGGTGAGTTTAAGCCGTAGGACGTGAGATTGAAGGGGGAAGGAGAAAAATATGTCCCTTGCAAAAGAGATCGAATCCCGTCTGGTAACGGCTTTTTCCCCAGAAGTGGTTGAAGTTATTGATGAAAGCGAAGGCCACCGTGGCCATAGCGGATATCAAGAGGGCGGCGAAAGCCACTGGCGCGTGCGGATCAAAGCCCCCGCATTCGGCGCGATGACTCGTTTGGCCCGCCATCGTGCGGTCCATGACGCCATTGGCGCCGATATTATGGGTCGTATTCACGCGCTCGCCCTCGAGATCGACTGATTACTGCGCAGCGACAGTAGGTTCGGTCGGGGCAGGCGTTTTTGGCGCGGTGGTCAATACGGGTTGCGCTGGAACGGCGGTCTGGCTCGGCGTCACTGCCGCATCGACCGCTTTCTTTTCGCGGCGAAACACCAGCATGTGTTGTTCGACCATGCCTTTGGACCGAAACCCGCTGCGTTCCTCAACGGGCAGCGTTTCTGCGCGCTGGTATTCCCAGCCGTCACGACCCTGTTGGTTCATCAACTCTTGGAGCGCGTGGGCATAGCGGTCTTCGGTTGTCTTTAGCCCTTTGACCTTTTCGGCGCGTTTGGGTGCTGGCACCACCTTGTATTCGTAGATCATTTCATAGGCCCCCTAATTCGACCGCAGGACTATAGCGGCTTTGCGTAACAGGTCCAAGGCGGGAAAGACGGGTCCACATCACAAAAAAGGGCGCCCCGAAGGCGCCCTTTGATCCGTCCCAGATGGGAAAGATTATTCAGCGAAGGTCGCAAGGAACGCCGCGATGTTTTCAGCGTCAGCCTCTTGGCGCACTTTGAAGGACATTTTCGAACGAGCAGAGTTCGAACCGGTGGTGCTGCGCAGCCAAGCGGTCGGGTCCTGCATGTAAGCAGCCAACTGCTCTTCGTCCCAAGCAGCCACGAATTCTTGGGCAGCAACGATATCGTCACCATAGCTAAAGCCGTCTACGGAACCCGGTGCGCGACCGATCACGCCGAACAGGTTCGGACCAGTTTTCGCATTGCGGCCAGCGAGAACTTCGCCTGCTGCGTTCTGAACAACGTGGCAGGATACGCACTGACGGTTGAAAGCCTGTTCACCAGCGGCTGCGTCGCCTTCGGCGAGAACAGGAGCGGCGAGAACAGCAAAGGCAGTAGCGAGCTTAAGGGTCTTCATGGAGTAACTCCCATAGGTTTCGAAGCAAACATTGTGCTTCTTTGATCTGGAGCGAAGTTAGTCTCTTTTCAACCTGGGGCAAAGCCCCTTGCGCCAATCGGTCGCGCCTACTTTGGTGGGAGAGACAGGGCTGGCATTTTGTGCAGGTTTTTGGCACATGGCGCGTCATGGACACGCGTATTGCAGCTTGGATTGATGGCGAATTGCAGCCCCTCGATAAACTCGAGGTGCATCAGCGCGGGCTGCGTCATCCTGCGATCAGCGTCTTTATCACGGGGCCAGAGGGCATTCTGCTGCAACGTCGCGCGGCGGCGAAATATCATACGCCGGGTCTATGGGCGAACACCTGCTGCACCCACCCCCACTGGAACGAAGCCCCCGCCGATTGTGCGCTCCGCCGCATCGACGAGGAGCTCGGCATCACGGGTGTCGATCTCACGTGGCGGGAGCAGGTGGAATACCGCGCGGATGTCGGCAACGGTTTGATCGAACATGAGGTGGTTGAGGTCTACGTCGGCCACGGCACCCCTGAGGTGACGATCAACCCTGATGAGGTCTGGGAAACCAAATGGATGACGCTCGAGGCGCTCGACGCGGCCCTTGCCGCAACGCCCGAGGCCTTTACCCCGTGGTTGCGGATCTACCTCGCCGATCACCGTGACGCGATATTTGGGTGATTACTGGCTCTCTGGGATCGGAAAGATCGTGTCGTAGAGCCAGTTAAAGACAAACGCGTAGCTAAGGTAAAACAGGCCGAGCGAGATATCCATCATCAGCGCGGTCCAAAAGCTGACACCCAGATAGACCGCGATAAAGGGTGTGAGCAGGGCGAGCAGACCTAGTTCGAGCAGGATGGCGTGAAGGATACGGATCACCACTGTCTTATGCACCGTTCCGCGAAACCGCAGCATCGCGTGGTCAAAGCCCCAGTTATAAAGGTAGTTGAACACCATCGCGATTGTGGCACTGACAACGGTCACAACGCCCATGCAGTGCATCGGCTGATGAAAGAGCCACGCGCCGACAGGTGTCGCAACACAGAGCGCGATCACTTCGAAACTAAGGGCGTGGCGGATACGGTCGGCTGTCGTGCGCATGGGGCGTCCAAATGAAAACGGCGGCCCATGGGGTCGCCGTTCATCATAGATCGGGTTGGATCAAAGACCCAGTTTTTTCATGACCAAAGCGTTCACTGCAGCAGGGTTTGCCTTGCCGCCTGTCGCCTTCATGACTTGGCCCACGAACCAGCCTGCCAGTTTCGGGTTGGCTTGCGCCTTTTCGACCTGAGCGGGGTTCGCTGCGATGATTTCGTCAACGGCAGCCTCAATAGCGCCGGTGTCGGTTACCTGTTCCATACCTTCAGTCGCAACGATCTCTTCTGGATCGCGGTCTTGGGTATAGGCGATTTCGAACACGTCTTTCGCGATCTTGCCGCTGATCTTTTCAGATTTGATTAGGCCAACGATCTGACCCAGACGCGCCGCCGAAATCGGACTTTCGGTGATGTCTTTTTCGTCTTTCTTTAGACGACCAAAGAGTTCGTTGATCACCCAGTTCGCAGCGAGTTTGCCGTCGCGGCCTTCTGCAACCTCTTCAAAATAGATCGCGTTCGGCACTTCGGCGGTCAGCACCGAGGCGTCATAGTCCGACAGACCAAAGTCGTTGATAAAACGAGCTTTCTTTTCGTCAGGAAGTTCGGGCAGGGTTGCTGCGATGTCGTCAACCCAAGCCTGTTCAATCTCCAGCGGGAGGAGGTCGGGATCAGGGAAGTAGCGGTAATCGTGCGCTTCTTCTTTGGACCGCATCGAACGAGTTTCGTTCTTGTCCGCGTCATAGAGACGGGTTTCCTGAACGATTTCGCCTCCGTCCTCGAGGATCGCGATTTGACGGCGGGCCTCAAAGTCGATTGCCATCTGGATGAAGCGCATGGAGTTCATGTTCTTCAATTCGCAGCGCGTGCCGAGGTGACCGAAGTCGCCCGTTTCCATGAATTTCTCGTAGGCACCGGGACGGCAGACGGAAACGTTCACGTCAGCGCGCAGGTTGCCGTTCTGCATGTTGCCGTCACATGTGCCGAGGTAGCGCATGATCTGACGCAGTTTGCCGACATAGGCCGCAGCTTCTTCGGGGCCGCGAATGTCAGGGCGGGACACGATTTCCATCAGTGCAACGCCTGTGCGATTGAGGTCGACGAAGGACATATTCGGGTCCATGTCGTGGATCGATTTACCCGCATCCTGTTCGAGGTGGATACGTTCGATGCGGACCTTACGTGCGGTGCCGTTGCCCATTTCGACCAACACTTCACCTTCGCCCACGATGGGATGGTAAAGCTGGGAAATCTGGTAGCCCTGCGGAAGGTCAGGGTAGAAATAGTTTTTGCGGTCAAACGCGGACCAAAGGTTGATCTCTGCCTTCAGGCCCAGACCAGTGCGAACGGCTTGTGCCACGCAACCTTCGTTGATGACGGGCAGCATACCGGGCATGCCAGCGTCCACGAATGCCACGTTAGAGTTCGGCTCTGCGCCGAATTCCGTCGAAGCCCCAGAGAACAGTTTTGCCTTGGTCGCGACCTGCGCGTGCACCTCAAGGCCGATCACGAGTTCCCAATCGCCGGTCGCCCCTGCGATCACTTTGGGTTTCGGAGCTTCATAAGTGAGGTCGAGCATCGTTTTGTCCCTTTTCCGCAACGGCTCTCTCTTAGGGTTTTGGGGCGGGCGCGGCAAGGGGCGGGGCGGCGGACTTCGGCCTAAAAAGCACCCCATTTTACAAAATGACTCGACCTAAGGGCGATTGATCGCGCAACTATGCGGCGATTGAAACAATTGCTGCCTGAACATGCGTCCCTTTTTAATGATTGCCGCCGTTGCCCTGTCGGGCTGTTTGCAGGTTCCTTTTCTCCCGTCCACGCCAGAGCCCGAACCACAGGCTTTGCCGTTGATGGGCTGGGATATCCAACCCGAAGGCCCTGAGTGGACGGAAGCAACGCTCGAAGCGATCAACGCGCATGGCGAGGTTTTGTTGTCTTTGGTGCCTAAAGATATCGACGAATGGTGCCCCGGTTACATTGAGGCCGATACCGAAGATCGCGCCGCGTTTTGGACGGGCATGTTTTCGGTCCTCGCCAAACATGAAAGCACATGGAACCCGCGTGCCGCTGGCGGAGGAGGGGCTTGGATCGGTTTGGTCCAGATCGATCCGCGCACGGCCAAGGGTTATGGATGCAACGCGCAATCCGCTGAAGAGTTGAAAGACGGTGCTGCGAACCTGTCTTGCGCCGTTCGGATTGCAGCCCATACGGTTCCGCGCGATGGATATGTCGGCACAGGGTCCGAAGGGTTGGCGGCAGATTGGGGACCGTTCCATAGCGAACGCAAGCGATCGGATATGGTCAACTGGACCCGTTCGCAGCCATACTGCGCCGGATGATCCGAACCGCTGCCATAGTTCTGACGTTTCTTGGGGCACTGCCCGTTGCTGCGCAATCGCTCGCCGATGCGCCGCCGCCTGTCGTACGGCCTGCGACACTCTACGTGCCACCTCCCGCGCCGATTTACATCAGCGGCCCGATCACCGACGCCCCACGACCAACCCGACGGTCATTCTATATCCCTCGGGCGCGGTGGGATCATCGGGCAGGCACGCAGCGATGGTCTTTGGCGTTGATGGGGGCGCTTGCGGGGTCGGCGTCGGGGCTTGCCAACACGACACCGCGTGACATTGACGATTGGTGTCCTGCCTATGCGGAAAACCCGCCGCACCTGCGTCGTGCCTTTTGGGTCGGCATGATGTCGGCGCTGGCCAAACACGAAAGCACATACCGCCCCGAAGCCGTTGGCGGGGGCGGACAGTGGTTTGGCCTTCTGCAGATTTCGCCACCTACAGCGCGGCATTACGGGTGCCTTGCGCGAGATGGTGAGGCGCTCAAAGACCCCGTTGCCAATCTGGGATGTGCTGCACGGATCATGGCGACGACCGTTCGTCGCGATAACGCGATTGCCATCCGTGATGGTCGCTGGCGCGGGGTGGCTGCCGATTGGGGGCCGATGACAGACCCCGTGAAAATCGCGGAAATGTCGGCTTGGACCCGCAGGCAGAGCTATTGCGTCCCGCTTAGCTCTCACCGACCCGTGGCGCGACCCGCTGACCTAGAGGCGCGGATCGCAATGATGGAGGGCTAAGCCCCCAACATCCGCGTGACCATTTCCGTCATATCGCGGCTCAGTCCATCCGTGGCGAGCATCCGTTCTAGTTCCGCGCGGATCAAGGCCTGACGGTCCTCGTCATAACGTTTCCACGTATCGAACGCCGTTGAGACCCGCGCCGCCGTTTGCGGGTTCGCCGCGTCCAGTTTGATCAGCCAATCCGCGAGCAGACGATAGGCGCTTCCGTCTGGGTTATGGAACCCAGCCGTGTTCCCTGCGAGCGATGAGAACAGAGCGCGGAACCGGTTCGGGTTGCGCCAGTCAAACGCATCATGTGCCGCCAGTCGTTTCGCGGTCGCGGAGGCGTCCTCTGGTTCGGCAAGCCCAGCCTGCAGGCTGAACCATTTGTCCATGACCAGACGATCCCCATGCCAGCGACGCTGGAAGTCGTTCAGTTCATCGTCGCCCACCCCAATAGACACGAGTGCCGAAAGTGCTGCGAGCTCTTGGGTCATGTTGTTGGCCGCCGCGAACTGGCGCTGGGCGGTTGCGCCTGCGTCTGTCAGCGTGATGTAGGACAAGGCCGCATTGGTGAGCGCACGTTTGCCCGCATCCTCGGCTTTGGGGCTGAAATCGCCCGTGACCTGATGGAGCAGGTAAAGGTTCGCCAAGGTCGGCCCCGCATGGTCCGCAATCGCCCGTTTCAAACGTTCGCGTTCGGCGTAAATCTCCCACGGATCAGGCGTGTAGCCCCCCGCAGAGAGCGCCTGCGCGATGTCATCCACGCTCGGCAGTGCGAGGAGGAGGGCGCGGAACGCAGGGTCCAGCGCCTCATCCGAGATCGCAGCGTTCAGCGCGGTCAGGAATGCGCCATCTACCTCAGCATTCTCGATCACCATCAGGACCAACAGGTCCCGTGCAAGGCTGCGCGCGGCTTCCCATTTGTTGAACGGGTCCGTGTCGTGGGTGAGGAGAAACTGACGGTCCTCAATACTTTGATTGTGATGCAGAATAACGGGCGCAGAGAATCCGCGCAGGATCGACGGAACAGGCCGTGCGGCGAGCCCTTCAAAAGTGAACACCTGTTCGCTTTGGGTCATTTCCAGAACGGTCGTCGGGACGATTTCATCGCCGTTTTGGCTCAGGAGACCCACAGCGATCGGCAGAACCATCGGCTGTTTTTCCGACTGGCCTGGGGTGGCGGCGATATCTTGGCGAAGGCGAAGGCTATAGGTGCCATCGGTGAAATCATCGCTGACATAGACGTGCGGTGTGCCTGCCTGCGAATACCACAGTTTGAACTGGCTCAGGTCGCGTCCTGTCGTGTCCTCGAACACTTTAATCCAGTCCTCAATCGTGGCGGCCTGACCGTCGTGGCGATCAAAATAGAGGTCGAGCGCGGATTTATACGCCGCATCGCCGACCAACCGTTTCAGCATCCCGATCACCTCGGCGCCTTTTTCATAGACGGTGACGGTGTAGAAGTTGTTGATCTCAACAAAGCTCTCTGGACGGACGGGATGGGCGAGGGGACCTGCGTCCTCGCGGAACTGGCGGGCGCGCAGAGTGATCACATCGTCGATCCGTTTGACTGCATGGGACCGCATATCGCCCGTGAACTGCTGGTCGCGGAAAACGGTCAGTCCTTCCTTGAGGCAGAGCTGGAACCAATCGCGGCAGGTGATACGGTTGCCCGTCCAGTTGTGGAAATATTCGTGGGCGATGATCGCCTCAATCCGTTCAAAGTTCGCGTCGGTTGAGGTCTCGGGCGAGGCGAGGACACAGGACGAGTTGAAGATGTTCAACCCTTTGTTCTCCATCGCGCCCATGTTGAAATCATCCACGGCGACGATGTTGAACACGTCGAGGTCGTATTCACGGCCATAAACCTCTTCGTCCCATTTCATCGACCGTTGCAGCGCGCCCATGCCAAAGGCGCATTTGCCGATATCAGAGGGGCGCACCCAGATGTTCAGGTCGACATGGCGGCCTGATTTCGTGGTGAAATCCCCGCGGTGGTTTAACAAATCGCCCGCGACCAAGGCAAAGAGGTAAGCCGGCTTTGGCCAAGGGTCCGACCATTCCGCCCATCCATCGCCCGCGCCCATAGGGTTGCCGTTCGACAGCAGCACGGGCAGATCGCTTTCGATCCGAACGGTGAACGGGGCCATGACGTCTGGACGGTCGGGGTAGTAGGTGATTTTGCGGAACCCTTCGGCCTCGCATTGAGTGCAATACATGCCGTTCGACATATAGAGCCCTTCGAGAGCGGTATTGGTGATCGGGCTGATCTCAACCTCAGCTTCCCAAACAAAGGCCGCATCAGGCGCGTCTACTTCGATCCCGCCGTCAACATCGCGCACAACGACAGGGGCGCCGTCGATGGTAGCAGAGATCAATTTCAAGTTCTCGCCATGCAGGAAGAAACGACGATTGGGGCTATCAGGGTTCGGTGAAAATTCGATCCGCGACAAAACCCGCGTTGCGGTATCAGCCAGACGAAACGTCAGATGCACGGTGTCGACCAGATACCCGAACGGCGTGTAATCCTTGAGGTAAATGGTCTGAGGGGCGGCGTTCGTCATCTGCGTCTCCTGCGTGTGGGCTGCAAAACACTGGCGTTTTGCGGGCAACGTTCTACTTACCTATTGCGGAACCCGCGAGGCTTCAACGGTCGGCTTTTCGCGGTGCAGATTAGGCCTTGAGCAAAACGATACAATGTCAAAAATACGTAAAAAATCTGATTTCCCGTCAAAGGTTTGCGCCACATGTGGGCGGCCCTTTGTCTGGCGGAAAAAATGGGAAAAAGTTTGGGATGAGGTGCGCTATTGTTCCGACCGTTGCCGGTCGGACAAGCGCAAGGCCTCGGCCTCTTAAACAGCTAGTTTCGCGGCATAGGCCCCCAGCTGGTCAGCGACGATGCCCCAGCCATCAAAGAACCCCATATCTTTGTGCTGCTGGGCCGCTTCAACACTGCGATGGCGCGCTGTCGCGGTATAAAGCGTCTGCCCGTCCTCTGTGTCCTCAAACGTGATGATCGCGGTCATGAACGGCTCTGGATTTGGCTTCCAGCCTGCGGTGTAGGTGTCTGTAAAGACGAGTTTTTCACCTTCTACAAGTTCAAGATAGACCCCGTTGTTGTCCATCATGTTGCCTTCGACATCAAAGGTCATATTGCAGTGACCGCCAACCCGTAGATCAATGTCGCATTTGGCAACACGGTGGGGCGCGGGCACGAACCAATGCACCAGATGTTCCGGCGTCGTCCAGCAAGCCCAGACCGCTGATCGCGTGGCGGGCAAAACTCGGCTAAAGGACAAATCAGTTTCGGTGAGGTCGGTCATGTCAGAAAGTCCTTTGGCGAGATGTCGCGCCGACTATCCGCCCACCGAGATTTCCAAGCAACTATAAAATGAGCAAACTGCGCGTTGTTTCAGCCCTGCAAATTTGCAGACAACAGTCTCCTACGCTGAGCCTTTTCATGACTTTCATCAGCGGCTAACGTGGCGGGCAACGCAGTAAGGGCAGGCAATCATGACGCGTCCCGTCATTGGAATTATTGGCAACTCCGCACTTTTGAACGACAGCTATCCAACGCACGCTGGTGGCACGATGAACTCTTGTGCGGTGTCGAATGTGGCGGGCTGTATCCCCCTCATTATTCCCGCTGATCCTGACTATGTGACCGTGAATGAACTCTTAGAGGTCTGTGACGGGTTCCTGCTCACGGGTGGGCGGCCCAATGTGCACCCTAGCGAATATGGTGAAGAGGAAACCGCAGCCCATGGTGATTTCGACCGCCGTCGCGATGCGATCACCTTGCCGCTGGTGCGGGCTTGCGTGGAACGGGGGCAACCTGTTCTAGGGATTTGTCGCGGGTTCCAAGAGGTGAACGTCGCGATGGGCGGCACGCTCTATCCAGAGATCCGTGATCTTCCGGGGCGCACCAATCACCGCATGCCACCTGACGGCTCGCTCGAAGAGAAATTCGCGCTGCGCCATGTGGTCACGCTCAAAGAGGGCGGTGTGTTCCATCAGCTTTTCGGCACGACCGAAGTCATGACGAACACGCTGCACGGGCAGGGGATCAAGGACGCGGGCGCCCGCGTTGTGATCGAAGGTCACGCGCCCGATGGCACGCCCGAAGCGATCTATATCAAAGATGCGCCCGGGTTTACCTTATCCGTTCAGTGGCACCCCGAATGGAATGCCGCGAATGATCCTGTATCGCGCCCTTTGTTCACCGCTTTTGGCGATGCCGCGCGGGCGTGGGCCGCGGGCGGTCAGACCGCCCTACGGGTTAGCGCTTAATCACAGACGGATGAGATGCGCCTCGTGCTTTTTCAGGCAGCGGCGGGCCGTATTGCCATAGCTGTTTGGCATCGCACGAAGTTCAGGGAAAATCGCAAAGAGCTCTTCGCGGGCTTCGTCTTTAATCGCGGATAGACCAACATCACCGGGATGGAAGCTCTCGGTCGCGGCACCTTCGGCAAAGACGATCTCGTGCTGGTCGAACATCATGTGGATGTAGGTGACCATGCCACCTTCTTCGCGGGTGACAGCCTTGTTGTCGATGAGGTGACGCGCGGATACGAGAACCTCGGTTTCGCCAAAGAGCAATTCAGCGCTGTAGCCTTGGAACAGCATGCGGTGCTGTGGGGACACCAGCAGATCGGATTCGAGACCCGTCAGAACGTTCGGGCGAATGCGAATAGGCGCAAAGCGATCAATTGCAGGAACCGTGCGCGATTGAATCCAGCGGATCGGCTGCAGACCGTGGTCGCGGGTTACGACAAGGTCACCAGGACGCAGGGTTTCGATCGGACGAGCACCACGTGGGGTCGCAATGCGCGTGCCCGGCGTGAAGCAAATGATGTTCTCGATATCGGTGAAGTTCAGCAGCGTGCCGTCATCGAGTGTGACCGAGCCAGAGAAGCTGCCCGTGCCATCATCGGTCGCGACGAGCGTCGAACGGTCGGCCAACATGCCCAGTTGCAGCGTGTCGCCAGCGCCTTCGCCCGTGATGCCACCGTCGATGGTGATCGTGCCGTTACCCGTTTCGAGGTAGTCGTCGAGGATAAAGAGGTCATCCCCGTCACCACCCAAGACGTTATCGCCTTCGGCAAAGGTGATCGTATCGTTGCCAGCGCCGCCATATAGAACGTCAGCACCTGCGCCGCCGATAATGGTGTGGTTACCTTCGCCAGCCACAACAGTATCGTCGCCGTCACCCATCGAAATGGTGTCGTCGCCTGCGCCCGTATCAACGGACTGAGACCCAGCCGCACCAGTGACGGTGTCGTTACCGCTGCCCGTGATAACCTGTTCGATCTCAAAGAAATTGATTTGATCGGTGCCAGAGGTGACAGAGCCATTCTCAGCCGCGTCAAAGACAACGGTGGCGTCTGTGGTCAGGCTAGAGGCATCGATCACGTCGCCGTTGATTTCGCCCGTCTCGCCACCCACGGCAGAGTCAGAGCCGCCGCCAACTTCAAAGACGAAGGTGTCGTCACCCGCTTCACCGCGGAGCGCGTCATTGCCAGCGCCGCCATAGAGCGTGTCATTGCCATCACCACCCGAGGCTAGGTCGTTACCTGCGCCAGCATAGATCGTGTCGTTGCCTGTGCCAGCTTCGATAACGTCACCGTCGCCAGAAAAGGTCGGCAGGATATTGTCATTCGCATCAACGTGATCACCGTCAGGATCGCCGTTGTAGGAGGTATCAATGATGTCATCGCCAGCGGTGCCCGAAACCGTGCCGTCAGACAGCGGCACACCAATCGCACCCAGTGCGAGCGGGTTCGACAGGAGGGTCGGGGACACACCATAAAGCGTGATGGTTTCGCCGTTCGGGAACAGCAGTTGCGCGCTGCCACCGTTGTCTTGGACAACGACGTCCCAGATGTTGACAGGGTCGCCATTGGCGTCATGCAGGTCGGACACGTCGATCTGGTCGTTGCCAGAGAAGGTGCCGTCGCCGTTGTCGGTCGGGCCTTGGAAACCGTAGACCGTGTCGCTGCCGTCGCCATCCGAGAAGATGACCGTGTCAACTTCGGCATCAGGTGTGGTCGAGGCAGGCTGGCCAATAGTGTAGGTGTCATCACCTGCACCTGCATCAATCACATCCGCGCCCGCACCTGTCGAGAACAGATCGTTGCCAGCAGAGCCGATAACGGTGTCGTCGCCTTGGCCCAGCGAGAGGCCTTCGACCTCGGTGAACGATAGGGTGTTGGTGCCGTCAGTCAGGGTGCCAGATTCTGGGGTCGATAGGTTGACGGTCGCATCGCCCGTGAGGGCCGTTGCATCCACAACGTCGCCATAGCCTGTTTCGCCAGTGCTGCCAGCGTCAAAGGTATCGTTGCCAAAGCCGTCGGTCAGAACCAGTGTATCGCTTGCATCGCCGCCGTAGATAACGTCATTGCCTGCGCCCGCGTCGATCCGGTCGAGGCCAGCTTCGCCATAGATGGTGTCGTCGCCGATACCTGCGAGGATCGAGTCATTGCCCGCGCCAGCTTCGATGATGTCGTCGTTCGCGCCTTTGTTAGCCAAAACGTTGTCGGCATCGTCAACGCGGTCGCCATCGGGGTCGCCGCTATAGTTCGTGTCGATAGCGTCATCGCCCGCGGTGCCAGAGATGGTGCCGTCAGAGAGCGGAACACCAATCGCAGCGAGTGCGAGCGGATTGGTCATGACGGTCGGATCAACGCCGTTTAGCGTGATCGATGTCCCGTCAGGGAAGTTCAGTTGCGCAGAGCCGCCGTTGTTAGTGACGGTGATGTCATGAACGTTGACCGGATTGCCTTGGCCATCGGTGAGGCCGCTGACGTCGAGTTGGTCGATGCCTGTGAATGTGCCATCGCCATTCGGGGTCGGCTGCGCGAAATCGTAAACGTAGTCATTCCCATCGCCATCATTGAGGATGATGAGGTCAGCATCTGTGTCCGCACCAAGGTGAATGGTGTCGTTGCCTGTGCCGCCGTCGACGGTATCCGCGCCTGTCCCTGCAAAGACAACGTCATCGCCCGCGCCAGTCGAGATGCTATCCGCGCCCGCGCCTGCATCCACTGTCTCAGCCGAAAGGATACCTTCGCCGCTGGTGAACTGGTCGTCTTGGCCCGTCAGGACAAAGTTCTCGATCTCGACAAAGTTGGCGATGGTGCCGCTTGCGCCTGCCGAAACTTGACCAGATTCAAAGCCTGTTACGTTTATGGAAACGCCAGATGTCGCGATGTTTGAGGCGTCGATGGTGTCATAATCGGTGCCCGTTTCGCCACCGTAGATCACGTCCAGACCGTTGTTGTCGTCCAATAGGAACGTATCTTGGTCTTCCGCGCCCGAGAGGGTGTCATCGCCCGCACCACCGCGCAGCGTGTCATCCCCAACTTCGCCATACAAAAGGTCGTTGCCCGCGTCGCCGACCAAGAGGTCATCGCCAGCGGAGCCGTATGCAAGGTCATTGCCGTCACCGCCGTAAATGGTCGAGCCCGTCAGGTAAGCCGTGCCGCCTATATCGTCGATAACGTCGTCGCCAGCGCCGCCGTAAACGGTGTCAGCGCCTTCGCCGTAGAAAATCGTGTCGTTGCCGTCACCACCAAACATGGTGTCGTCGCCGTCACCACCGTAGAGGTAGTCGTTTCCTTCGTCGCCGTAAACTTGGTCGTTGCCCGCGCCGCCGACGATGGTGTCCACACCGATGCCGCCGTAGACGATGTCGTTACCATCGCCCGCGTCGATGTTGTCGTTGCCGCCCGTCGTGTCAGGGATGGTGTCAAAGTAAACGTCAGTGACGTTGATACGGTTCGAGACGTTCGTGCCGATGTTGTCGAATTCGATCTCAATTCGGGACACAGGCCCCGCAATATTCACGAGGATCGAACCGAGGTCTTGGCCAGGGGTTTCGTTGACCGCAACAGGGTTTGCCGTGACGGTTTGACCGCTTACGGTATCGTTGCCGCTGGCCGTGATGGATACAGTGACAGGATTATTGTTGATGTCATAGGCGCGCAGGATAACGCGGTCTTGCCACCCGTTGGTGTCGATGTCGTTGATGCGGAAGGTGACGTTTTCGACGGCGTTAGAGTAGCCAGAGCCCGCTTGGGCGTTAAACGTCAGGGTGCTGGTGCTGACGTTGGCGCCACCGTTGCCGTTGATTTCAAGGCTGGAGACGCCGTCAAACGGTTCGCCGCTGCCGACATACATGGCCTCATCAGTGCTGGTCGTTGTCGACTGAAGCGCGCCATCGTTGTTTTGGCTGAACGTAACATTCATCGACCCAGTGGATTGGGTGAAGCCGCCAGACAAGTTGGTGTTGTTGCCCCAAGCGCCGTTGTTGGTCCAGCTCAGGTGCTCTGTGTTCGATGTTAGCGTCGCGCTGGCGCCTTCGCCGTAGATGGTGTCGTTGCCCAATCCACCAAGGATAGAGTCATCGCCAACGCCGCCTTCGATCGTGTCGTCATTCGCGCCGCCATCAATCCTGTCGTTGCCAGTGCCACCAAAGATTTGGTCGTTGCCGTCGCCGCCAAGGATGCTGTCAGCGCCCGCGCCACCGTAAACCGTATCAGCACCAGTGCCCGCATTGATGGTGTCATTCCCATCTTCGCCATAAACGATGTCCGTGCCAGCACCAGCTTGGATAGAGTCATTGCCCGTGCCGCCATAGATGACGTCGTTGCCGTCGTTCGCGATAACTGTGTCGTCGCCGCCGTTGGCGTAGATCGTGTCGTTGCCCGTGCCCGTTGTCGCTGTGGTGGTGTTCGTGTCGTAGATCAGGTCTGAACTGTTAGTGCCGACGATATTCGCATCACTATTGGTCGTGCCCATGATGATGCTGAAATTGGGGTGGGAAGCGACGTTGAAATTGTAAGCGCCCGACTGAAATGACCCGCTCGGTACGAAATAGACCGATCCGTTGGTGGCGAGGTAGTAGGTGCCGCTCACCGTCGTGGTGTTCACGATAATGAGGAACGTGTTGTAGTTATACTCGAGAGAGCCCGTGCCGATTGTCTATGCGGCCGTGAACGAAGTCGCGGTCGTGGACACCGTATCATTGGTGTCCAGGGACGTTCCGTTCAAACTAACGAGATAACCAGTAGGCATCGTACTTCCACACTATTCAGCGCAATCGAATCGGACTGCGGGCATTTCCTTGAGAATAGGTATGGGTAGCTACTGGGGCGTTAATTGGGGCCTATCGTGGTGAGTCCGTGGCGAATTGGGGCATCATTATGTCCAAAAGGTTAGAAAATTTGCTCCATTTGGAAACAGTGCCTTTCTAGACGAAGCTATAATCGCGCCACAGAGGAAGGCTCCGAGGCCTTTGTTTCGTCAGGCTGAACAATGCATTGGCCAATGCAGGCGCCGCTGGGGGCGTTCCTGGCTCTCCTACGCCACTGATGTGAGGTGCATTTTCCAGAACATTTACTTCAATTTGCGGGCAACTCGCCATGCGGAGGCCGTCGTAGTCGGGGAAGTTGAACTGATCGACTTCGCCGTTTGTGTGTGTGATCTCACCGTGGATGGCCGCGGTTAGGCCGTAGATGCAGCCGCCCATCATCTGGGCCTTGATATTGTTCGGGTCGAGGGCGACGCCCGGATCACATGCAATCCAGACGTTTTCGATTTTGATGCCTCGGCCCGTGTCGCGCACTTCGGTGACTTGGGCCACGGGGGTGCCGAACGAATAGGTAAACGCCACGCCGCGCCCGACGCCCGCGGGGAGCGGACTATTCCAGTTCGACATGTCGCGAACTGTTTCGAGGACTTTGGCGCTGGGCGCGTGTTCTGGGGTAATGAGTTCCAGACGAAACTCAATCGGATCGCGTCCCGCAGCATGGGCCATTTCGTCGATAAAACTGTCAAAGAAGAAGCCGCCGTAGCTCGCGCCCACAGACCGCCAGAACCCAACGGGGACGTCGAGGTCGGCTTTGTATCCACGGACCCGATAGTTCGGAATGGCATAGGGCTGGTCGTATACGCCTGCGACCAGTTCATTGTCAGGCCCACCCATCGCACGACCGAGCCAGCGTTCCATCGCTTGATGCGAACACGATGGCGCTGCGACATCGGCAGAGAGCATCACCGCTTTGCCGTCCTGCACAGTGCCTGACAGGCGGGCAATTGCGGCAGGGCGGTAGAAATCGTGGCGCATGTCCTCTTCGCGGGACCATGTGACCTGAACGGGCGTGTCGGGCATTTCGCGGGCTACACGCGCGGCGAGGACGGCAAAGTCATATTCCCCACGTCGTCCAAAACCGCCGCCCATAAGGGTCGTGTGAACAGTGACTTGCTCGGGCTCTAAACCAACGGCCTTTGCGCACCAATCGCGCACGAGGATCGGACCTTGGTTCGGGGACCAAAGCTCTAGTGCTGTGCCCGTGTAGAGCGCGGTGGTCGTCATCGGCTCCATCGTGGCATGGGCGAGGAAGGGGACGCGGTATTCGGCAGTGATCTCGGCTGGAACGCTCTCAACATCGCCTTCATCGCGGGCGGTGCTGTTCGGGGCGCCGTCAAATGCCTGTTCGATGACAGCAAACTGGGCGGCAGTGTCGGCAGGGTAGGTCGCGTCCTCCCAGTCAAAAACGATTGCTTCAGCCGCCTGCATGGCGAGCCACGTATTTGTCGCCACCACCGCGACACCATCACCAAGATCGATGATCTTTTCAACGCCATCCATCAGGAGCGCCTCAGAGGCATCAAACCCACGCATGCCAGAGCGTTTGGGGTTCATCTTGACCGTCGCGAACCTCATGTCGGGCAAACGCACATCGACGCCATAAGTCGCGGTGCCCGTCGATTTCGCGACCATGTCGGTGCGGGGCTGCGAGGTACCGAGGATTTTCCAGTCGCTCGGATCGCGTAGGGTAACGTTTCGCGCAGGCAAGGCAGCGGCGTCGGTCGCGAGGTCGGTGTAAGGAATGGAAGTGCCATCAGGCGCGATGACCATGCCCGTTTCGGTCCGCAGGTCTGTCGCCGCGACGTTCAGCCGTTTGGCGGCCGCCTCGATCAACATTTGCCGTGCCTGCGCACCTGCATCGCGCATTTTCACATAGGCGTCGCGGGTTGAGGTTGAACCGCCCGTCACCTGAAGGTTCAGGAATTTCGCAGCATTCCCAACGAATTCGGCTGCATCGTGCACCCAAGGTTTGCGTTGGTAGTCGATCACAGGGATCGCGTTGCCCAACAGCGCTTGGTTGAAATACGCCTTCGCGGGGGGACCATGGATCACTGTGATCTGATCGAGCGTGACATCCAGTTCTTCTGCGACAAGGGCTGCTAGTGTGGTCTGAACGCCTTGGCCCATTTCGGCGCGGGGGGCGACAATCGTGATGCCCGAGGCGTCGATCATCACATAGGCATTTAGCGCGGCACCTGTGTCAGGCGTCAGCGGGTTCGGTGGCGTTTCGACCATTTTGTAATAGCCGAACGCCGCGCCGCCTGTGACAGCAACAGCGCCAAAGAGAAACGTGCGGCGAGCGATTTTACCGATGCGGGACATGATCACGCCTCCTGCAGTTTTTTGGCGGCGTCATGGATCGCGGCGCGGATACGGGGGTAGGTGCCACAACGGCAGAGGTTGCCGTTCATCGCCTCGTCAATATCGTCGTCGGTGGGGGCTGTGTTCTGCGCGAGGAGGGCGGCGGCTTGCATGATCTGGCCTGACTGACAGTAGCCACATTGCGCGACCTGATGATCGATCCACGCCTGTTGGACCACGGCAACGGAACCTGGCGTGCCGATCCCTTCGATGGTGGTGACAGCACCCCATACATCGCCGAGCGCGACCTGACAGGACCGAACAGCCTCCCCATCGATGTGCACAGTGCAGGCACCGCAGGCCGCAACGCCGCATCCATATTTCGTGCCCGTCAGGTGGAGCGCGTCCCGCAGCACCCAGAGCAAGGGCACATTATCGGGCAAGTCCACCGCATGGGCGGTCCCATTGATCGTCAGTGTCCGTGCCATCATCGCCTCCTGATTGATACGAAGGATATAGGACTTACTTTTTCCGCTGAAAGGTCAGCTTACGTGACGGCGGCGTGTTTTTTGTATTGATGATCGTCCCAAAGGCGGTTGGTCATGACGTCCGCGATGATCTCTACGGCGCGATCAATGTCGTCCTCAGAGAGATAAAGCGGTGTGATACCAAAACGCATGATGTTCGGCGCACGGAAATCACCAATGACGCCTCGAGCGATCACGGCTTGCATAGCGGCATAGCCGTTTTCAAAGGCGAAAGAAACCTGCGATCCGCGCTGGGCAGGGTCACGCGGACTGACAAGCGTGAGCATCGGGCAGGCGGCCTCGACCCCTTTGATGAACCGTTCTGATAGCTCGATGGAGCGTGCCCGAAGGTCGTCCATGTCCACCTCGTCCCACACATCCAGCGCTGCGTCCAAAGCAGCCAGCGCCAAAACGGGTGGCGTGCCGCAGCGCATCCGATCAATGCCACCGCCAGCGCGGTAGTCGGGATCAAAGGCAAAGGGTGCCTCGTGGCCGAGCCAACCAGAGAGGGCAGGGCGGCAGTTCGGGGCGAGGTCGGGGTGGACATAGATGAATGCAGGCGCACCCGGTCCGCCGTTGAGGAATTTATAGGTGCAGCCCACAGCGAAATCGACGCCACTCTCGGTCAGGGCGACGGGCAAAGCGCCTGCGGAATGCGCGAGATCCCAGATGACCAATGCGCCGACCGCGTGGGCCTTGGCGATGATCGCGGCCATGTCGTGTTTGCGGCCCGTGCGGTAGTCGACCTCTGTCACCATAACGACGGCGACCTCATCCGTAATCGCGTCAATCACCGCCTCAGGTGCAACGGTTTTCAGGCTGTGACCTTTGCCAATGGTCCCAACGAGCCCCTGCGCCATGTAGAGGTCAGACGGGAAATTCCCCGTGTCCGAGAGGATCACCCGACGGTCGGGACGAAGGTCTAACGCAGATGCCAAAGCCTGATGCACTTTGATCGACAGGGTATCGCCCATCACGATTGTTCCTGCCGCCGCACCGACGAGGCGTCCAACGCGATCCCCGATCCGACGCGGGTCATCCATCCAGCCCGCCTTATTCCAAGCGGTGATCAGCATGGCACCCCATTCAACGGCCATTCGCGCGGCAACACGAGCCGAAGCCGAGCGCGGCAGCGGGCCGAGGGAGTTTCCATCCAAATAGATCACGCTCTCGGGCAGATCGAACATATCGCGGGTTTTTGAGAAATCAGTCATGGCACGATGGAAATATAGTGCCGCACGATTTGGCAAGCCCTACCGCGCCCACCTGTCGCATGACGTGACGCGAAATCGGGCGTGACAGTTCATCCGCGTAGAGTCAGGGTTGGCGCATGAAAATGATTGATATTCCCCCCGTCTGGTTGGCCCTGTGCATCGCGCTCGCGTGGTGGCTGGGTATGAATGATCCCTTTGATCTGTCGTTGGAACACCCTTTGACGCAGTTGCTGTCGGGCGTTTTGATCGGTGGCGGTGTGATTTTGATGCTTCTTGCGGTCGTTGAGATGCGGAAATGGCGCACGACCTTCGTACCACATCGCGTTCCGACCCATTTGGTGCAGTCGGGCATCTTTAAACGGACCCGAAATCCGATTTATCTGGGCGATGCGCTGGTGCTGGCTGGGGCGATCCTCTGGCTCGATGCGCCTATCGCATTGCCATTATTGCCAATTTTCGTCTGGTGGATCGAAAAACATTTCATCATCCCAGAGGAAAATCGGATGCGAAAAACGTTTCGCGCGGACTTTGCGCGGTACTGCCTAAAAACCCGACGCTGGTTGTGAGCGTTAACACTCTAACGCCTTGTTCAGTATGCATTTGTATACTTTATAACCATCGCTTGTGAAATAAAATTGCTTTGGGTATGCGGTTCTGGATGAGGAAATTTTAAGGGGGATTGTCCGTGAAAATCGGCGCACCTAAAGAGATACTCGAGGGCGAAAACAGGGTCGCTATGACTCCTGCTTCGGCTAAGGATCTACAGAAGCTAGGTTACGAGTGCGTAATCGAATCCGGTGCTGGCGCAAATGCTGGCTTTTCCGACGAGATGTACAAAGAGGCTGGCGTTGAAGTGGTGAAAACCGCTGCGGCGCTGTTCAAAGCTGTCGACATCGTTGCAAAGGTCCGCATTCCGACCGACGCAGAGATCAAGCGTCTGTCCAAAGGCCAGACCATGATCACCTTCTTTAACCCTGGTGCAAACGAAGAGGGCCTGAAACTGGCTGCTTCGAAAGGCGCTAGCGTTATTGCGATGGAAATGGTTCCGCGTATTTCGCGCGCTCAGAAGATGGACGCGCTGTCGTCGATGGCGAACATCGCGGGCTACCGTGCGGTTATCGAAGCGGGTAACAACTTCGGTCGTTTCTTTACGGGTCAGATCACCGCTGCTGGTAAAGTTCCCCCTGCGAAAGTTCTGGTTGTTGGCGCTGGTGTGGCTGGTCTGGCTGCAATCGGTACCTCGACCTCTCTGGGTGCAATCACCTACGCATTCGACGTTCGTCCCGAAGTGGCCGAGCAGGTTGAATCGATGGGCGCAGAGTTTGTGTACCTCGATTTCGAAGAAGAACAGCAAGACGGCGCCGCAACAGGCGGTTACGCATCGGTTTCTTCGCCTGAATTCCGTGAAGCTCAACTGAAGAAATTCCGCGAGCTGGCACCGGAAGTCGACATCGTGATCACCACCGCGCTGATCCCGAACCGCGAAGCGCCAGAGCTTTGGACCGAGGACATGGTTCAGGCCATGAAACCGGGTTCGGTCATTGTTGACCTTGCTGCTGAAAAAGGCGGCAACTGCAAACTGACCGTCAAAGACGAAAAGATCGTGACCCCGAACGGTGTGACCATCATCGGCTACACTGACTTCCCGTCGCGTATGGCGGCTCAGGCATCGACCCTTTATGCGACGAACATTCGTCACATGATGACCGACCTGACCCCGAACAAAGACGGTGTCGTGGTTCACAACATGGAAGACGACGTAATCCGTTCGTCGACCGTCACTCACGAAGGCGAGATTACATTCCCGCCGCCGCCGCTCAAGATTCAGGCGATTGCTGCGAAATCGCAGGAAAAACCGAAAGAGCTGACACCCGAAGAAAAACGCGCTGCAGAAGTCGCCGCGTTCAAAGCACAGACCAAACAGCAGGTTACTCTGCTGGCTATCGGTGGTGCGATCCTTCTGGCGATCGGTCTGGTTGCTCCAGCGTCGTTCATGCAGCACTTCATCGTGTTCGTTCTCTCTGTCTTCATCGGTTTCCAAGTGATTTGGAACGTGAGCCACTCGCTCCACACACCGCTGATGGCTGTGACAAACGCAATTTCGTCGATCATCATTCTGGGCGCTCTGATGCAAATCGGGTCCGGATCGTGGTTGGTGATTATCCTCGCCGCGCTCTCGGTCTTTATGGCCGGCATCAACATCTTCGGCGGCTTCCTCGTGACACGGCGCATGCTCGCCATGTTCCAGAAATCGTAAGGAGTAGGGGATCATGGAATTCGGATTTACTACAGCGGCCTATGTGGTCGCGGCTGTCCTCTTCATCCTGTCGCTTGGCGGTCTGTCGGGTCAGGAAAGCGCAAAACGCGCAGTATGGTATGGCATCGTCGGCATGGCGCTGGCGGTAGCAGCAACCCTCGTCGGCCCTGGCGCTGGTCTGTGGTTGCTGTCGGTCCTGCTCATCATCGGCGGTGGTCTGATCGGCTACTACGTCGCGATGAAGGTTCAGATGACAGAGATGCCGCAGCTGGTTGCTGCGATGCACTCTCTCGTTGGTCTGGCGGCTGTGTTCGTTGGCTTTATCGCACACTTCGAACTTTCGAACGTCATGGAGATCATGGGTGGCCTGTCGCCGACCCTGTCCGAAGCAGGCAAGCAGACAATGCTACATGAAATGCACCTCGGTGCATTCGCTGAACTGCTGGCGCATAAAACACCTGTTGAACAGAGCATCCTGCGTGTTGAACTGTTTCTCGGTATCTTCATCGGTGCTGTGACCTTTACTGGTTCGGTCATCGCCTATGGCAAGCTGGCTGGCAAAGTGTCCTCGGCTGCGACCAAGCTTCCGGGCGGTCACATGCTGAACGCTGGCGCAGCGATCATCTCGGCGCTCTGCCTTGTTTGGTACTTCAACACGGGTGGTATGCTGCCGCTGGCAATCATGACCCTCGCGGCGCTGTTCATCGGCTATCACCTGATCATGGGTATCGGTGGCGCTGACATGCCCGTCGTTGTGTCGATGCTGAACTCCTACTCGGGTTGGGCTGCGGCTGCGATCGGCTTCTCGCTCGGCAACGACCTTCTGATCGTTGTGGGTGCGCTGGTTGGTTCGTCGGGCGCAATCCTGTCCTACATCATGTGTAAAGCGATGAACCGTTCGTTCGTCAGCGTAATCCTTGGCGGGTTCGGCGGCACTGCTGGCCCAGCGATGGAAATCGAAGGCGAACAGGTTGCGATCGACGTTGATGGCGTGGCGACGGCTTTGGAAGAAGCTGACAACATCATCATCATTCCGGGCTACGGTATGGCCGTTGCACAGGCACAGCAGTCGGTCTCTGAACTGACCAAGCGTCTGCGCGCACGTGGTAAGAACGTTCGCTTTGCGATCCACCCTGTTGCAGGCCGTCTGCCGGGTCACATGAACGTTCTCTTGGCTGAAGCGAAGGTGCCTTATGACATCGTTCTCGAAATGGACGAGATCAACGAGGACTTCCCTGAGACCGACGTTGCGATCGTTATCGGCTCGAACGACATCGTGAACCCAGCCGCCCAAGAAGACCCGAACAGCCCAATCGCGGGTATGCCGGTTCTGGAATGCTGGAAAGCGAAACAGGTGTTCGTATCCAAGCGTGGTCAAGGTACTGGCTACTCGGGCATCGAAAACCCGCTGTTCTACAAAGAGAACACCCGCATGTTCTACGGCGACGCGAAAAAGTCGCTCGACGAACTGCTCACCAAAATCCAGTAACTTTCACAGTTACGCACAGAAAGCCTCGCAGAAATGCGGGGCTTTTTTCGTTCCGCCTTGTGGTATGGTACTTGTGCGAACAGGGAGGAAACCAATGGACCGCAGAACTTTTGTGGCCAGCGTAGCGGCATCTTTTGCTGCGGCCCCTGCGTTGGCTGAATTGGTGCTGAGGGATGATGGGCTGCACGATCAGCCGTTCTTTCTCGATAGTTTTTTAGAGCTCGCCTATGACCATGAAGAGGCCGCTGCGAACGGGCGTGGGTTATTGGTCATCTTTGAACAAAGGGGCTGCCCGTATTGCCGCGAATTGCATGCGGTGAATTTTCAACGTCCTGAAATCACCGACTACATGAGCCAGAACTTTGATGTGGTTCAGTTGGATATGTGGGGGTCGCGTGCCGTTCTGGACTTTGACGGCGAAGAAATCGAAGAGCGTGAGCTTGCGCAAAAATGGGGTGTAAATTTCACGCCCACTCAGGTGTTTTTCCCTGCCGCGCGTGTCGGGGCAACGGATCTACGCAGTGCCGAAGCGTTCCGGCTTCCGGGCTATTTCAAACCGTTCCACCATCTCTCTGCCCTCGAATATGTTGCCGAAGGACAGTATGAGGTCCAGCCGTTCCAGCGATACCTTCAGGACAAATTCGCAGCCCTTGCAGAGCAGGGGATCGATCCTGACGTTTGGTGATTAGAAACGGCGTTTGAACGGACGGCGGATGACTTTGGGCGCGGGGGCGGGAACGTCGATTTCGCGCCATTCGCCCAGACCCAGCCCCTCGACGGTCCAGTCTGCAATTTGCCACCGAACCAGCCGCAGGGTTGGGAACCCAACTGCCGCAGTCATACGGCGTACCTGACGGTTACGCCCTTCGGTGATGGTAATTTCTATCCATGTATCAGGCACCGTCTTGCGGAACCGCACGGGTGGGTCACGTTCCCACAGGGCAGGGGCGTCGATCACACGCGCCTTGGCTGGACGACAGGGGCCGTCGTTGAGCGTCACGCCATCACGCAGTGGCTGAAGGTCCGCGTCGGTCGCGGCCCCCTCGACGAGCGCGAGGTAGGTTTTCGGCTCTTTATACATTGGATTGCTGATTGCGGCTTGCAGCGGGCCGTTGTCGGTCAACAATAGCAGCCCCTCGCTATCCCGATCCAGACGCCCTGCAGGGTAGACGCCAGAGGGTAATCCGAACTCTGACAAGGTGCGGCGCGGGGTGGGGTTCTTTGCGTCCGTGAACTGGGTCAGAACGTCAAAGGGTTTGTTAAAGAGGATCAGTCTAGCCATGCTGTTGTCTTACCCTTGAATCCCTATCAGCGCCATTCATTGATTTGATCAAATCCACCCCGATGAAGCCCTTGAAAATAAGGGATTTGATCAAAAGACCGCCGATGCAAAAATTATTTTGCCCTCATGCAAATTTTCTCTTGAAACGACTCTGCGTTTGCATCACATGCCCGCTCACACAGACGCCAACGCACGCGCCTCTGGCCTCGGGCACATACCCGAGTGTTATGCAGCGACGGTAACGTCTCACTGGAAAACTGGTCGGGACCATTCTGGGACCGGGTCTTTTGGAGAGATGACCGATGACTGCACAATTTGCCGGGGCGGCTGACGCCACCCGTGTTTTTGATCCTTCCCGCCTTGATGCTTATGTCGCTGCGAATGATTTTGATCGCCCGACTCTCGTGATCGACGTTGATCGCGTTGAAGAGCAGTATAACGCTCTCAAAGCTGGCCTTGGCCGCGCTGACATTCACTATGCCGTCAAAGCAAACCCTGCGCTGGATGTTATCCACCGTCTGGTCCAAAAGGGCTCGCATTTTGACGCGGCATCGCGTGCAGAGATCGAAATCTGCCTGTCCCAAGGTGCACGCCCCGAAACGATTTCGTTTGGCAACACCATCAAACGTCCGTCGGACATCGCGTGGGCATTTGAATCGGGCATCACCCTCTTTGCGGCAGACGCAGAGGAAGAGCTGGAAAAGATCGCAGAGTTTGCTCCGAACTCGAACGTCTATATCCGCCTGATCGTTGAAGTGTCTCAGGCCGACTGGCCGCTGACCCGTAAATTCGGCTGCGACGGCGATACGGCTGTGCGTCTTTTGGACTATGCGAAATCGCTGGGCCTGAACCCTGTTGGGTTCTCGTTCCACGTGGGGTCTCAAACCCGCGAAGCTGCGATGTGGGGGCCTTCCCTCGATGCGCTTGCGCAGATCTGGCACGCTGCAAAAGACGCAGGCCACGACCTGACCCTTCTCAACATCGGTGGTGGCTTCCCTGCGTTCTACAACGAACCGATCCAAGCCCCGACCGACTATGCTGCGGCTGTTATGGCTATGGTCGAAGAGAAATTCGGTCACGTTGAAACCATCATGGCAGAGCCTGGTCGTGGTATGGTGGCTGAGGCTGGCGTGATTGTCGCTGAAGCCCTGCTGGTGAGCCGCAAATCCGACCGTGACGTGCACCGCTGGGTCTACCTGTCGATTGGCCGTTTCTCGGGTCTTGCTGAAACCGAAGGCGAAGCGATCCGCTACCGCTTTGAAACCGCACGTGACGACGATCCGATGGGGCCGTGCATCATGGCTGGTCCGTCTTGCGACTCTGCTGACGTGCTCTATGAAAAGCGTCCGATGCCGCTGCCGATGACCCTGCGGGCTGGTGATCGCGTTCTGATCCGCAATACAGGGGCCTACACTTCGACCTATTCGTCGGTCTGCTTTAACGGCTTCCCTCCGCTCGAAGTGGTTTGCATCTAACCATAAAATTGACTTAGCGGCACACAGTATACCAATGTGTGCCGCTAAGTATTTGTATTTAAGTATTTTTTTACTTGATATGTGATGATTGCTGGCTAGGCTGCGCGCTTATACTCTAAGGCTATGCAGATTATGACCGCGACATTCGAAGATCACCCCCTCCGCTACGCATTGGCAAATGAACTCCATGCGCGTCCTTTCCCTGTGATTAAGGCGCCGGGGCGGGCTGCGTATTTGGCGCTCAAGCCTGCACAGAACGCCGTTGGCCGTGACCGCGAGGCGGACCGTGCCCACCTGATCGCGCTCCTTGACCGATTTGGGGCCTCTCATCCGCAACCGGATGCGACCCATTATTTCGGGCAGATCGGGCGGCACTGGCTCAAATGGGAAAGCCATACAGAGTTTGTGACTTACACCATTCTTGGCGATGGGGTGGCGGACCGTCCCTATGACGCGGCGACCTTTGGGCTGTTCCCAACGGATTGGCTCGAATCCGCACCGGGGACGCGTATGACCTCTGCCCTGATCCGTATTGAGCCGATGCCGTCGGATGAGGATATCATCAAACGTATCGACGATTGGTTCGTGCCAGAGAGCCTCGCTGTCAGTCGTATGTTGGATGGTGAGCTGATTGTTGCGGGTGATTTCAGGATCGATTCCGCGGGTCATATGCGCTTTGCCATCTTCGCGGCCGAGGCGTGCGGGGAGCGTCGGATTGGTCGTGTCGTTCAGCGCCTCTGCGAGGTTGAGACCTATAAAACCATGTCCATGCTAGGCCTCGCGAGGGCGCGGTCCATCGGACCTGAATTGGGTAAACTAGAACAAAAGCTCACCGCGCTTGTTACGGGGATGAGCAATCCAGAGGTTGATGCCGCGGACACGCTACAATCGCTCTTAGATGTATCGGCAGGGCTAGAGCAGTTGATCGCGCAAACCTCGTTCCGCTTTGGTGCGACAGGGGCCTATGAGACCATCGTGAACCAGCGGATTAGCATCATGCGCGAGGAACGCTTTGGTGGGCGTCAGACCTTTGGTGAGTTCATGATGCGCCGCTTTGATCCCGCGATGCGCACGGTGAAATCGACTGAAAAGCGCCTGAATGATCTGTCCGAACGGGCAATCCGCGCGGGCGATCTATTGCGGACGCGGGTCGATGTGGAACGGTCCGCCCAGAACCAAGCGCTGCTCACCAGCATGGATCAACGCTCTGACCTGCAACTCAGGCTTCAGCGCACGGTCGAAGGTCTGTCTGTCGTGGCGATCAGCTACTACGCGCTGAACCTTGTTCTCTATGTTTTGGCGCCAGTCGAAAAACTGTTCCACATTGAGAAATACTGGCTCTACGCGACAGTGACGCCGACGGTTGTGATTGCGGTTTGGCTGATCCTTCGCCGTATCCAGAAATCCATGCACCACTAAGGGCGGGGGGCTTAGCGCCCCCTGATCCGTGGGTCGAGCGCGTCGCGCAGGCCGTCCCCGATGTAGTTCACCGCCAGAACGGTCAGCGAAATCGCGAGGCCCGGCCAGATGACGCGTTCGGGGAAGCTCTCCATCCGGTCTACGCTGTCAAAGAGCAGTTTGCCCCATGTCGGGAAATCCGACGGGAAGCCAAGGCCGAGGAACGACAGCGCGCTTTCGGTGATGATCGCAGTGGCGAGGCCGAGCGTAGCCGAGACCATGATCGGTGACAGTACGTTGGGCAGCAGGTGGCGCGTGATGATCCTGCGCGACGGTGCACCGATGGATCGTGCCGCCAGCACATATTCCCGTTCCTTGATCGTCAGCACATCGCCACGCACGATCCGCGCGGTGTTCATCCATGATGTGATCCCGATCCCCGTTACGATCAGCAGGAAGATACCCAACTCAGGCCCAAAGGCTGCCCGCAAGGCGTCGCGGAACAAGAGCATCATGACGAGGAGGAGTGGGAGGAGCGGCAACGACAGAACCAGATCGGTAAAGCGCATCAGCGGGCCGTCCAGCCGTTTGAAATAGCCAGCAAGAACGCCAACCAAGGTGCCGATGATCAGCGACAGCAACATCGCCGTCCAACCCACCGCAAGCGAGATCCGCCCGCCATACATCAGGTTTGCCAGCACATCGCGGCCAAGGTTGTCGGACCCCAGCGGGTGGTTCCATCCCCATTTTTCGCCGAACAACATGCCGATGTAGAAGGGGCGCATGTTCTTGTTTCGAATGTCAGACTTGGTCGGGTCGAGATCCCAAAGGTAGGGGCCGACAATAACAAAGAGCGTGATGAAAATCAGAAAGCCGAGGCCAATCATCGCTCCGCGGTGTTGGCGGAACTGGTCCCAGATTTCCCGTGCCTGCGATGGTGTTTTCACGAGGGTTGCGTCAGTCATAGCGGATCCTCGGGTCGAGCAGGCCGTAGAGGACATCTGCAATCAAGTTAAAGAGAACGATCAACACGGCAAAGATAAAGGTCAGGGTCATGACCATCGGAATGTCGTTGCCTTGAACGGCGAGGATCAAAAGTTGCCCCAGCCCATTCACCTTGAACACTTGTTCGGTGATAATCGCACCGCCAAAGACTTGGGGGACACCGAGTGCGATAACGGTCACCACGGGGATCATCGAATTGCGCAGCACGTGACGCAGGACGACGACCTTTTCGTGCATTCCTTTGGCGCGGGCGGTGCGGACGTAATCTTGGCCCAAGTTGTCGAGCATAGAAGCCCGCATGAAGCGGCTGATTTGGGCCGCGTTATAAAGCGCGAGCACAAACACAGGCATCGCCATCTGTTTGATTTGCTGGCCGAGCGTGGCCCAGCTATCGACGACCAAGGTCGTGTCGTAGATCGACGGGAACCAGCCGAGGTTCACGGAAAAGATCACGATCAGAAGGACGCCTGTAAAGAAGGTCGGGACAGAGAACCCAACCATCGAAATAAACGTGCCGATCTGGTCGAACCATGAATACTGATAGTAAGCCGACGCGATCCCAATGGGCAGCGCAATCAAGACGCCAACCACATAGGACATACCCACCACCCAGAGGGTCTGGGGGATCCGTTCGGCAATAATGTCAAAGACGGGGCTTTTCGATTGGAACGAAATGATCCGCTGCGCACCTTCGGCAAAGTCGGTGCCAAAGAGGCCATCAATCCAATACTGCGGCTCGACCACAAAGAACTGATAGAGCCAGAGATAAAACCGCACCCACCAAGGCTGATCGAGGCCCAAAGCTTCGCGCATGCGTTCTTTGACTTCGGGCGGGATCGACATTGGCATTTGTGCCATCGGATCGCCGGGGGAAAGCTCAAGAAGCAAGAAAATCACCAACGCAATAAAGAGAAGCGTCGGGATGGCCAGCAGAAGCCGTCGGATCGTGTAAGTCAGCATGAGTGGGGTAATCCGCTGCGGTCAGGATAGTTTAGGCGCGGCAGGTAACCCGCCGCGCCCGTTAGGATTATTCGCTACGGAACCAGTCAGCAGCGTTCCACAGTTCAGAGTCCCAAGTGTTCAGGACAACACCGCCCAGCGTGTTAGATTTCGCGGACACACGGCCACGGTCCACAAGCGGGATGATGATGTTGCTGTCTTTGGTCAGGTAGTCGTTCATCGCACGTGCCAGCGCACCGCGAGCTTCCAACTCACCTGTTTGACCCAGTTCAGTGATCATAGCGTCATAGGCTGGATCACAAACGCGGTTGATGTTCTCACCTTGCCACTGAGTGTCTGGGCTCGGGATCTGGTCGCATTTGTAAGCGGACAGATAAGCCTGCGGGTCAGTGCCTGGGAAGTTGTTCGCATACATCTCTACGTCAGCATAGAAACGCTGGAAGGTGTCCGGCGAACCTGGGTCACCGCCAAAGTAGACCGACGCATCAATGTTGCGAAGTTCAACCGACAGACCGATTTCTTCCCACCATTCTTTGATCAGGGCTTGGAAGTCCTGACGCACAGCGTTGGTCGAGGTCTGGTAGAGGATCGTCATTGGCTGACCATCGGGTGTCTCACGCACGCCGTCGCCGTTGGTGTCTACATAGCCGCCAGCATCCAGAAGTGCTTTTGCACGGTCCAGATCTTGGGTCAGACATGCGGTGTTGTCCGATGCGTAAAGTGCAGGCGCAGGGACGAGGTTACAGGTCGCACGACCCGCCTGACCGTAGCCAACCTCAACCAACAGATCGCGGTCGATTGCGATGGACATCGCTTCGCGGACGGCTGGGTCAGAGAGGTAGGGGTGCGGATGCGCAACGGTCGAACGCTCGCCCTCGGGCAGGTCCGGCGATGGGTTGGTGAGGTTGATTTCGATGCGTTCAACCAGCGTGCCGAAGCCAGAGATCGGTTCGCCTTTGCCGCCAGCGGCCAGTTCTTCGATCACGTCAGGTGCGAGCTGGAGGTTCCATGCGTAGTCAAATTCGCCAGTTTCCATAACAGCGCGACCCGCTGCCATCGCATCACCGCCACCCTTGAGAGTTGCTGTCGCAAAGGCAGGCTTTGCGGGATCACGATAGTTCGCGTTGGCAACGAACTGGATCACGTCGTTCACACGGAAGTCGGTGACAACGAACGGACCAGTGCCAACGGGCATAAAGTTTGCGTCGGTGCAGGTCGGAGCATTCGCGCCGAGGCAGTTAGCAAACTGAGCGGCCTGAATGATCGGGCTCTCGTGACCAACAAAGGGCTGGTAAGGGTTCGGCATCGGGTATTCGAATTTGACGACCACGGTGCGGTCATCTGCAGCCGTTACGCTTTCGATACCAACGAATTTAGCGCCCTGCGCACAGCCACCACCTTCGGCGGTGCAATATTCATAGGTAAAGACCACGTCGTTCGCGGTCACTGGGCTGCCATCGGACCACAGCAGACCCTCTTTGATGACCCAAGTGATCTGGGTGAGGTCTTCGGTCACGCCACCGTTTTCAACGGTCGGTACGCTCTCGGCGAGGTAGGGGACCATCGCGCCGTCTTGGTCATAGCGTGCAAGCGGTTCGAGGGTCAGGGATGCTGCCTCGATGTCCTTTGTGCCGCCCGACAGATACGGGTTCATGGTGGACGGCGCTTGCCAATAGATGATGTTCACATGGCCGTCGCTTCCGCGCTCGGCAAAGGCGGGTGCGGCGGCAAGGCCGACAACAGCGCCCATTAGGATCGTCTTAAGTTTCATTTTCCTCTCCTATTGTGATGGCCGATAGGCCGTTAGGGACGGGTGTGATCCCGCTCTTCAGTTTTGATAAAGGTGGCAGGCCGTAACGTGTCCGGGGGCTAGCTCCACCGACGCTGGTTCGACCTCTTTGCAGATGTCCATGACCTTTGGGCAGCGCGTGCAGAAGTTGCAGCCTTTGGGCGGGTTGGACGGGGACGGAACATCGCCCTGCAACACAATCCGTTCCCCACGTGCATCAGCCGAAGGGTCGGGTTCTGGAACCGCAGACAACAGCGCCTGCGTGTAGGGGTGTTTGGGCGCGGTGTAGAGAACGTCCGACGGTGCGATCTCTACGATTTTGCCCAGATACATGACGGCCACGCGGTCCGCGATGTGGCGGACCATCGATAGGTCATGGCTGATAAACAGATAGGTCAGGCCGAACTGCTCTTGCAGGTCCTCAAGCAGGTTCACGACTTGCGCCTGAATGGACACATCCAGCGCGGCGATCGGTTCGTCACAAACGATGAACTTTGGGTTCAGAGCCAGCGCACGCGCAATCCCTATCCGCTGCCGTTGTCCGCCCGAAAATGCATGGGGATAACGGCCTGCAAAGGCGCGGTTCAAACCCACCGCGTCCATTAGTTCCAGAACCTTTTCGCGTTTCTCCGCAGCAGACAGTGTTGTGTGTTCGTCGAGAGGTTCACGAATGATCGCCTCAACCGTCATACGCGGGTTGAGCGAGGCTTGCGGGTCTTGAAACACCATCTGCATGACCGGGCGCATTGATCGCAGGTCGGATTGATCCTTGGTGCCAATCTCTGCGCCATCAATCGTGATCTCGCCTTCAGTAATATCATAAAGCCGCAGAACGGCACGTCCGCAGGTCGATTTCCCGCAGCCCGATTCACCAACGAGGCCGAGCGTTTCGCCCTCGAACACATCAAAGGACACGCCATCGACGGCTTTAACTTCGCCCGTGCGTTTGCGGAACAGGCCCGAATAGATCGGGAAATGCATTTTAAGGTCGCGAACGCGAACCAGCGGGGTGGGAGCGTCAAACATGGGCGACCTCTGGTTCTACGAGGAAACACGCCGCATCATGGCCGTTGCCAATCCCGTATCGTGCGGGATTTTCGGTGCCACAGCGCGGCATCGCTTGCGGACAACGATCGCGGAAGGAACAGGCGCACGGCGCTGAGGACAAAATCGGCGGTTGCCCTTCGATTACTGTCAACCGTTTCGCACGCTCGCCCGACAGGGACGGCACCGTTTTCAGCAGGGCCTTTGTGTAGGGATGCTGCGGATTGCGGAACAATTCCTTAACAGGCGCATGTTCAACGATTTGCCCGCCATACATGACCATCACCCGATCCGCGATGCCCGCAATCACGCCAAGGTCATGGGTGATCCAGATCACAGCCATTCCCAAACGGTCCCGCAAGTCCTTCATCAGTTCAAGGATCTGCGCCTGAATGGTCACGTCAAGTGCCGTTGTCGGTTCGTCCGCGATCAGAACCTTAGGATCACAGGCTAACGCGATGGCAATCATCACGCGCTGACGCATCCCGCCCGAGAATTGGTGAGGGTAATCGTCTAGCCGTCGCGCGGCATCAGGAATACCAACCAGTTCTAACAACTCTTGCGCACGCTTCTTTGCATCCCGTTTGGACAGACCCATGTGGGTCCGCAGTGGCTCCATAATTTGGAAGCCAACGGTGAATACGGGGTTCAAGGACGTCATCGGGTCCTGAAACACAAACCCAATTTCACCGCCACGGACAGTGCGCAAATCATCATCCGATAGTTGTAAAAGGTCCCGCCCGTCAAACATCGCGCGGCCATTTCGGACCTCTGCAGGCGGCATCGGCAGCAGCTTTAGCAGCGACATCATCGTCACCGATTTGCCTGATCCGCTCTCACCGACCACGCCCAATAGCTCCCCCGCGCGGAGGTCAAAATCGACGTGATTGACCGCATGGATTTCACCCTTGCGGGTATTGAAAACGGTCTGAAGCCCCTCCACGCTGAGGATGGGCTTAACAGTGTCTGGCACGAGGCGACCCTCCGCAAGTGGTTCAAATCAAAGTAGAAAACGTCCGAACCTTGATCTGTAAAACGTAGAATTTGACCAAACGGTAGCATGAAAAAGCTGACTCGCAAGACGAATTTGTGACAGTTGCAGACTGACCTTACGAAACCATGAGGTGTGATCGCTGAAACCCTTTGTTGCTAAAGATTTAAGCGTTTGGTCAAAAATTTACGTTGCCCCACGCTAAAGGCTTGCGAAGGTGAAATTGGCGGGTCAGCTTTGGGATGAGAGGTAAAAATGATCAAATTCCCGATTCTCGACTCATCTCCAGTTGAACACGATGCGCCTCTGCCCGATGCGGCTGACGTCGTGGTTATTGGTGCAGGTGTCGTCGGTGTGATGACCGCGTGGGAACTGGCGCGTCAGGGGCAAAAGGTCGTTCTCTTGGAAAAGGGGCGCGTGGCTTGTGAGCAGTCGTCACGTAATTGGGGCTGGATACGGGCCCAGGGGCGTGACCCTGCGGAGCTGCCGATCGTTATCGAAGCGCGGCAGATGTGGCGTGATATGGCGGCAGAAGCTGGCGAAGATATTGGTCTACGGACAAGCGGAGTGGCCTACCTTGCGCGACGTGAAAAGGACTTGGCCGATTTCGAAGCGTGGATGCCATATGCCCGCGATGCGGGGCTCGATACTCGCATGCTGACGCGGGCTGAGACGGCTGATCTGATGCCCTCACAGAAGTGGGCGGGGGCGATGTATACGGCCTCTGACATGAAGGCAGAGCCGTGGTTGGCCGTTCCTGCGATGGCGCGTGCCGCTGCGCGGGCGGGCATTGTGATCCGCGAAAATTGCGCCGTGCGTGGGTTGGACATCGCGGCAGGTCGTGTGGTTGGCGTCGTGACCGAATCTGGGCGTATCGCGGCAGATCGGGTTGTCCTATCGGGGGGCGCGTGGTCGTCCTTGTTTCTGCGCCGCCACGGTATTTCGATCCCACAACTGTCCGTGCGGGCGACCGTTGCCGCGACGACGCCGTTGCCAGAGGTCTTTGCGGGCGGTGGTGTCGACGATCAGATTGCATTCCGTCACCGCGCCGACGGGGGGTATTCCCTAGCATCGGGTGGGTTCCATGAGTTGTTTATCGGACCAGACGCGTTTCGGGCGCTGCCGAAGTTTCTGAAACAATTGGCCGAGGACCCGTTTGGCACGCGCTACAAACTCTGCGCGCCTAAGGGCTATCCCGATGCGTGGACGACCCCGCGAAAGTGGGCTGACGATGAACCGTCCCCGTTCGAGGCGATGCGCATCCTGAACCCCGCACCTAACCTGCGTATCGTCGAAGATATCCGCCAAAAATTCGCCGAAGCCTTCCCGCAATTGGGTGAAGTGAAAATCGCGACCGCTTGGGCGGGGATGATTGATACAATGCCCGATGTGGTACCGATTGTGGACCATGTGCCGACCCTGCAGGGGCTCACGCTAGCCACAGGCATGTCGGGCCATGGGTTCGGCATCGGGCCAGGGATCGGGCGGGTGACGGCGCAATTGGTGAACGGGCAAACCCCGTCGCATGATCTGAGCCGTTTCCGCTTTGGACGTTTCACTGATGGGAGCCCTATCGATCTCGGACCAAGTGTCTGACCCCTTGAACCGCTGCGTGCTTTGCACCAGTTTTGAATAAATGATCAAAAGAATGGAGGGGCAGATGCCCGTCAAAAACCGCCTAGCTGAACTGCATCATGAGATCACCGAATGGCGACGTGATCTGCACGAACACCCCGAAATTCTGTTTGAAACCCATCGCACCGCTGCTGTTGTTGCTGAAAAACTAGAGAGCTTTGGTTGTGATGAGATCGTCACGGGCATCGGTCGCACGGGCGTTGTTGGCGTGATCAAAGGCAAGACCGACACCAAAGGCATGGTGGTCGGACTGCGCGCGGACATGGATGCGCTGCCCATACTTGAGGCAACTGGTCTGCCCTATGCGTCGAAAACCGAGGGCGCGATGCATGCTTGTGGTCACGATGGTCATACCGCGATGCTCTTGGGCGCTGCGAAGTACCTTGCGGAGACGCGGAATTTTGACGGCACGGTCGTCGTGATCTTCCAGCCCGCCGAAGAAGGCGGCGGCGGTGGTCGCGAAATGTGCGCGGATGGCATGATGGATCGTTGGAATATCCAAGAGGTCTACGGCATGCACAACTGGCCCGGTGTTCCTGCTGGAACCTTTGCCATTCGTCCGGGTCCGTTCTTTGCTGCGACCGACCAGTTCAAGATCGTCGTTGAAGGGCGGGGCGGTCATGCGGCGAAACCGCATGAGACGATTGATCCCGTTGTCACATCGGCGCAGATCATCACCGCGCTCCAATCCATCGCGAGCCGTAATGCTGATCCCGTCGAACAGATCGTTGTGTCGGTCACATCTGTTGAGAGCAGCTCTACAGCGTTCAACGTGATCCCGCAGCGCGTGACGCTCAAGGGCACCGTGCGCACCATGTCACGTCACAACCGCGATCTGGCCGAGGATCGACTTAGCAAAATCGCAGACCTCACCGCGGCCGCAATGGGGGCGAAGGCCGAGGTGAATTACTATCGCGGCTATCCTGTGATGGTGAACCACGAAGAACAGACCGCCTTTGCGGCTGAGGTAGCGACATCCGTGTCGGGGTCCTGTGCTGAGGCGCCTCTCGTTATGGGCGGTGAGGACTTTGCCTATATGCTAGAGGAACGGCCAGGGGCCTATATCCTCGTTGGGAACGGGGATACCGCGATGGTGCACCACCCCGAATATAACTTTAACGACGAAGCCATTCCTGCGGGCTGTAGCTGGTGGGCGGAAATCGTTGAACGACGGATGCCAGCCGCCTGATCCCGTTGCAGAAACGCGCCGCATGTGCCATTCCAGAACAAAGTATTGGGAGGTCACATGCGGATTGCGGTGATCGGCGCTGGTTCAATTGGTCGGCGCCATTTTGATAACCTTGTTTCTCTCGGCATCGACGCTGTTCAGGTGCCATATCGCAGCTATCGCCCTGACGTTTTGGATGGCTGCGACGCTGCTGTGATTGCGACCGCGACGGACGTTCGTACGGGTCCGATTGCGGATGCGGCGGATCGCGACCTTCCGATGTATATCGAAAAACCGCTCGCCTTTCGGGCGGCTGACTTGGCAGAGATTGATCGCCTGACGGCAAAAGTCGCAGATCGCACCATGCTCGGTTTGATGATGCGTTATCACCCTGCGTTCCGCGCTTTGGCTGATCTGGATATGTCGAGCGCGGTGCGTTTTAGCCTCGATATCGGGCATGACGTCACGCAATGGCGGCAAAACTGGAAATTCTCGGAAAGCTATGCGGCGAAGGCTGACGGCGGCGGTGTGCTGCTGGACCTCTGCCACGAGATCGACATGGCCTCGGTTCTGTTCCCCGACCTTACGCTCAAATCGGTCACATCCGTTGGTCATCCAAATTACGATGGCGTTGATTTTTCATCGCGACTGACCGTGCAAACGCGGGCGGGGGCCGAAGGGTCGATTGGGATGGATTATCTGACCCCCCAGCTTCACCGTCGAACGATCGTCTATGGCGTCGATGCGATCTACGATTTCGATTTTGCGGCTCAACGCTACGAAGTCAAAGACGCCACCGGTGCCCGCCTAATTGATCTGCCGCTCGAACGGAACGAGATGTTCGTGGGGATCACACGCGACTGGATTGCGCTCCTTGAGGGGCGCGAAACCACAAACCGACTGCTGCCACGCATTGACCGCGTGACCGCCAGTACAGCGCTCACCGCCGCCGCTTGGGAAGCACGGCAGTTCATTGGGCACATCACAAAGGAGATCCCATGATTTTGGGTCATATCGGCGTCCGCAAGGGCTCTAAGGGGGTTCCGCGTAAGAACTTCAAACCGATCTGCGGTAAGCCCCTGATCGACTGGTCGCTGGAACAATTGCTCGAACATCCGCAGGTCGATGCAGTTGTTGTCTCGACCGATGATGAAGAGATTTACGAACACGCCGTTGCCAAGGGCACACTGGCGATTGGGTTGCGTCCTGATCACCTCGCCACGGATGCGGCTGGTAAATGGGGCGTGTGGCAGCATGCGCTTGAGGCGTCCGAGGCACTGATCGGCAAGGTCGATGCGTTTCTGGATCTCGATGCGACCTCGCCTTTGCGGTTGCCGTCGGACATCACAGACGCGCTGGCGCTCTATCATGCAGAGCACCCCGATATGGTCATGTCCTGCTGTGAGGCACGCAAGAACCCCTATTTCAACCTTGTGGAACCCGATGAAACGGGTGCACTGCATGTGTCGAAACCTCTCCCCGGTGGTGTCGTAGCGCGTCAGGCGGCGCCGACCGTCTATGAACACGCGGCAAGCACATATGTGGTCAAACCAGATTACCTAAAGACTACGAAATCGCTCTACGAGGGGCGCGTTATTCCCTATTTGATGGATGCAGATCGTTGCGTCGACATCGATAGTCCGTTTGATTTCAAACTCGTAGAATTCCTACTTAATGACCGACTGAAAGAGGCATCCAATGGCTGATCAACTCAAAGGCCGCACGGTTTTCATTACAGGCTCTGGCGGTGTTCTGGGCTCGACCTATGTGCGGCGGATGCTTGATGAAGGCGCGCGTGTCATCGCCTCTGACCTCAAAGGCCACCGCGCGGATGCGCTGGTTGAAAAGCACGGCTCGAACGAGAACTTCCGTTTCTATGACCTAGACGTTGGCGATGAGGATGGCTGTTCCGAGATTTTCAAACGCATTCTGGCCGATGGCTGGGAACCGAACGTCGTTCTGAACAACGCGGCGATCACGGGCGAGTTGTTGATGGGCGCGGGCAAACCGTTCCCTGACTTCGCGGACACCAGTGTCGAAGATTTCGAACGCACCCTGCGCACGAACCTAACGGGCGCGTTTATGATTGCGCGTCAGATGGATCGCGACATTGTCGGCAAATGGCACTGCACGCTGATCAACGTTGCGTCGATGTATGCGCTGAACGGCGCACACCACCCGATTTATGACGGCATGCCGTTCAAGAACTTCTCGGCCTATGGCGTGACCAAAGCGGGTATTCACGGCCTGACCGTTTGGCTGGCTGGCTACTGGGCACCGCGCAAGGCGACGGTGAACACCATTGCGCCGGGGGCTGTGTTCAACAACCACTCCGAAGAATTCCAACGCCGCGTGGGCGAATTGATCATGGCGGGCCGCATGTGCGAGCCCGATGAAATCGCGGACGTGATGTTGTTCCTTGCCAGCCCGCAGTCGGGCTACATGACAGGCCAGTTGGTCAACGTCGATGGTGGCTTTAGCGCGTGGTAAACACGTCAATCGCTGCGAGCGTTTTTTGAACGGCGCCCGTGTGTTCGGTAAAGAACGCGTCAATCTGATCGGGGTCGGCCTGCGGGTCGGCCCCGATTGCGTTTATCAACTCGGCTGTTGACTGAACGTGGGTGCAAACGCCTGCGGTAATTGCCTCAACAGCGGGGTATTCGATGGTGTGGATATCTGGCCCGACAATCACTGGTTTCTTCATCGCCAGCGGTTCGATGACGTTATGTGCGCCGTAAGGGGTAAAGCCACCGCCAACAATGACCTTATCCGCCATGGCGAGGTAGAAATACATCTCGCCAATGCTGTCGCCCAAGAGGACATCGACCTGTGGCGCGTTGCCCCGGCCTTGCAGAAACGCGTCGAAACAGGCCGTGCGGTTCACCACGTAAAGTCCCGCATCACGGAGCATCGTTGCGACTTCGGCAAAGCGTTCAGGCTTGCGCGGCACGTAGACAAAGAGCGGAGCATTCTCGCCGCGTGTCGCCTTAATCGCGTCGATATACACCTCGTCTTCGCCCTCGACGGCGCTAGCGATGGTGATCACGGGGCGATCAGGAGCCATCCATGCGCGCGCTGCGACACCAGCGACGGGCAGCTCAGCAGGGATCGGTTGTTCGAACCGTGTTTCCCCCGTGATGGCGATGTTGGTGACGCCAACGCTCGCGAAACGATCCCGTTGAAGGGCGGATTTCACCAGAGCACCCGCAAAGCCGCGCATCAGGTCGGCGCGGGCAGGGGTTTTGGTTTGATCGCGCTCATAGCTCTTGGACGGGTATTGCGCGTTGCACATAAAGAGCGGCACGCCTTTGCGACGACATTCGGTGATCATCGCGGGCCAAATCTCGACCTCCATCACCAGCCCGTATTTCGGGGTGAAAGCGCGAAAGAACTTGGCATAGGTCCAGCGGAATTCGAACGGCACCCAAACCGCGCGAAGTCGCCCAGCGGCGATCTCATCGGCAAAGACACGCTCGGCCTCACGGCGCCCTGTGGGGGTGAAGTGGGTGGTGACAACCGTTTCTCCACGGTCGAGAAACGCCCGAACCAGAGGAACCGCGCTGCGCATTTCGCCCAGTGAAACCGCATGGATCCAGACCGATTTCGGCATCGGTTTGTGCGTTCCAAAGCGTTCCTTAAGGTGCTGCAAATAAAGTGCATCCTTCTGTCCGCGACGCCACAGGTAAATCAGGATCAGCGGAAATCCGATAATCCAAGCCGCCTTGTAGAGCGAAAGCCAGCGGCGTAATCGTGGAGTGGGGAACTGTGCAATCATTGCGTTAGTTTATCAACGAAACGAGACGGGCCGCCAGATCAAGTTTTCGATCCCGCTCTGCGGCAATCAATGTCGTTGCGGCACGTGTTTGCGCAGAGAGTGTTGCGGGGTCCAAGGCGACGATATCTGTCGACCCGTTGATGGCTAGGGCGCCACCGACACCGTCGAGCATTCTGTAGTCAAATGCGAAATTCGCGGTGCGTGGACCGTGCAGAACGGGGCAATTCAGGTTGACGGCTTCCCACGGGTTATGGCCCTCAATGTCGCAGAAGGTGCCACCGATCAGCGCGAACTCTGCCATCCGATACCAGAGCCCCATTTGTCCAAAGCTGTTGTCGATGATGACATCTGCATCCCGCAGTGATGCGCTATCCGCGCCTATGGCCACCTTTAGCCCGCGTTCTGTCGCCGCCGCGACGATGTCGTCGGTGCGCTTTGGGCGACGCGGGGCAATCACCAAGAGGCTACCCGTTCGTTGGGTTTGAGCATCGAGCGCAATCGCTTCGTCCGCAGGGTGGCTCGACGCGCAGAGCCATAGTGACCGCCCGTTCAGGCCTCGTTCAATCGCAGCGCGTTTTACAGGCCAATCAGATAAAGGCGGGGCAATCGGTTTGAGCGATCCCGAAACCGTCACATCGCGACCGCCAAGTTTGGTCAAGTTCGTGGCAGTTTCATCATCTTGGGCATCGATGATCGCGATCCGAGAGAGCGCCGCGCCGTAAACCTCAGCGGCCTTGGCCCTTTTCTCAAACGCATCGTTGTTAAGACGAGCGTTGACGATGGCTTGCCCAATCCCACGTTCCGCCACCCGCCAGACCATCGCAGGCCAGAGGTCTTGTTCGGCCCAGATCGCAAGGTCAGGTTTCCAGTGGTCGAGGAACCGATCCATAGCATTAGGTAGATCAATGGGGAGAAACTGATGGACCGCGCCGTCAATCGAGTTGCGATCCCATGCTGTGGCCGAATTGAGCGCGGTCGAGGTCACCAAAAACTGCAGGTCTGACCGCATCTCGCGCATCATGAGGATCAACCCGCGCAGGGCCATAACCTCGCCCACGCCAACGCCGTGCATCCAAATGAGTGGCCCGTTGGGGCGGTGGGCGCTTGGGTAGCCGAGCTTTTCACGCCAGCGCGTCGGGTGTTCTTTGCCGCGTTTGAGCCTGCGTTTGAGGATGATCGGCGCAATGGGTTCGATCACCCCCGTCGCAATCATCAAAAGACGCAGGGAAAACGGCGGCTTACTCACTGTCCGTAAACGCTTTTTGCAAGGACCCTGACCAGAAACTCTCTTTCCCGAGGATCGTCATGAAACGCTCTGCCGCGCTGCCTTCGCCAAAGGCCGCATGGCGGTCATAGCGATTGCCCCAGTTCGAGGCGAGGAACTCTGCAATCGCGGCGCGGTCATAGGCAGAGACGTGGCGGATGCTTTTGGCCTGTGCGCGGTTCGTTTGTCGGGTGCCGACGTCCAAAGACGGGATCCCGATAAACGGAGCCTCGCGCACGCCCGCGCTGCTGTTGCCGATCATCGCCGAGGCATTGCGCATCAGTTCCGAGAAATGGGCAAAGCGCATGGAGGGCAGAATGCGGAACCGATCCTTTGGCAGGGTGTCCATTGCAGCCAGAATACCATCCGTTCCGGGATCGTTGTTCGGTGCGATCACGACGTAGGATTTCCCAGAGGCTACCAGTTCCGCATACAGCGACGCGGCCTGATCGCCCATCGTCTCAGCCTCAGAGGTGACGGGATGGAAAACCACGATGCCAAAGTCGTCAAACGGGATGGCATAGCGCGCTTTCACGTCGTCAATCGTCACGCCCGACGGTTGGGAATGGAAATCCAACTCAGGTGAGCCGATCACATGGATCGCCCCTTCGGGTTCACCCAGCGCCATAACTCGGCGGCCTGCATCCTGCGAGGACACGAAATGGTGGCTCGCGAGTTTGGAGTTACAGTGACGGAACACCTCGTCAATCGTGCCCGACACTTCACCGCCCTCGATATGCGCCGAACGGATGTAGTTGGTGGCGCAGACCAGCGCACAAGCGAGCGCTTCGATCCGATCGCCGTGGATCACGACGAGGTCGGGTTTGTGCTCCATACAGAAGTCAGAAAACCCGATCACAGTTTTCGCAAGGATCATATCCTGCGGATCGCCCGCCCGTTGGTTCAGGAACTCGTGCACCTGAACGCCGGGGACACGATGAACCTCAATCTTTGTCATGCCGTATTGTTCGAGCATATGCATGCCCGTCACAAAAAACGACACATCAAAGCCCGCGTCGCGGCACGCAATCGCAAGTGGCTCTAGCTTGCCAAAATCGGCACGAGTGCCAGTGACGAAGAGAATGGAACGGGTCATGACTGCTCTTTTAGCGCAAAGGGTTAGCGAAATGCTAACGCAAATCGCTCCACTTTAGCTGGGTGTTCCGTGTCACTGCACGAGTCAGCGTTTTGCCGACGACCTTATCAAACTCGTAGCCAGCGATTTCACCGGAACCAGGGCGACGCGCCCAGATGTCGGCTTCGGAGATGACGTGACCTTCGGGAAGGTCCTTATCTGCCACGACCGAGGCACGTGCGAAGGCATAAACAGGCTCTTCGGCTTCGGTGCGTTGCTTCGGGTTGTTCGCTGCGATCCAAATCTCTTTGGAGCGGTCGATGATGTGGCGCAGTTCGGACGGGTCCATCGAGTTGATGATATCTGGACCTTTGCGATAGCGCGTATCGGTGTAGTGGCGTTCTAGGATGCTAGCACCCAAAGCCACCGACGCCAGCGCCATTTCCGGCCCGATCGAGTGGTCAGAGAAACCGACGACTGCATTCGGGAATGCGTTTTTCAGGTCGGTAACGCCACGCAGCGAAACGATTTCGGCAGGCGACGGGTAGAGGTTTGTGCATTCGAGAAGAGCGTACTCAACGCCCGCATCTTCGAGGATTTGAACCGAGGCGCGGATCGTGTCGATGGTTTGCATCCCTGTCGACATGATCACAGGTTTGCCCTTCTTCGCGATATGGCGAATGAGGGGGAGGTTATCCGCCTCACCAGAGCCAATCTTATAGGCGGCAACGTCGAGTTCTTCTAGGAAGTCGGCAGCAGCGCGGCTGAACGGGGTCGAAATCCAGATCATCCCCAGTTCTTCAGAATAGCGTTTCAGCTCTGCCTCTTCGTCTTTGGACAGGGCGCAACGTTCCATCACGTGCCAGATCGACACGTCCGCGTTCGGGGGGAAGATCGACTTTGCCTCATCGGTCATCTCATCTTCGATGATATGGGTCTGGTGCTTGATCATCTCACAGCCAGACAAAGCAGCGAGGCGCACCATTTCCTTGGCCACGTTCAGGTCGCCGCCGTGGTTGATACCGATTTCAGCGATGACGAGAGGGGGGTAGTCAGGTCCGATTTTGCGGCCAGCGATTTCCATGTGTAACTCCAAAACGAATTTGTTCTAGACCTAATCGGGAACGGGGCGCCCTGCAATCGGCAATCTGGGGATGAAAGGTTGCATTCTGAGGCCCCATAGCCCAAATGATGCCAGCGATCGATAAAGGGCAGGGTATGCTAAAGAACCTCTGGAATAAGGCGAAGGCTTGGGAAAAAGCCCGCAATAAATCCTATGAAAAGCCCATCGTGACCGCAGAAGACCGCGAGCGCGCGCACTATTATGCAAAGTGGATTGACCATGGGTTCTTACGCGTGCGCTGGACAAATTTCGACCAGATCGCCGAAGGGGTTTATCGGTCTAACCATCCTAGCCCTGAACGTATGGCCGAAATGGCGGATATGGGTATTAAGACGGTGATTAACCTTCGAGGCGGCGCGAATATCCCAACATCGCTTCTATCGGCTGAGGCGGCTGAAAAATATGGGATGAAGGTCATCACGATCGGCATGTCCGCTCGTAGCGCCCCGAACCCCGATCAGATCGTTAGATTCATGGATGTCATGGAAACGGCGGAAAAGCCGGTTCTGATCCACTGTAAATCGGGTGCTGACCGCACGGGGCTTGCCGCTGTGATTTACCTGACCGAGATGCTGGGCGTGTCGGTCGAGGATGCCAGCGCACACCTAAGCAGCAAGTATTTGCATTTCAAATGGTCGAAAACGGGCGTGCTGGACCTGTTTTTCGAAAACTATCGCAAAGCGCATGACGCGACGGGCATCGGCCTGCGCGAATGGGTAACGACCGTTTACGATCAGGACGCGCTGAACCGCGAATTTACGGCGCGTTAACCGCCTGTGTGGCTCATATGGCGGCTGACGCGGCCATCGACCGTCTGACGCGAATAATCGAAGTCGTGGCCTTTGGGTTTCAGACCGATCGCGCGGTGAATGGCGGCCTCTAGCACAGCGTCGTCATTTGACGCGCGGAGCGGTTCGCGCAGGTCGGAATGACCTTCTTGCCCCAGACAGGTGTAAATCTCGCCCGTGCAAGTGATCCGTACGCGGTTACAGCTTTCGCAGAAGTTATGCGACATCGGCGTGATGAGGCCGATCTTTTGGCCTGTTTCTTCGATGCGGATATACCGCGCAGGCCCGCCTGATCGTTCCGCCAGATCTGTGAGCGTAAACCGTTCGGCCAGTTGCTTGCGTAGATCATTGAGCGACCAATATTGGCCCAGACGATCCTCGTTCCCAATATCGCCCATCGGCATCACCTCAATAAAGGTAAGGTCCATGTCACGTTCGGCGCACCAGCTCTGCAAAGTAAAGAGTTCGTCCTCGTTGAAGCCCTTCAGCGCAACTGCGTTGATTTTAACGCGCAGCCCTGCTTTTTGCGCGGCATCAATCCCTTTGATCACTTGGGGCAGGCGGCCCCAGCGGGTGATATCGGCGAATTTCTGATCGTCGAGAGTGTCGAGCGATACGTTCACGCGCCGGACGCCTGCCGCATAGAGGTCGTCCGCGTATTTCGCCAACTGGCTGCCGTTTGTGGTTAGCGTCAGTTCCTTGAGCGCGCCACTGTCGAGGTGGCGCGTCATAGCGTTGAAAAATGTTATGATCCCGCGCCGAACGAGCGGTTCGCCGCCCGTAATCCGCAACTTTTCGACGCCAAGACCGATAAAGGCGCTGCACAGCCGATCCAACTCTTCGAGCGTCAGGAGGTCCTTTTTGGGGAGAAACTCCATATTCTCGGACATGCAATAGACGCAGCGGAAATCGCAACGGTCTGTAACGGACACCCTAAGGTATTTAATCGCGCGTGCGAAGGGATCGATGAGCTGCTTTTCCATGACCGCGAAGGTAGGGCGGTGCATGCGCTCCTGCAAGGGGCAAGCGATAGATGATTTTTATCTATCCGACCAAAGTCGCGCTCTAGTCTTTTATCAAACGGAGAGCTTCTTTGCGGGCGAAGGGCTTCATCGCGGCGCCATGGGCGTCGATAAAGCTGCGCACCCGATCAGGATCACGTTTCGACAGATCGCGCAGCCACCAGCCGATGGCCTTTTGAATGAACCAATCGTGGTCGCGCACATAACTGCCAGCCCAATCGAGAATGCGTTCACGGATCGCGAGGCCGGCCTCTTTGGGGAAGGTCATTTTCGTCCACGGTAAGGTGATGACGAGGGCCGCGCGGCGGGTCCACATATGGGGTGAGACGGTCCAGTTTTCGACCTGATCAATCCGCGAAGGATCAGCGATCAGGCGTTTTTCACCCGATTTGCAAACGTGATCAGCGATGGCCCAGCCGTCAAAATCGGGCACCCATGATGCGATCAAGTCCCACGCCGCTGTGTCGTCGGGGCGGATGCGGGCTTGTTCCAGAAGTTTAGCGGCGAGGATGCGCGTTTCATGAACATCAGTGGCCCAGAGGTCGGCACAGAGCGCGAGGCGTTCGTCCAGCGTCACAGCCTCGCGGATCTCTTTGGACAGGTCCGTGAGAACGGGCACTTTGATCCCCAAAACGCGGCGCGTGGTCTTGTGGTATTTCGCCATCTCAATCGCGTCAGCGGGATTTGCCAGCGCGTCGAGTTGGGCGAGGATATCGTCGATGGTCATATCAGTCCCGTGGCTTTTCGAGTTGCCAAGTGAGGTGCGTTTTCACCGTAGGCCATTCGTGCGCAAGGATCGAATAGACGCAGGTATCGCGGAGCGATCCATCAGCCATCACCAAATGCGACCGAAGTACGCCATCGAGTTTCGCGCCAAGCCGTTCAATTGCAGCGCGGCTTTGATGGTTCATGAAATGGGTGCGGAGTTCGACAGCGTTGCAGCCCAACGCCTCGAACGCGTGAGTGAGCATCAGCCGTTTGACTTGGGTGTTCATCGGGCCGCGCTGGACCGACTTGCGATACCACGTGGACCCGATTTCCAGACGCTTATTATCAGCGTCGATGTTCATATAAGTCGTCATGCCGACGGCATTGCCCTCGGGGGTGAGGATCGCGAAGGGCAGCATCGATCCCTCGTCCATTAGACCCAAACGACGATCAATTTCTGCCTCAACCCCATCGGGGGCAGGGATCGTCGTGTACCAGAGCTTCCACAACTCACCATCAGCGGCGGCCTCAATCAGATCGGCTGCGTGGTCTTGGCTTAGTGGAGCCAGCGTGACGGCGGTGTCCGAAAGCGTAATAGGTGCGGGCCACATCAGATATAATCCTCAATTCCAGTGGGTTTGCCGTCAATCGTGACGCGGTTCTTCTCGTTCCAATAGTCGTGAATGCCTGCCTCGCCTTTGCCGTCCGACCACGTGTCCAAGGTCTCACGATGACCTTGGTGATCGAAATAGGGGACGGCATAGCCACACGAGGTTTGTACGAGGTCGACGTTCAGGTCGTAGATTTGCCGTGCACCCACATGAGCGTCAAAATGGCTGTTCAGCTCGGCCCAATCCGCGTCCCCAACATGAACCGCGCGTGCGGTGCCATAGGCGCGCAGGATCAGGGGGCGTTTTTCGAAACCGCACCACATAACCGTCATGCGGGTGTTTTCGCGAAGATGCCCTGCAGTTTCATTGCCGGACCCCGTCAGGTTCCGCCAGATCAGACGATTAGGCCCCAGAATGCGCAGGCTGTCCCCGCCCTTGGGTGACAGATTGACCCGACCATCCGCCGCTGCGGTCGCAACAAAGTAGATGTGCTGCGCTTCGGCAAATCCGCGAGTGTTGTCATCAAAGGACGGAAACTGTTTCGCCATTATTCGACCGTCACCGACTTCGCGAGGTTACGCGGCTGGTCCACGTCGGTGCCTTTGGCAACGGCTGTGTAATAGGCCAACATTTGCGCAGGGACCGCATAGAGGATCGGGGCAAGGAAGTCGTCGACCTCTGGCATGATCAAGGTCTGCCAGACGCCTTCGCCAGCCTCATCCGCGCCTTTCTTATCCGTGACCAAGAGGACCTGACCACCACGGGCCATGACCTCTTGCATATTGCTCACGGTCTTGTCGAATAGTGCATCACGGGGCGCCATGACAATCACTGGAACGTGCTGGTCCACAAGGGCGATGGGCCCGTGTTTCAATTCGCCCGATGCATAAGCCTCAGCGTGGATGTAGCTGATTTCTTTGAGTTTCAGTGCACCCTCAAGCGCGAGCGGGTACATCTGGCCACGACCCAAGAACAGGATGTCACGTGCCTCTGCCAGCTTATGCGAAAGCGTTTCACAACGGGCTTCGATGGTCAGTGCGGTGTTGACGATCCCAGGTAGGGCACGCAGGGCAGTGATCTTTTCCGCCAGTTCTGCATCGGTCAAACGCCCGCGCTGACGGGCGGCACTGAGGACCAGCATAGCGAGGGTCATAAGTTGGTTGGTGAAGGCCTTGGTAGAGGCAACGCCAACTTCAACGCCAGCAAGGATCGGCAGGACCAGATCGCTTTCCCGTGCAATGGAGCTTTCTGGTACGTTGACCACGGCGACTATCTTGTCCGCTTTGCCCGCGCAATAGCGTAGGGCGGCGAGGGTATCAGCGGTTTCGCCAGACTGGCTGACAAAGAGCGCAACAGTGCCTTCGGTGATCGGCGGCTCGCGGTAGCGGAATTCGGATGCCACGTCGATTTCGACGGGCAGGCCAGCGATCTGTTCGAACCAGTATTTGGCGACGTTACAGGCGTAGAATGCGGTGCCACAAGCGACCAACGTCAGACGATTGATCCGCGTGAAATCTAGGCCGCCATCAGGCAGAGTGACGGTATCGCCTTTGAGATAGCGGTTCAGCACTTCGGACATGACGACCGGCTGTTCGGCGATCTCTTTGGCCATGAAGTGTTTGTAGCCACCTTTGTCGATGCGGGCCGCGTCGATGTTGACCTTGCGCACTTCGCGATTGACCTGCTCGCCATCCGCATCCCGAATTTCGAGCGAGGTGCGCGTGATCACCGCCCAGTCGCCTTCGTCGAGGTAGGTGATGGTGTCGGTCAGCGGCGCGAGCGCAATCGCGTCAGACCCAACGAACATCTCACCAGTGCCGTGACCGATGGCGAGGGGGCTGCCCTTGCGTGCCGCGATCAACAGATCTTCTTCGCCTTCAAACAACAGACAGAGCGCATAGGCCCCTTCGAGGCGGGCGATGGTGTTCTGTGCGGCCTCACGGGGGCTTTGCCCCTGCGCCACAAAATGCTGCGCGAGGAGGGCAACCGTTTCCGTATCGGTATCGGTTTCATGGGCGATGCCATGTTCCGCGAGGAATTCGCGCAGTTCGCGGAAGTTCTCGATGATGCCGTTGTGGACAACGGCGACTTTGCCCGAACGGTGCGGGTGCGCGTTGACCTCGGTGGCTGCGCCGTGGGTGGCCCAACGGGTGTGACCAATACCTGCCTTACCAGCAAGCGGTTCATGCACCAGACGGTCGGACAGGTTCACCAATTTACCAACTGCCCGACGGCGATCTAGGACGCCATTGTTCACGGTTGCAATACCCGCAGAGTCATACCCGCGGTATTCGAGACGTTTCAACGCTTCCACCAAAATTGGCGCGGCTTCGTGATTGCCGAGAACTCCTACAATCCCACACATAATTAGGACCCCTTTGCCTTTTTGGCTTTGAGCATTTCAAATAATTTAACAGCGAACCCAGCCTTATTCTCCTGCTTGGTCCGCGCGATGGCCATTGCGCCATCTGGAATATCTTTGGTCACAACAGTGCCCGTGGCGGTCATGGCGTTATTGCCGACCGTGACAGGGGCAACCAGCATCGTTGCAGAACCGATAAAGCTGTTCGCGCCGATGGTGGTCTTATGTTTGAACACGCCGTCGTAGTTGCAGGTGATCGTGCCCGCGCCGACGTTGGTCTTTTTGCCGATGAAGGCATCGCCGATGTAGGTGAGGTGGTTGACCTTCGCGCCCTCATCAATCGTCGCGTTTTTGATCTCAACAAAGTTGCCAATATGGACGTCTTCGTTGAGTTCCGCACCGGGGCGGAGACGCGCAAAGGGGCCAACGGTGGAACCACGGCTGACGTGGCACCCTTCGAGGTGTGAAAAGGCACGGATGGTTGCGTTGGATTCTACGGTCACGCGGGGGCCAAAGACAACGTTCGGCTCAATGATTGCATCGCGGCCAATGACGGTGTCGTGCGCAAAGATAACGGTTTCTGGGGCGTGCAAGGTCACGCCGTTTTCCATCGCCTCTGCCCGCATCGCGTTTTGGAACATTTGTTCAGCGCGGGCGAGTTCTGCGCGCGTGTTGATGCCAAGCGTTTCAGCCTCGTCACAGCGCACAACGGTCGCGGACAGACCACGGTTGCGGGCGATGCCAACAATATCGGGCAGGTAATATTCGCCCGAGGCATTGTCGTTGCCGACTTCATCAAGGAGAGAGAACAACAGCTGCGTATCAACGCAGATCACGCCCGAATTGCAGAGCGGAATTTCGCGTTGTGCCTCTGTCGCGTCTTTGAATTCCACAATCCCCGTCAGGTTATCGCCATCGGTGATCAGGCGGCCATAACGGACGGTCGGATCGTAAACCTCGAACCCGAGAACGATGACGTCATGTGTTGCGCGAGCGTCGAGCATGGATTGCAGAGTTTCAGGGCGAATGAACGGCGTGTCGCCAAAAGCCACGAAAGCGTTGCCTTCGATCCCAGCCAGCGCCTCACGCGCTTGTAGCGCTGCGTGCCCCGTACCGAGCTGTTCTTCTTGGGTGACAACGACCGCATCGGGGTTCCAGTCTTTGACCGCAGCCTCAACCGCCTCGCCACCATGACCCACGACAACAACCGTGTGGTCAAGCCCCAAAGCCTCGCCAGATTTCATCGCATGAACGACGAGCGGGGCACCCGCGATTTTATGCAGAACCTTGGGCAGGTCGGAGTTCATCCGTGTCCCCATACCCGCAGCCAAAACGATTAAAGAATTACTCATATTCGCCTCTTAAAATTTGCCCCTGTATGGCGTTCCTTGGGGCTTACCGCAAGATTTGGGGCTTCACATCACCTTTCGCTTCGTTACACCTGTGGCAAAACTGAAATGGGGATGGCTATGCGCACTGTTATTTTCGACTTGGACGGGACCTTGGCGGATACCAGTGTCGACCTCATCAATGCCGCAAACACCTGTTTTCGTGGGCTTGGGCTGGGTGATTTGCTTGATCCAACGCAGGACGCAGCGATTGCCGTCCGTGGTGGCAGAATGATGCTGACCGAAGGGTTCAAGCGCGCTGGAGACATCGACCCAGCAGAGATAGATCGTCAGTATCCTGTCTTGTTGCAGGCCTACGCTCAGGATGTTGCCACTCATACGACCCTTTATGATGGCGCGATGGAGGCGGTAGAGCAGTTGAAATCCGATGGGTTCGCTGTGGGTGTTTGCACCAACAAACCCGAAGGCCTCGCGATTGCGGTGCTCGACGCGCTGGGCGTGCGGAGCGCGTTTGGATCGCTGATCGGCGCAGACACGCTGCCCGTTCGCAAACCAGACCCTGCGCCATTGCGGGCAGCGGTTGAACGGGCAGGGGGTGATCCGATGCGGTCGCTTTTGGTTGGTGACAGTATCACAGACCTCGATACATCGCGGGCGATGAATGTCCCGAGTGTGATGGTCACCTTTGGTCCTGCTGGAATGGCGGTCGCCGACCTAAACCCCGATGCGCTGATCTATCACTATAGCGAACTGCCTGCTGTCGCAGCAGAACTCCTGTCGTAACCCATTGACCCTTTGAGGGCGATCAGCCACCGTATTGGTATGACTGAAGTATTCACAGGCTCTTTCACCCAGCAGGAACCGATCCCCGAAGAGGCGATCGAGGCCGCCGTTCGTGTCATGCAAACGGGGCGTTTGCACCGTTACAACACGGTGGGTGACGAAATTGCGGAAACTGCTCTTCTTGAGGAAGAATTCGCCGAAGCCATGGGGGCGAAATATTGTCTCGCCGTTGCCTCGGGCGGGTATGCGATGACAACTGCCCTAAGGGCGGTTGGGGTGAAACAGGGTGATCCTGTGTTAACCAATGCCTTCACGCTCGCCCCAGTTCCCGGTGCGATTGCAGCCGTCGGGGCAAAGCCGATCTATGTCGATGTGGATGAGGGGTTGGTGATCGACCTTAATGACCTGCGTGCAAAGATCGGGCAGGCTAAGGTGCTGCTCTTGTCCCATATGCGTGGGCACATCTGCGATATGGACGAACTGATGCGCATTTGTGGCGCGGCAGGCGTTACCGTGATCGAGGATTGCGCCCATACGATGGGGGCCACGTGGCACACAATCCCTTCGGGTCGGTTCGGCACCTTCGGCTGCTATTCGACGCAGACTTATAAGCACATGAATTCGGGCGAAGGCGGTCTATTGATCAGCGATGACGCCCAAGCCATGGCACGTGCGATCATGCTGTCGGGGAGCTATATGCTTTTTGATCGGCACCGTGCTGCGCCCAAGCCAGAGATTTTCGCGCAGATCAAGTATGAGACCCCGAACATCTCGGGCCGCATGGATAATTTGCGGGCTGCGATCTTGCGTCCGCAGTTGCGGCGGCTGAACGAACAATGTGGGAAATGGAACGCGCGGTACCGCGTCGTCGAGGCGGGATTGCGCGGCACTAAGGGTCTGACGCTCATTGATCGCCCTGAAGAAGAGGGCTTTGTCGCGTCCTCGTTCCAGTTTCTGTTGTTGGACTGGGCGCCCGACAAAATCCGCGATGTCATTGGACGATGTGCGGCGCGTGGGGTTGAACTGAAATGGTTCGGTAATGAAGAACCCGTTGGGTTTACGTCGAAATACAGCAGTTGGCGCTATGCAGATTGCAAACCGATGCCTCAGACCGATCGTATCCTCGCGGGGATCATGGACATGCGTTTGCCGCTGACCTTCTCGCTTGAGGATTGTGCGCAGATCGCTCGGATCATTCGTGCCGAGGTGAATGCCGTTTGGCAGCAAGAAGCGAAAACACCGTGAAACGGGTCGACGTCGAAGAGGAAATTCGCGGATTTTTGGCGCAGTTGAAACGGCCAATGCCTGAATTTTCTTTGGCGACAGAACCCACAGGCGACGGCTGGCCTGCTGTTTTGGGGGATGGCCCTATATTTACGTGGGTGATCACCGAACGCGGTGTCGAACGGGACCGCCGCGTTGTTGATGGACACGAGGTCGTATTCCTCTGCATGGAAATTCTGACCGCGCGCTTTGCCCGCGAAGCCGAGAAAAAGACCCGTCAGACCAAACGCGCCAACCTATGGACTCGGCTACGGGCGCGTGGCGATTTTGGGGTCGGTTTGGATGACTATTCGCGTCAAACGTGGATGGAAGGGCATGTTCGTTTGATGAAATCGCTCCAGTCTGGATGGGGCACGCGGGTGAAGCTCAATTACGAAATGATCCTGCGAAAATATCCGCTTACGGCCAATGAACGCCGTGATGCGCGGGTGCTCGACCTTTCTGAATTCGGCCTGAACTAACCGTCATGTGAAAACGGTGGATTGACGCGACTCGAATTCTGCGCCTAGAAATGAACAAGCGTTCAATAAAGCGCAGGGAGGAATGCATATGTTCACCGCGTCGATGAGATTCGATCTGGGAGAAGAGGTCGAGGCCATTCGCGATACCGTCCATTCGTGGGCGCAGGATCGGGTCAAGCCGATGGCGACCCATGTGGATCAGTCCAACGAATTTCCCGCAGAGCTGTGGAAGGAAATGGGCGACCTTGGCCTTTTGGGTATCACCGTGCCCGAGGAATACGGCGGCGCTGGGCTGTCTTATCTGGCCCACACCATCGTGGTCGAAGAAATCGCACGGGCGTCGGCATCGGTATCGCTGTCCTACGGTGCACATTCGAACCTCTGCGTGAACCAGATCAAACTGAACGGCACGCACGAACAGAAACAGAAATACCTGCCTGGTCTGATCTCTGGTGATCATGTCGGTGCGCTGGCGATGTCCGAAGCGGGCGCTGGGTCGGACGTGGTGTCCATGTCGCTCCGCGCGGAAAAGCGGAACGATCACTACCGTCTGAACGGCAACAAATACTGGATCACCAACGGCCCTGACGCCGATACGCTGGTCGTTTATGCCAAGACCGACCCTGCCGCTGGTCCCAAAGGCATCACCGCCTTTATCGTCGAGAAGTCGATGAAGGGGTTCAGCACGTCCAAGCACTTTGACAAAATGGGGATGCGCGGATCGAACACGGCTGAACTGGTGTTCGACGATGTCGAGGTCCCGTTCGAAAACGTTCTGGGCGAAGAGGGCAAAGGCGTTCGCGTTCTCATGTCTGGTCTCGACTACGAACGCGTTGTTCTCGCCGGGATCGGCACGGGCATCATGGCGGCCTGTATGGACGAGATTATGCCCTACCTCGCGACCCGCAAACAGTTTGGACAGCCCATCGGGAACTTCCAGCTGATGCAGGGTAAAATCGCGGACATGTATACCGCGCTGAATACCGCGCGAGCTTATGTTTACGAAGTGGCCAAAGCCTGTGACCGTGGTCAAGTGACCCGTCAGGACGCCGCTGCCTGCGTGCTCTATTCGTCCGAGCAGGCGATGGTTCAGGCGCATCAGGCCGTTCAAGCGATGGGCGGTGCGGGCTTTATGAATGACAGTGCGGTCAGCCGTCTGTTCCGTGACGCCAAACTGATGGAGATCGGCGCGGGCACCTCGGAAATCCGTCGTATGCTGATCGGTCGCGAACTGATGGGGTCGATGTGAAACTCTCGACCACATTCATTCCCAACCCCGAAGGTCGTGCGCGTCACCTAGAGATGATCGCACTGATCGCCGACGCTGCTGAAAAGGCTGCGGCAGGCGGAGGGGAAAAGGCACGAGAACGTCATGTGTCACGCGGAAAAATGCTGCCGCGTGAGCGTGTCGCCAATGTTTTGGATGCAGGATCTCCGTTTCTGGAAATTGGCGCGACGGCGGCACATGGGCTCTATGATGGTGCGGCACCTTGCGCTGGAGTGATCGCTGGGATTGGCCGTGTGAACGGCATTGAATGTATGATCGTCTGTAATGATGCTACCGTCAAAGGCGGTACCTATTACCCGATGACAGTGAAAAAGCACCTCCGCGCCCAAGAGATCGCAGCCCAGTGCAATCTGCCCTGCGTTTACCTCGTGGACAGTGGTGGTGCGAACCTCCCGAACCAAGACGAAGTGTTCCCCGACCGTGACCACTTTGGCCGGATTTTCTTTAATCAAGCGAATATGTCAGCGGCGGGTATTCCCCAGATCGCGGCTGTCATGGGGTCCTGCACGGCGGGTGGGGCTTATGTGCCCGCCATGTCCGATGTGTCGGTGATCGTGAAAGATCAGGGGACGATCTTCCTCGCTGGTCCGCCACTGGTCAAAGCCGCAACGGGTGAGGTCGTCAGTTCCGAGGACCTTGGCGGCGGCGATGTTCACACGCGCCTTTCCGGTGTTGCGGATTATCTGGCCGAGGATGATGCTCATGCGCTGTCTCTCGTCCGTCAGGCGGTGGCCTCAACCTCGCGTCAGACCCCAATGACGGTGAAACGCGAAACACCTGAACTGCCCGCTTGTGATCCCGAGGAACTGCTGGACATCGTGCCGCCAGATCTAAAGACGCCCTACGATATTCGCGCCGTGATCGCGCGTATCGCGGACGGCTCTCGGTTCGATGAATTCAAGGCGCGGTTTGGCGAAACGCTGGTCACGGGCTTTGCCCACATCGACGGCTGGCCCGTCGGCATCGTCGCCAACAACGGAGTTTTGTTCTCTGAGGCGGCGCAAAAAGGCGCGCACTTTGTCGAACTGTGTTCCCAACGGAAAATCCCGCTGATCTTCTTGCAGAATATCACGGGCTTTATGGTGGGTCGGAAATACGAAAACGAAGGCATTGCCCGCCACGGTGCAAAGATGGTGACAGCCGTTGCAACGACCAAGGTTCCAAAGATCACTGTGCTGGTCGGTGGATCGTTCGGTGCTGGCAATTATGGCATGTCTGGAAGGGCTTACAGTCCGAACTTCTTGTGGTCTTGGCCCAATTCGCGCACCGCTGTGATGGGGGGCGAACAGGCCGCTGGCGTGTTGGCCACCGTGAAACGTGATGCAATCGAACGGGCTGGCGGCACGTGGTCGGCAGACGAAGAAGCGGCCTTTAAAAAGCCCACGCTGGACATGTTTGAAGAACAATCGCACCCGCTCTATGCCTCGGCACGGCTCTGGGATGATGGCGTCATTGATCCTCGTAAAACGCGCGATGTACTTGCACTTTCGCTGTCAGCATCGTTGAACGCCTCCATTGAAGACACGACATTCGGCGTGTTCAGGATGTGAGGGCGATCATGGCAAAAATGCCGGAAGAAGGCCGTTTCGAATACGGCAAGATGGACAAACAGACGGGCGCTCAATGGGTGCATGTCACGCCAGAAATGGCGCGGGCGCATCCGCAGGGGAAACTCAACCTCCCGCTCTGGCTGATCACTGGTGTTTTTGCGGCTTTCGGTCTTTTGCAACTGGTCGAGTTCGCTCAGTTCGGTGACTGGCTGGCCCTGTTCAAAGCCGTTCTGCAACTGCTCACCGCGATCATGTTAGTGATGCGGGCGCCGATTTCGCTGATGTTGGCGGGCGCGCAGCTTTTGCTTTCGGTCTTTGGGGCCGTCACGGGCGGAATGCTGAAAAACATGTCCGAGCTGGGGGAGACAGGCGGGTTCGTCGTGCTGGCCTATCTGATCTTTTGCGGATTGGCGCTGTTCTATCTGTTTGAGGGCGACCGCCCCAATCTGATCTACCGCCACCGCTTCCGCAGTTTTCGCGGCGCTAAGGACTAACACGAGGGGTAGGGAGGCCCCGCTGGTATGTTCGGAAAAATTCTGATTGCCAATCGGGGCGAAATTGCGTGCCGTGTGATCCGCACGGCGCGAGCGCTGGGTGTGAAAACCGTTGCGGTTTATTCGGATGCCGACGCCAATGCGATGCATGTCGCCATGGCGGACGAGGCCGTGCGTCTGGGGCCAGCGCCTGTCGCCAATAGTTATCTGCGTGGCGACCTGATTATTGAGGCCGCTTTGAGAACGGGTGCCCAAGGGATCCATCCTGGATATGGGTTCCTGTCCGAGAACCCTGATTTCGTTGAGGCCGTCGAAAAGGCGGGTCTAACGTTTATTGGCTCTTCGGCCACCTCTATTCGGGCGATGGGCTTAAAAGACGCGGCTAAGGCACTGATGGAAAAGGCGAACGTGCCTGTTGTTCCCGGCTATCACGGGGCTGATCAGTCACCAGATTTCCTCGCCCAGCAAGCCGCAGAGATCGGCTATCCCGTCCTGATCAAAGCCGTCGCTGGCGGCGGCGGTAAGGGGATGCGTCACGTTGACGATGCCACCCACTTTGCCGAAGCATTAGCCTCTGCGCAGGCCGAGGCGCGGACAGCTTTTGGCAATGCGGATGTCCTGATCGAGAAATACATTCTTAGCCCGCGCCACATTGAGGTGCAGGTTTTCGGTGATGGCACCTCTGCCGTGCATCTGTTCGAGCGGGATTGTTCGCTCCAGCGTCGTCACCAGAAAGTCATCGAAGAGGCGCCCGCACCGGGCATGACGCCTGACTTGCGCGACCGGATGGGGGCCGCTGCGGTTAAGGCGGCAGAATCTATTAGCTATTCCGGTGCGGGCACGGTCGAATTCATTGTCGATGGTACGACGATGGACTTCTGGTTCATGGAGATGAACACCCGCCTTCAGGTCGAACACCCTGTGACCGAAGCGATCACGGGCGTCGATCTGGTGGAATGGCAATTGCGTGTAGCCTCTGGCGAACCTCTGCCGATGGCGCAATCCGACCTTACGATCACGGGGCACGCGTTCGAAGCCCGCCTCTACGCCGAAGATGTTCCCGCGGGTTTCCTCCCCGCCACGGGTCGTATCGCCCATCTGCAGTTCGCAGAGGGTGTGCGCGCCGACAGTGGCGTGCGAGCGGGCGATACCATCACCCCTTGGTACGATCCGATGATCGCCAAACTGATCGTGCACGGCCCTGATCGTGACACCGCGCTGCGCCAACTTGCCCGCGCATGTGCCGAGACCGAAGTGGCAGGCACCGTCACCAACCTCGGGTTCTTGGGGGCGCTGGCACGGCACGAAGGTTTTGCGGCGGGTGAGGTCGATACGGGTCTGATCGAGCGTGACCTCGATGCACTGACCCATCGTGCGGCACCGACGGCTGAGGCGATTGCCCTGTCCGCCTTGATCGCAATGAGGCTGGATGCGAACCCCGCGCCACAAACGGGATTTACCCTTTGGGCACCAGTACCGCAGACCATCACGCTGTTGGTCGAGGGCGAAGAGATCGAGGTAAATGTCACGACATTCTCGGCTGACCGTTTCGAGGTTGCCGTAGGCGACATAACCGTGGCGGTTCGACGGTCGAGCGGCGGTTTGCGCCTGAACGATCAGGCCGCGCCGAACTATGTAAAGCATGGCAACCGCATCACGATCTTTGCTGACCCCGTTGTCGAGATCACGATCCCTGATCCGCTGGACCGAGGCGGCGCAGAAGCGGCAAGCGATGCGATTTTGTCCCCGATGCCGGGGCTCCTACGCGCGATGGAGGTCACTGCGGGTCAAACGGTGAAGGCTGGCGACCGCCTAGCCGTGCTAGAGGCCATGAAAATGGAACATATCCTGCGTGCGCCCCGTGATGGTGTGATTGCAACGGTCGGTGCCACCGCAGGGTCACAAGTCGAAGCAGGCACGCTTCTTATCGCGCTAGAGGAGGAAGTCGCATGATCCGTCTACACCACTGTGCTGAAACCCGTTCGATGCGGACGCTCTGGCAGCTCAACGAAATCGGCTGTGAGTTTGAAATCCAGCGCTATGAGTTTGGCAAGGCTCTTCGTTCGGACGAGTTCAAAGCGATTAACCCCGTCAGCCGTGTCCCTGCGTTGGAAATCGATGGCGAGGTGCTGATTGAGACGGGCGCGATTGCGGAAATCCTCTGCGAGAAGTTCCCTGAGGCTGGATTGGGTCGTCCGATTGGCGATCCTGAACGCAATATGTTCCTCCAGCTTATCCATTTTGCAGAGACGATCAGCCAGCACTGCGCGATCCTCACCCAGCAGCATGTGATGCTCTATGAGGATCACATGCGGTCCCCGATCCTGACGCAGTTGGAGCCTAAGCGGCTCGCCAAAACCATAGGCTTTATCGAAGAGCGGATGGCGGGCGATTTTCTGCTGTCTGATTTCAGCGCGGCGGATATCTGCGTGGGGCAGGCGATCTATATGGCGCAGCGCTTTATTAGGCTCGACCCGTTCCCGCGTGTGGCGGCATGGATGGCGCGGATGACTGAACGCCCCGCGTTCCGCGCTTCGCTCCCGTTGGACGGCGAGCCGCGTCTCTATAACCAGTCGTTCTTTGAACCGATCCCGTCGGAGGTTTCATGAGCCACGTCCGCATATACGAGGTCGGCCCGCGTGATGGTTTGCAGAACGAAAAGGCAGTCATCGCGGTCGACGATAAGGTCGCGCTGATCAAAGCCTTGGTCGATGCGGGCCTTATGGACATCGAGGTCGGGTCGTTCGTGTCGCCCAAATGGGTGCCACAGATGGCGGATACCGACCGCGTGATGGCCGCTCTGGATTATGCGAACGATGTGAACTACGCGACCTTGGTTCCGAACGCTAAGGGATGGGAGGGGTTCGTTCAGGCCTCTGCCAATCTGCCGCGCAACGCGGGCGAGATAGCTGTCTTCATCGCGGCTTCCGAAGGGTTCTCTAAGGCCAACCTCAATTGCACGGTCGAGGATAGCTTGTCGCGCCTCGCCCCCGTGGTGGAAGCTGCGCAAAACGCGGGCGTTCCCGTGCGGGGCTATGTGTCCTGCATGACCGACTGTCCGTTCGACGGACCTACCCCGCCAGAAGCCGTTGTTCGCGCCGTTGAGGGTTTACGCCGTCTTGCGCCGATGCCTGTTTCTTTGGGCGACACCATCGGGGCAGGGACGCCAGAGACCGTGACCCGCGTGATTAAAGCAGTGGCGGAGGTGATGCCGATTGCGGATGTCGCAGGTCACTTCCATGACACAGGCGGACGGGCTTTGGACAATGTGCAGGCGTCGCTTGAACTCGGTGTTCGGGTGTTTGATGCGGCTGTCGGTGGTTTGGGCGGATGTCCCTATGCGCCCGGTGCGCCAGGGAATGTCGCGACCGAAGCGGTGGTCGAACGGGTTGAGACGCTCGGTTATTCGACTGGGTTGGATCATGCGGCCTTGGCACGTGCTGGGGTCATGGCGCGAAAGTTACGAGGGTAGGGCGATGGAAACGATCCGCATTGATATTGATGACCGTGGGGTCGCGACGCTGACCATGGCCCGCTCGGATAAGCACAACGCATTATCCGCGCTGATGATGGATGAATTGACCGAGGCTGTGCGGACCTTGGGCGCGGATCCTGTCGTGCGTGTTGTGATCCTCGCCGCTGAGGGGGCGAGTTTCTGTGCGGGCGGTGACCTCGGTTGGATGCGAGCGCAGTTTGATACCGATGCGGCAGGGCGCGAGGTAGAGGCACGCCGCCTTGCTAATATGCTCAGGGCGTTGAACGAAATGCCAAAGCCAGTGATTGGGCGCGTTCATGGGAATGCCTTTGGTGGCGGGGTCGGCATGGCCTGTGTTTGCGATATCGCGATTGCTGCGGATACGGCATTGTTTGGTTTGACGGAAACGCGGCTAGGTCTGATCCCTGCGACCATCGGGCCTTATGTCATCGCTCGGATGGGGGAGGCTATGGCACGCCGCGTGTTCATGTCGTCGCGTCGGTTTGGTGCGGATGAGGCTGTCACGCTCGGGATCGTTGCAAAGTCGGTCGCCGCTGATGATCTGGATGCTGCTGTTGAGGCAGAAGTGGTCCCATATCTATCCTGCGCCCCAGGTGCGGTGGCCGAGGCCAAGGCGCTGGCCCGTCGTTTGGGGCCGCCGATCAATGATCAAGTCATTGACGACACCATTGCAGCCCTCGCGCAGCGTTGGGAAAGCCCAGAAGCTGTTGAAGGCATCAGTGCCTTTTTCGACAAACGTAAACCGCAGTGGCAGAGCTAGGCCGCGATTTCTATTCGCGCACGGCCTGCCGTTTTCGCCCGATAGAGGGCGATGTCTGCGTCCCGCAGGGCCTCGTCCAATGTCATATGCGGACCAACGGTCGCCGCTCCGACTGAAACGGTGACTTGTAATGACGCACCCGTGCCTGTTTCGACCAACAGGCCCATGCTGATCCGCTGCCCGATTAGGCGTGCGGTTTCCATTGTGACATCGGGGAGGAAGATTGCGAATTCCTCGCCTCCGACGCGGCCAATCACATCATTCGACCGCAGCAGCCCTTGTAGATGATCGGCCATAACCTGCAGGCAATGATCGCCCGTCGCATGACCATAGTTGTCATTGATGTCCTTAAAGTGATCCGCGTCGAGCAACAGCATCACCCCTTTGTGGCGTGACAGTGCTGACCGCGCCCGCTCCATAAAGGCGCGACGATTGGGGAGGCGGGTGAGCATATCGGTGGTCGCCATTTCAACCAATCGATCCTTGGTCGCAACCTGCCGAGCGCCAATGAATTGCCCGCCCAGCATGAACGGCGTCCCGACGATTGACGTCAAAAGAACGATATCCGCCAACGGAATCGCATCGAACCCAAGAACAAAGAACTGAACCACAATCGCCAATAGATTCAGCGGAACGAGTAAAACAACCAAGTTGAAAATTGCACGGCGAACAGACCGAGGGGACATAAAGAAAACGAGGAGCCTTAACACAATATACCTATAATAAAGGGCGATTGGGCGACCCTAGTTCGAAAGTGTTAAGAGTTCGTTGTCATTTGGCCCTGAAATTTGCGTGAGAAAAACAGCGTCAACTATAGCGGCGCTTGGTTGACCCTCTGACGCGGCAGGGGTAAAGCCATGTCGAACGAACGGACCGTGATAGGTCCGTCCTGCAGGAAAGGACCTGTCGTGGAAGAGATGCTTCGCGAATACCTCCCCATTATCGTGTTCCTTGGCCTTGCCATCGCTATCGGCCTGATTCTGGTTCTGGCCGCTGTGGTGGTTGCCGTGCGGAACCCTGACCCAGAAAAAGTGTCGGCCTACGAATGTGGCTTTAACGCCTTTGACGATGCGCGGATGAAATTTGATGTTCGGTTCTACCTTGTGTCGATCCTCTTCATCATCTTCGACCTCGAAGTCGCGTTCCTCTTCCCATGGGCCGTCGCATTCAAGGACCTGAGCATGGTTGGCTTCTGGTCGATGATGGTATTCCTCGCCGTTCTGACGATCGGCTTTGCCTATGAGTGGAAAAAGGGAGCTCTGGAATGGGAGTGATGACTGGCGTCAACACCGCCGGCGTAGACAAAGAAGTTGTCACGCAGGAGATCAACCGCGAGCTTCAGGACAAGGGTTTCCTTGTCACGTCCACTGCTGACATCATCAACTGGGCGCGTACAGGTTCGCTGCACTGGATGACCTTTGGTCTGGCCTGCTGTGCGGTTGAAATGATGCACACCTCGATGCCGCGTTACGACCTCGAACGCTTTGGTACCGCACCGCGCGCTTCTCCGCGCCAGTCGGACCTGATGATCGTTGCGGGCACGCTGACCAACAAAATGGCACCTGCGCTTCGTAAGGTTTACGACCAGATGCCAGAGCCGCGCTATGTGATCTCGATGGGGTCCTGTGCGAACGGTGGTGGTTATTACCACTATTCCTATTCGGTCGTTCGTGGCTGTGACCGCATTGTTCCGGTCGACGTTTACGTTCCGGGCTGCCCTCCGACAGCAGAAGCTCTGCTCTACGGTATCCTGCAGCTTCAGCGCAAAATCCGCCGCACCGGCACTATCGTTCGCTAAGAGGGGGTTGTCATGTCCGAAGCACTTAAGGAACTTGGCGCTCTTCTCGAGCTGAAGAAATCCGATGCCGTTCTCGGTTGGGATGTCACGTATGGTGAGCTGAACGTCGATGTTGCGCCGTCGCAATTGGTGGCTTTTGTCGAGTTTTTGAAAACTGACCAGTCCTGCCAGTTCTCGTCCCTCGTCGATATCACCTCGGTTGACTATCCGGGCCGCGCAAAACGGTTCGACGTCGTTTACCACTTCCTGTCGATGTATCAGAACCACCGCATTCGTCTGCGTGTGTCGATCCGCGAAGAAGAAATGGTTCCGTCGATCATCGAAGTTCACCCCTCGGCCAACTGGTTCGAGCGTGAAGTCTTTGACATGTTCGGTATCCTGTTCTCGGGTCACCCAGACCTGCGCCGCATTCTGACCGACTACGGTTTCCGTGGTTACCCGCTGCGCAAGGACTTCCCGACCACTGGTTACACCGAGGTTCGTTACGACGAAGCGCAAAAACGCGTTGTCTATGAGCCCGTGAAACTGGTTCAGGAATACCGTCAGTTCGACTTTATGTCGCCGTGGGAAGGTGCTGAATACATCCTTCCGGGTGACGACAAAGCAGCGGCGAAGTAATCAAATGACCGATCAGACCCTCCTTTACTGTGTAGGTGCGACGAAGGCAGGCACGTCCTGGCTTTATCGCATGCTGCATGGTCATCCGGAGTGTCTGGTGCGCGACGTGAAAGAAGCCCACTACTGGGATACCTTTGACGCGAAACGCTGTGCGGGCCAGTTGTCGGCCTTTGCAGCTAATCATTCGAAGATGCTCGAAACCCGCGAAATGGTACGCCGCAATGGTAATAAGCATCGTGAGGCGAACCTGACCCGTCAGATCGACGATATGGTTGGTTTGGTCGACGTGCTGGAAAGCCCGCGTGAGGATGATGCTCGGTATTGGGCATGGTTGTCGACCGGGAGCGAGGGCAAACGCGTGGTGGCAGAAATGACCCCTGCGTATGGTCTCTTGGATGAGGCGATGCTGACCCGTATGGCGGCGCTGCGTCCGATGACAAAGTTTGTCTATCTGATCCGCGACCCGCTTGACCGTCTGTGGAGCCATATTCGCATGGTGGTCTCGCGCCAGCATGGTGATGCCGATCTAGAGGCGCGCGCCAATGTTGCGATGGCGAAGGTGATCGCGGGGCAAAAGCACGCGGATGTCGCTGAACGCGGTGACTATCGTTCGACCATCGAAAAACTGCGCCGCGTTGTTCCGGCATCGCGGCTACTTGTAGAATTTTCCGAACGCCTGATGACGGCGGATGGCTGGGCGCGTGTTTGCGCGTTTCTGGGCCTGACCCACATCGCGGCGGACAAAGAACGCAAAGTCCATGAAGGCGCCAAAGCCCGCATGGACGCAGGGCTGGCAGCGGATGCTGTTCGGTTCCTCAAAGATCAATACGACTGGGTCGCCGATAACGTCGGCCCGCTGCCACAGAACTGGCAGAATAACCTTGCGAGGGCATACGCATGATGGATGGTGGCAAAGGCTTCGAGGACGCTCAGACGGGCGAACAGAAGATCCGTAACTTCAACATCAACTTCGGCCCGCAGCACCCTGCGGCTCACGGCGTGTTGCGTCTGGTTCTGGAACTGGACGGCGAGATTGTTGAACGCTGCGACCCGCATATCGGTCTGCTGCACCGTGGCACCGAAAAGCTGATGGAAAGCCGCACCTATCTGCAGAACCTTCCGTATTTCGACCGTCTCGACTACGTGGCGCCGATGAACCAAGAACACGCTTGGTGCTTGGCTATCGAACGCCTGACGGGCACCGAAGTTCCGCGTCGTGCATCGCTGATCCGCGTTCTTTATTCCGAAATCGGCCGCGTTCTGAACCACCTTCTGAACGTCACCACGCAGGCTATGGACGTTGGTGCGCTGACACCGCCGCTCTGGGGCTTTGAAGAGCGTGAAAAGCTGATGATTTTCTACGAACGTGCCTGTGGCGCACGTTTGCACGCGGCATATTTCCGTCCCGGTGGCGTCCACCAAGACCTGCCTGACGCGCTTCTCGACGATATCGAAGAGTGGGCGAACCACTTCCCGAACGTTCTCGATGACATCGACGGCCTGCTGACCGAAAACCGTATCTTTAAGCAGCGTAACGTTGATATCGGCGTTGTGACCGAAGAAGACATCCAGAAATGGGGTTTCTCGGGCGTGATGGTGCGTGGCTCTGGCCTCGCTTGGGACCTGCGTCGTGCGCAGCCCTACGAATGCTACGACGAGTTCGAGTTCCAGATCCCCGTTGGTAAAAACGGTGACTGTTTTGACCGCTACCTCGTCCGCATGGAAGAGATGCGTCAGTCGACTTCGATCATCAAGCAAGCGATTGCGAAATTGCGTGTTGAAGGTGGCGACGTTCTGGCCCGTGGTAAGATCACACCGCCGAAACGTGGCGACATGAAAACCAACATGGAATCGCTGATCCACCACTTCAAACTCTACACCGAAGGTTTCCACGTGCCTGAGGGCGAGGTTTACGCGGCGGTTGAAGCACCGAAAGGTGAATTCGGCGTCTACCTGAAAGCAGACGGTTCGAACAAACCATACCGTGCAAAACTGCGCGCACCGGGCTATCTGCACCTGCAGGCGATGGACCACATCGCGTCTGGTCACCAGCTCGCGGACGTGGCTGCCATCATCGGCACCATGGACGTTGTGTTCGGGGAGATTGACCGCTGATGAAGCGATTTGGGTTGGTTGTGTTAGCCTGTATGCCCGGTAGTGTGTTTGCCGATGTTGCGGCTGATAAAGCCGCGCTGTCCAAAGCCATTGAGGCTGCAGGCTGTGTGGTTACCGCCGAGAATGGCGACGAGATTTTTCAGGCCTCTGGTCTGACCGAAGAGCAAGTATTTGCTGCCGTAGCCGCGCTCTATGGGTCGGGGCAGGCGGTTCTTCAACCCGACGGGAGCATGTCGCTCCAGACTGAGGCGTGCAAGTGAGCCGCCGCGCAGAAATTGAAACCAAGGTTGGTGCATATCGCGCCGCCGAAAAGACCGGAGCCTGACGCCGATGCTTCGCCGTTTGCACCACGAACAGCCCTCGTCCTTTGCTTTTACCCCTGCGAACCTTGCATGGGCTGAAGGTCAAATTCAAAAGTACCCCGAAGGCCGTCAGGCATCGGCAATCATCCCGCTTCTTTGGCGCGCCCAAGAGCAAGAAGGTTGGCTGACCCGTCCAGCAATCGAAACGGTCGCTGACATGCTCGGCATGGCCTATATTCGTGCGCTCGAAGTGGCTTCGTTCTACTTTATGTTCCAGCTGCAGCCGACTGGATCGGTCGCGCACATCCAGATTTGCGGTACCTTGTCCTGCATGATCTGTGGTGCCGAAGACCTGATCGGAGTCTGCAAAGAAAAGATCAACGAAGCACCGTACACTCTGTCTGCGGATGGCAAATTCACTTGGGAAGAAGTGGAATGTCTGGGTGCTTGCACCAACGCGCCGATGGCTCAGATCGGTAAAGACTACTACGAAGACCTCACCGCTGATGGTCTGCGCAAACTGCTCGACGATCTTGCTGCTGGTAAGGTTCCGACACCGGGCCCGCAGAATGGTCGTTACGCAGCAGAGCCTCTGTCGGGTCTGACCTCGCTGACGGATCACGAAAGCGGCAAACACCAGTATAACGCGTCGGCTCAGCTGGCTGTTGATATCGGTGATACCGTAAAGCGCATCGACGGCACCGAAGTCCCGCTTTTGACACCGTGGATCAAATCGGGCGCAACCGCTGCCAAAGCACCTGCCAAGAAAGCAGCCGCGAAGCCTGCCGCAGCGAAACCTGCCGCAAAGAAAGCTCTGGTAGAGAAGGCTGCAGCACCAGCGAAAGCGGCAGAGGTTGCTGCGGTTGACGAAAAGCAGCCGGAAGTTCTGACCGCACCGCGCGCATCGGGCAAAGACGATCTCAAGAAGATCTCTGGCGTTGGTCCGAAGCTCGAAGCTCTGTTGAACGAGCTTGGTTTCTATCACTACGACCAGATCGCGAAATGGACTGCCCAAGAGGTTGCATGGGTTGATGCCCGTCTCAAGTTCAAAGGTCGTATTGAGCGTGACGATTGGATGGCTCAGGCCGCGAAACTCGCCTCTGAATCGTAAGAATATCGCCTCGAGTCGCGCCTAGACTGTGTAAATATTGCACTTTAGGCGCGATCTGAGGTGGATTTGCTATCAAATTTTACAAATTTGAGTAGTCTTCCTTTAGAAGGGCACAGAAGCCTCCAGCAAATGAGAGGCTCATGGGACGTTGAAGGAGTTTAGACTATGACTAATTCGAATACAGGTTGGGGTTGCCGGCAGATTAGCTGGCTCGCGGCCGCGATTATTGGTGTTGTTGCAGCCATCATTCTTGGCGTTGCTGCACACTGGGGATGGTTCTTCGCTATTTTGGCAGGGATCGTTGTGGCCGTTATTGCGGGCCTCATCCTGACATATTTCTTCTGCGGCGAGGCGGCAGCGCCTGCCAGCAGCGCATCTACATCATCGACACCTGCGGCCGAAGAGGCTCCCGCTCCGGTTGCTGCGGCACCTGCTGAAGCCGCACCGACTGCGGCACCTGCGGCTTCGGCATCCGCTGCGCCAGCGGTTGCGGCATCGGCTGCTCCAGCTACACCCGCTGCAGTGATCAAACCGTCCAAGGCTCTCGCTGGCGAAGAAGAACTCGCCTCGCAGAAGGGCGATTGGAAATACGAAGCTCCTGCTGCGGAACCTGCAAAACCAGCTAAGAAAGCGGCGGCAAAACCAGCTGCCAAAGCTGCGCCGAAAACTGAAAAAGCTGCAAAGCCTGCTGCAAAAACGACCAAGGCGAAGGCCGCTGCCACTAAGGCACCAACTCCTGCTGCCGAGGGCGGTAAACCTGCGGCGCTGAGCGGACCGCGTGGTGGCAAAGCGGACGACCTCAAGGTTATCGAAGGCATCGGCCCGAAACTGGAAGAATTGGTGAACAGCTACGGCGTGTACCACTACGACCAGATCGCGGCTTGGGGCGCGGAAGAGGTTGCTTGGATGGACGGCAACATGCCGCGCTTTAAAGGGCGTGTGACCCGTGACAAATGGGTGGCACAGGCTAAAATTATTGTTGAAGAAGGCATCGAAGCGTTCCTTGAACGTGCCAAGACCAACGATTACTAACTGACGCACCATGACCCACGATCCGAAACAACCGACACCTCAAAATGGCCAACGTTCTGCGTTGTTCCTCGCTGGTGTTGGTGTGTTTTGGATTGTGGCGACATGGGCCGGAGGTCAATTTGGGCTATCCAATCGGACCCGTGCCCTTTTTGATATTATCGCCCTCGTCGGATTCGGCTGGGCTTTATGGATGACTTATGGCATCTGGCGGTCACGCCAGAAGTGATGAAAGGTGAGCCATGCTCAAGGATCAGGACCGGATTTTCACCAACCTCTACGGTATGCACGACCGCACCCTCGCTGGTGCGAAGGCGCGCGGGCATTGGGATGGTACTGCGGATATTATTAAAAAAGGCCGCGACTGGATCATTGATGAAATGAAAGCCTCCGGTCTGCGTGGCCGTGGTGGTGCGGGCTTCCCGACCGGTTTGAAGTGGTCCTTCATGCCTAAAGAATCAGACGGTCGCCCCAGCTACCTCGTCGTGAACGCGGACGAATCAGAGCCGGGCACCTGTAAAGACCGCGAAATCATGCGCCACGATCCGCACACGCTGATCGAAGGCTGCCTGATCGCGTCTTTCGCAATGAATGCACATGCCTGCTACATCTACATCCGTGGCGAATATATCCGTGAACGTGAAGCTCTGCAGGCTGCGATCGACGAAGCTTATGACGCTGGCCTTCTGGGTAAGAACGCTGCTGGCTCTGGCTGGGACTTCGATCTTTATCTGCACCACGGTGCAGGCGCGTATATCTGTGGTGAAGAAACCGCGCTGCTCGAAAGCCTTGAAGGCAAAAAAGGCATGCCGCGTATGAAGCCGCCGTTCCCTGCTGGTGCAGGTCTCTACGGTTGCCCGACCACCGTGAACAACGTCGAATCGATTGCTGTTTGCCCGACCATCCTGCGTCGTGGTGCGTCGTGGTTCTCTGGCATGGGTCGCCCGAACAACGTCGGCACCAAACTGTTCGCGATCTCTGGTCACGTAAACAATCCATGTGTTGTTGAAGAAGAGATGGGCATCACGTTTGAAGAATTGATCGAAAAGCACTGCGGTGGCATCCGTGGCGGCTGGGATAACCTGCTTGCTGTAATTCCGGGTGGTTCGTCTGTTCCCTGCGTTCGCGGCGAAAAGATGAAAGACGCGATCATGGACTTCGATTACCTGCGCGGTGAACTGGGCTCTGGCCTCGGTACTGCTGCGGTGATCGTAATGGATAAGTCGGTCGACATCGTGAAAGCGATCTGGCGTCTGTCCAAGTTCTACAAGCACGAATCCTGCGGTCAGTGCACCCCGTGCCGTGAAGGCACCGGTTGGATGATGCGCGTGATGGAACGTCTGGTTCAGGGCAATGCATCGGTTGAAGAGATCGACATGCTTTGGGACGTGACCAAACAGGTTGAAGGTCACACCATCTGTGCGCTCGGCGACGCGGCCGCTTGGCCGATCCAAGGTCTGATCCGCAACTTCCGCCCAGAGATCGAAGAGCGTCTCAAGGGCCGTGCGATCGCTGCAGAATAATCGAGACTAACAGAGTTTCATGAGGCCACCCTTCGGGGTGGCCTTTTTCGTTCCGAAGAAGAGATTCCATACTTGCTATAGGTGAAATAAAATTCGATTAAACCTCCATAGATTTAGTTGGAGAATGTTATGAGAGTTTTTATTGCGGCAGGATCGTTAACAGTTTTGATCTTGGCGGGGTGTGTAGAAACCCGTGCCCCAATTTCGACGGTCGCAGCTCCTCCACCTGTTGAAGGTGGGATTTAATCAGTGCGACTGAATTTCCTTCACGCTCGTGGTTAACGGCGAAAACTGACCGAAAAACCTAATAACGCGCCGTTGCTATTGAATAGCAGCGGCGTAAGTCTTTTGTATCCGACCATGATCCCGACTGATCTGCACCGGAAGATTGGATATTAGATGCGTTACCTCTTGCCGTTCACCTTTATGCTAATGGCGACCCAAGCCTCGGCTTTGCCCCCACTCAAGGATGTTGCGGAAATTCGTGACGGGATTATCGCAGCAGGCATGGCGATTGAGATCGGCGATAAATGCGACAGCATTTCTGTTCGCATGTTGCGCGGGGCGCTCTTTCTCAACAGCCTAAAGTCGCGAGCCGAGGACCTTGGGTATTCGCGGGCCGAAATTGATGCCTATGTCGATGATAGGGTCGAGAAGGCGCGGCTCGAAGGGATCGCACGGGCGCAACTGGCGGATCTGGGTGCAGTGACAGGGCAGGGGGACACGTACTGCACCGTTGGGCGGTCCGAAATGGAAGCGCAAACCGCCGTTGGCCGACTGTTGCGTTGATTCTATGTTCAAATCAGAGTGCTGCGGGGACTGCGGCGTACCCCTCTATAAAACCGACGTGGATTGCCCCGTTTGTGCAGTAAGAAGCACCGCACAGGCCCCAGCCCCCTTTTTCATAGCGGTTTTCGTTGTTTTGATCGCAATTTTTGCCGCGGTGCCGATCTTTGCCGCGATGCTGCTGATCTAAAAGAAATCGGCAAAACCTGAAATTTACCTCAGTTTTGGTGACGTTCGCGCTGGCATAGCGCGGCAAGCCGCGTTAGAACCGCCGCGACTGTATGCATCTGCGTGCGTGCCATGCGGAGCTTTGGGTCGTAGCGACAAGAACCAAAAGGCTGGCCATGTCCGATCTTAAGAAAATCATCATCGACGGGATTGAGGTAGAAGTGCCCGGTGCCATGACCCTGATTCAAGCCTGTGAAGAGGCTGGGGTTGAAGTTCCGCGTTTCTGCTATCACGAGCGTTTGTCCATCGCGGGCAACTGCCGCATGTGCCTCGTTGAGGTGGTCGGCGGCCCGCCGAAACCTGCGGCCTCCTGTGCGATGCAGGTCAAAGACTTGCGCCCTGGCCCTGAGGGTCAGCCGCCTGTTGTGAAAACCAACAGCCCAATGGTTAAAAAGGCGCGTGAAGGCGTGATGGAGTTTCTCCTGATCAACCACCCGCTGGATTGCCCGATCTGTGACCAAGGTGGCGAATGCGACCTTCAGGATCAGGCAATGGCTTACGGCGTCGACTTCTCGCGCTACCGCGAACCGAAACGTGCGTCGGACGACCTGAACCTCGGCCCGCTCGTTGAAACCCACATGACCCGTTGTATTTCGTGCACCCGCTGTGTGCGCTTTACGACTGAGGTCGCTGGCATCACCCAGATGGGCCAAACTGGCCGTGGCGAAGATGCAGAGATTACATCTTACCTGAACCAGACACTCGATTCGAACATGCAGGGCAACATCGTTGACCTCTGCCCAGTTGGTGCTCTGGTTTCCAAACCTTACTCGTTCACCGCGCGTCCGTGGGAACTGACCAAGACCGAAACCATCGACGTGATGGATGCGCTTGGTTCGAACATCCGCGTTGATACTAAAGGCCGCAAGGTCATGCGTATCCTGCCGCGCAACCATGACGGCGTGAACGAAGAGTGGATTTCGGATAAGTCGCGTTACGTTTGGGACGGCCTGAGCCGCCAGCGTCTCGATACTCCTTATATCCGTGAAAACGGCAAGTTGCGCAAAGCGGTCTGGGACGAAGCTCTGACCGCTGTTGCTGCAGCGATGAAGGGCAAGAAAGTCGCTGGTCTGATTGGTGATCTTGCGAACGTCGAATCCGCATTCAGCCTCAAAACCCTGATCGAAGGTCTGGGCGGCAAGGTTGAGGCGCGTACCGACAAGGCGCGTCTGCCTGCTGGTAACCGTTCCGCTTATGTTGGCACCGCGCTGATCGAAGACATCGATCATGCTGACAACATTTTCATGATCGGCACCAACCCGCGTGTTGAAGCGCCAGTTCTGAACTCTCGTATCCGCAAAGCGTGGCTGCGTGGTGCAACTGTTGGTCTGGTCGGTGAAGCTGTCGATCTGACCTATGATTACACCCACGTTGGCACCGACCGCGCAGCGCTTGAGCAGCTGTTGGCGATGGATCACTCTGACAAACAAGGCACCAATGGTGTCATCATCGTTGGTCAGGGCGCATTGAACGAAGCTGACGGCGAGGCTGTTCTGGCTGCCGCACAATCGCTTGCTGAAAAGGGCGGTGCTAAACTTCTCGTTCTGCACACTGCTGCGGCTCGTGTTGGTGCGCTGGACGTAAACGCTGTTACCGAAGGTGGCCTTGAGGCTGCTCTTGATGGTGCGGAAGTTGTTTACAACCTTGGCGCCGACGAAGTTGAGATCGGTGACGGTGCATTCGTGATCTACCAAGGTTCGCATGGCGACCGTGGTGCACACCGCGCCGACATCATCCTGCCGGGTGCAGCTTACACAGAAGAAAACGGTCTCTTTGTGAACACCGAAGGTCGTCCGCAGCTCGCAATGCGCGCAGCGTTTGCACCAGGTGAAGCAAAAGAAAACTGGGCGATCCTGCGTGCGCTGTCCGCAGAGCTGGGCGCAACCCTTCCGTGGGATTCGCTGGCTCAACTGCGTCAGGCGCTGGTCGCTGCGGTTCCGCATCTGGCTGACATCGACGTTGTTGCCGAGAACACTTGGACTGCGCTGCCTGTAACTAAGCTGGGCAAAGCAACCTTCCGCAACGCGGTCAAAGATTTCTACCTGACCAACCCGATTGCTCGGTCGTCTGCACTGATGGCTGAACTCTCGGCAGCGGCCAAGGCACGCGCCGAATCGACCAAGGTCGCGGCGGAGTAAAAAAACATGAGAGCCATCGTCATATCGGCGTTGGCTCTGATGGGGTGCACCGCATCCCACGACACCGGAGCAGGGCAGGGACCATTGGTCCCAACTTACAAAGGTGTAGAAACACGGCTCTTAGATGGCGACCTTGTTGGTTTTAAGGTTGCAATGACAGGGGCAAGGGGGCCAGAGGACGTAGAACGCTACGCTCGATGCGCCGCCGCACAATACACGCTGATCCGTGGATACGGGTTTGCACGACACGTTCGCACTCTAGTCGATGAAGAGGCTGGAACTTGGGTCGCGGATGCTGTTTACACCATCTCGCCGGCGCTACCGCGCGGGTTAAGAACAATAGACGCCGAAGTTACGGTGGCCGATTGCGGCGCATCGGGCATACCGACGGTGTAAGGGGACGAATATGGTTGAATTTTTCACCACGACCAACCTTGGGATCCTTCTGCTGACAGTGGGTCAGTGCCTTTTGGTTCTGGTACCGCTTCTGGTGGCTTTGGCCTTCCTGATGTATGCCGACCGTAAGGTCTGGGCTGCGGTGCAGATGCGTAAGGGCCCGAACATCGTAGGTGTGTTTGGTCTGCTGCAATCCTTTGCGGACTTTATCAAATATATCGTGAAGGAAATTGTCGTGCCTGCTGGCGCTGACAAATTCGTCTTCTTCCTCGCGCCACTGATTTCGTTCGTGATGGCCGTGATCGCGTGGGCGGTTATCCCGTTCAACGACGGTTGGGTCCTCGCTGACATCAACGTCGCGATCCTCTACGTCTTTGCGATCTCGTCGCTCGAAGTTTACGGCGTGATCATGGGCGGTTGGGCATCGAACTCCAAATACCCGTTCCTCGGTTCGCTTCGCTCTGCCGCGCAGATGATCTCTTATGAGGTGTCGATCGGCCTGATCATCATCGGTGTGATTATCTCGACCGGTTCGATGAACTTTGGCGACATCGTTCGTGCCCAAGACGGCTACGGCATCCTGTCGTGGTACTTCATCCCACACTTCCCGATGCTGTTCCTCTTCTTTATCTCGGCATTGGCTGAAACCAACCGTCCGCCGTTCGACCTTCCTGAGGCTGAATCGGAACTGGTTGCTGGTTATCAAGTTGAATACTCTTCGACCCCGTTCCTTCTGTTCATGATCGGTGAATTGACCGCGGTCGTGCTGATGTGTGCGCTGGTGTCGCTGTTGTTCCTTGGCGGCTGGTTGTCGCCGGTAGAATTCCTGCCCGATGGCATCCTCTGGATGGTCGCTAAAATGGTGTTCTGCTTCTTCATTTTCGCGATGGTTAAGGCCATCACCCCTCGTTACCGTTACGACCAACTGATGCGTTTGGGCTGGAAAGTGTTCCTGCCGATGTCTCTGGCTTGGGTCGTTCTGGTGTCGTTCCTCGCTAAATTCGAAGTCCTCGGTGGGTTCTGGGCCCGCTGGGTGATTGGAGGCTAATCCATGACGCAGATCGATTACGGCCGCGCGGCCAAATATTTCCTGCTCGCTGACTTCATCAAAGGCTTCCGTCTCGGGTTCAAATACTTCTTCGCGCCCAAGGCGACGTTGAACTACCCGCACGAAAAAGGCCCGCTGTCCCCGCGTTTCCGTGGTGAACACGCGCTGCGTCGTTATCCCAACGGCGAAGAGCGTTGCATCGCATGTAAACTCTGCGAAGCGATTTGCCCGGCTCAGGCGATCACCATTGATGCGGAACCCCGCGAAGATGGCTCGCGCCGCACAACGCGCTACGACATCGACATGACCAAATGCATCTACTGCGGCTTCTGCCAAGAGGCCTGCCCAGTTGACGCAATCGTCGAAGGTCCGAACTTTGAATTCTCGACTGAAACCCGCGAAGAGCTGTTCTATGACAAGGCAAAACTCCTGTCGAACGGCGACCGTTGGGAAGCTGAGATTGCGCGTAACCTCGAAATGGATGCGCCGTACCGATGACCTCTGGATCTAACCCTTTTGAAGCCATGATGAAGGCTGGGCAGGATTGGGCAAAATCGCTCAATCCCGCGCTGGAATCGTTCATGCCCAAAGGGTTTGAAACCATGTGGCCCACCATGTCCGCAGACATGATGGAAGCAACTATGGGCAAGACCTTTAATCCTGAAGGTCTGGATGCCAAAACCCGTCTGCTTTTGACCCTGACCGGATTGACGATCATGGGCGCTCAAGCCGACGCACAGATCCGCCTGACTGTCCGCCACGCGCGCGAGGCAGGGGCCACCAAACAGGAGATCGCCGAGACCATTGCACAATCCGCAATGTTCGGAGGCGTTCCCGCAATGACCAAAGCCATGACACTCGCGAATGAGGTCATGGAAGAGGACGCTAAAAAGGACCGGGACGAATGAGTGTAGCCGCTATCGCCTTTTATTGTTTTGCGCTGACCACCGTTGCGGGCGGCCTGTTCACAGTCGTGAGCCGGAACCCCGTCCATTCGGTTCTCTGGCTGATCTTGTCGTTCCTCTCTTCGGCGGGGCTCTTTGTTCTGCTGGGCGCGGAATTCATTGCAATGCTCTTGATGATCGTTTACGTCGGCGCGGTCGCGGTTCTGTTCCTCTTTGTGGTCATGATGCTCGACATCGACTTTGCTGAGTTGAAGGCTGAGATGGCGAAATACATGCCGCTCGCGCTTCTCATCGGTGTGATCATCCTCCTGCAGCTTGCGATGGCTTACGGGTCGTGGGCGTATTCGGACGGTTTCGAAACCCGTCTGGCCGCACCGCAGGGCGATATGCAAAACACCGCCGCGCTGGGTCTTTTGGTTTACGACAAATATATCATGCTTTTCCAACTGGCAGGTCTGATCCTGCTGGTCGCGATGATCGGGGCCATCGTGCTGACCCTGCGCCACCGCCAAAACATCAAACGTCAAGACGTTCTTGCCCAGCTTTACCGTGATCCGGCCAAAGCGATGGAGCTGAAAGACATCAAACCGGGGCAGGGGCTGTAATGCCAAAATTCGCGAAAAACAAAAGCGAGGGACGGAAGAAATGATCGGAATTGAACACTATCTCACAGTTGCTGCGGCACTGTTCGTCATCGGGATTTTCGGGCTGTTCTTGAACCGCAAGAACATCATCATCCTGCTGATGTCGATCGAATTGATCCTTTTGTCGGTCAATATTAACTTCGTCGCTTTCTCGTCCTTCCTGAACGATCTGGTTGGCCAGGTGTTCACTCTCTTCGTGCTGACGGTTGCTGCTGCTGAAGCGGCGATTGGCCTCGCGATCCTCGTCTGTTTCTTCCGCAACCGCGGGACCATCGACGTTGAAGACGTCAACGTGATGAAAGGCTGATCCGACATGGAAAAGTTTATCCTTCTTGCCCCCTTTGTCGGGTCGCTTATCGCGGGTTTCGGCTGGCGCTTTATCGGTGAAAAGGGCGCTCAGTGGCTGACCACTGGCATCCTGTTCCTCTGTGCTGCGCTGAGCTGGGTTCTGTTCCTGAATTTTGACGGCCAAGCCTACACGATCCACCTGCTGGACTGGATCAACTCTGGTACGCTGAACACCGATTGGGCGATCCGTATCGACCGTCTGACCGTGATCATGCTCATCGTGGTGAACACCGTGTCGTCACTCGTGCACCTCTATTCCATGGGCTACATGGCGCATGACGAAAACTGGGGTCATCACGAACACTATAAGGCACGTTTCTTTGCCTATCTGTCGTTCTTTACCTTCGCCATGCTCATGCTGGTTACCTCTGACAACCTCGTTCAGATGTTCTTTGGCTGGGAAGGCGTGGGCGTCGCATCCTACTTGCTGATCGGTTTCTACTACAAAAAACCGTCGGCAAACGCTGCTGCGATGAAAGCTTTCGTTGTGAACCGCGTTGGTGACTTTGGTTTCGCACTCGGTATCTTCGGTCTCTACATGCTGACCGACAGCATCCAGTTCGACGTCATCTTTGATAATGCGCCGCATCTGGCTGAAACCCAGCTTCACTTCCTGTGGAGCGATTGGAACGCGGCGAACCTGCTGGCCTTCCTGCTCTTTGTTGGTGCGATGGGTAAATCGGCTCAGCTGATCCTGCACACATGGCTGCCTGACGCGATGGAAGGCCCGACACCTGTGTCGGCTCTGATCCACGCCGCAACCATGGTGACCGCAGGCGTATTCCTCGTCTGCCGCATGTCGCCGCTGTTCGAATATGCACCGGAAACCAAATCGTTCATCATGTACTTGGGCGCTGCGACCGCATTCTTTGCGGCAACTGTTGGCCTCGTTCAGAACGACATCAAACGCGTGATCGCATACTCGACCTGTTCGCAGCTGGGCTACATGTTCGTTGCGGCTGGCGCGGGTATCTACGGCGCTGCGATGTTCCACCTGTTCACACACGCTTTCTTTAAAGCGATGTTGTTCCTCGGCGCTGGTTCGGTCATCCACGCGATGCACCACGAACAGGACATGCGGAACTACGGTAACCTGCGTAAAAAAATCCCGTTCACCTTCTGGGCGATGATGATTGGTACGCTGGCTATTACCGGTGTTGGTATCCCGCTGACCTACTACGGTTTCGCTGGCTTCCTGTCCAAAGATGCGATCATCGAGAGTGCTTATGCTTCGGGTAACGGTTTTGCCTTCTGGGCACTTGTCATCGCGGCTCTGTTCACCTCGTTCTACTCGTGGCGCCTCATGTTCATGACCTTCTACGGTAAAGAACGTGGCGATCATCACGCTCATGAACACGCACACGAAAGCCCGCTGGTTATGCTGGTGCCGCTTGGTGTACTTGCTATGGGCGCGATCTTTGCGGGTATGATCTGGCTGAAGCCGTTCTTCGGCGATCACGACAAAATGACCGAATTCTTCGGTATGCCACACCATGTTGCTGCTACCGAAGAGGGCGCTGCTGCCGATCACGCTGCACCCGCTGAGGAACATGCCGCGACTGACGCGGCCCACGGTGAAGTGGCTGCAGATGCGTCTCACGCTGCAATGGCGGCAGAGCATCACGGTGCAGAGCGTGGCGCGATCTACATGTCGGACGCTTCGAACGAAGTTCTCGACGCTGCGCACCACTCGCCAGTCTGGGTCAAGGTTAGCCCGTTCATCGCGATGCTAATCGGTTTCTTCACCGCTTGGGTGATGTATATCCGCAAGCCGCACCTGCCGGCACAGCTGGCAGCGAACCAGGCTCCGCTCTACAACTTCTTGCTCAACAAATGGTACTTCGACGAGCTGTATGACTTCGTCTTTGTCCAGCCTGCTAAGGCCATCGGTCGCTTCTTCTGGAAACGCGGTGACGAGCAAACAATCGACGGCGGGATCAACGGTCTGGCGATGGGTATCGTGCCCTTCCTGACCAAACTCGCGGGCCGCGCCCAGTCCGGTTACGTCTTTACTTACGCCTTCGCGATGGTTCTGGGCATCGCGGTCATTCTGACCTGGGTGACGCTCACCGGGGGATCGCACTAATGGAAAATCTTCTTTCGATCGTAACCTTCATCCCGCTCTTGGCCGCGGCCATTTTGGCCCTGTTCCTGCGTGGTGACGATGAAGGCGCCCGTAAGAACGCCAAATGGGTGGCAATGATTGCGACCGTTGCGACCTTCCTCGTGTCGCTGTTCATTCTGGCTGGTTTCGATCCGTCGAACACTGGAATGCAGTTCGTCGAAGACCGCGAGTGGCTCTTTGGTCTGCACTATAAGATGGGCGTAGACGGCATTTCGCTTCTGTTTGTGATGCTCTCGACCTTCCTCATGCCGTTGGTGATCTGGTCGGCATGGGACGTGACGCACCGCACCAAAGAATACATGATTGCGTTCCTGATGTTGGAAACGCTGATGCTCGGCGTGTTCATGGCGCTGGATCTGGTCCTGTTCTACGTATTCTTCGAAGCAGGCCTGATCCCGATGTTCCTCATCATCGGTATCTGGGGTGGTAAGAACCGCATCTACGCGTCGTTCAAATTCTTCCTCTACACCTTCCTCGGCTCGGTGCTTATGCTGGTGGCGATGGTTGCGATGTATGCAGACGCGGGCACCATGGATATCCCGACCTTGATGACCCACGAATTCTCGACCGCTGGCTTCTCGGTGCTCGGTATTCAGGTGGTTGGCGGTCTGCAGACCATGCTCTTCCTCGCGTTCTTTGCATCTTTCGCGGTGAAAATGCCGATGTGGCCTGTTCACACTTGGTTGCCTGACGCACACGTTCAAGCACCGACCGCTGGTTCGGTTGTTCTGGCAGCGATCCTGTTGAAGATGGGCGGCTACGGCTTCCTGCGCTTCTCGCTCCCGATGTTCCCAGTTGGCTCTGCTGTGATGGGTGATCTGGTACTTTGGATGTCGGCTATTGCGATCGTTTACACCTCGCTCGTCGCGCTGGTCCAAGAGGACATGAAAAAGCTGATCGCTTATTCGTCGGTTGCACACATGGGCTACGTGACAATGGGTATCTTCGCGATGAACCAGCAGGGTATCGACGGTGCGATCTTCCAGATGATCAGCCACGGCTTTATCTCTGGCGCGCTCTTCCTCTGTGTTGGCGTGATCTACGACCGCATGCACACTCGTGACATCGACGCATACGGTGGCCTCGTAAACCGTATGCCGGCTTACGCGCTGTTGTTCATGTTCTTCACGATGGCGAACGTTGGTCTGCCGGGTACCTCGGGCTTTGTCGGCGAATTCCTGACGCTCATGGGTATCTTCCAGGTGAACACTTGGGTGGCTGCTGTTGCGGCGCTCGGCGTGATCTTCTCGGCAGCTTATGCGCTGTGGCTCTACCGCCGCGTCGTTATGGGTGAGCTGATCAAGGAAAGCCTCAAATCCATCACCGACATGACTGGCCGTGAAAAGATGATCTTTGCACCGCTCGTCATCATGACCTTGCTCTTGGGTATCTACCCGAGCCTCGTGACCGACCTTATCGGGCCGAGCGTTGAAGCACTGGTTCACCACGTCCACACCGCCATCGAGGCGAGCGACCTGACCGTCGCCGCTGTGGCCGAAGTCGCTGCACACTAAGGAGCCGGACAAATGATCTCGAGCGATATCCAAATCGTCCTTCCGGAAATCATACTCGCGCTTTTTGCGATGGGTGCGCTGCTCGGTGCAGTCTACACTGGCAAAGATAAAACCGCGTCTTTCCTGACATGGCTCACCGCTGGTGTGTTCCTTGTGCTCGGCGCATGGATCGGTCTGAACGGGCAGGGCACACAAGAAGCGTTTGGTGGAATGTTCATCGACGACAGCTTCTCGCGCTTTGCCAAGGTTGTGATCCTGTTCTCGGCGGCTGCGGTTCTGATCGTCAGCATCGACTACATGGCGAAACGCGATCTTCTGCGTTTTGAATATCCGATCCTCGTTGCCCTCGCGACTGTGGGTATGATGGTCATGGTTTCGGCTGGCGACCTGATGGCTCTCTATATGGGCCTCGAACTGCAATCGCTCGCTCTCTACGTTGTGGCTTCGCTGCGTCGTGACAGCGCGAAATCGACCGAAGCTGGTCTGAAGTACTTTGTTCTCGGCGCTCTGTCCTCTGGTCTGCTGCTCTACGGTGCATCGCTGACCTACGGCTTTGCTGGCACCACACTGTTCTCGGGCATCCTGACCGCTGTTGGTCACGACGTCTCCATCGGCTTGCTGTTCGGCATGGTCTTCATGATGTCGGGCTTCGCGTTCAAGGTTTCGGCAGCACCGTTCCACATGTGGACCCCTGACGTTTACGAAGGTTCGCCAACCCCAGTGACCGCGTTCTTTGCGACCGCCCCCAAGGTCGCTGCGATGGGCCTCTTCGCTCGTGTTGTCTATGACGCCTTCGGTGGTGTTGTTGGCGACTGGCAGCAGATTGTGATGATGCTCTCGATCCTGTCGATGTTCGTTGGCGCAATCGCCGCAATCGGTCAGACCAACATCAAGCGTCTGATGGCGTACTCGTCGATCGCTCACATGGGCTTTGCCCTGATGGGTCTGGCTGCTGGCACCGCGATGGGTGTTGAAGCCATGCTGGTCTATATGTCGATCTACGTGACCATGAACATCGGTACATTCGCCTTTATCCTGTCGATGGAAAAAGACGGTAAACCAGTCACCGAGATCAAAGCTCTGTCGATGTATTCGAAAAAAGAGCCGCTCAAGGCGCTGGCGCTGCTGGTCCTTATGTTCTCGCTCGCTGGCGTTCCGCCGATGCTCGGTTTCATGGGTAAGCTGGCTGTATTCCGTGCAGCGCTTGAGGCTGACCTAGTATGGCTCGCTGTGGCCGCTGGTATCGCGTCGGTGATCGGTGCGTTCTACTACCTGCGCGTCGTTTACTACATGTACTTCGGCGAAGACTCTGATGCTCTCGATGGTACGATGTCTCCTGTCGCATGGGGCATGCTGGTGGCGTCCGCTGTGATCATGCTGGTTGGTATCGTGAACCTCTTTGGTATCGTGCCGATGGCAGCTGAGGCGGCGCAGGCGCTTGTCAACTGATCTAAACGCAGGGCCACGTTGGCCCACGGGCGTTGACCTTGTCGTCTTGGACGAGGTTGATAGCACAATGACCGAGGCTGCCTTAAGGGCGGCCTCGATCCGTGTTCCGACATGGATTATGGCCAAACGCCAAACCGCAGGGCGGGGACGGCGTGGGAAGCAATGGGTCGATCCACGCGGGAACCTCGCTGCGACGCTGGTTTATAAACCCCAAGCCTCACCACAGGATGCAGCGCTTCGGTCGTTCCTCGCCGCTGTTGCCTTGTTCGAAACGCTGGCCTTCTGGGTGCCCCGTGAACGGCTTTCTCTGAAATGGCCGAACGATGTTTTGCTCGACGGGGGCAAGGTGGCGGGTATTTTGCTTGAAAGCAGCGGGACGGCGGAGAGTGTGAATTGGTTGTCGATTGGCGTAGGTGTGAACCTCGCTACGGTCCCTCAAGGGGTTGAAGGAGCAGCATTCCCACCCATGAGCGTTTCGTCCGTGGCAGGCCATGTGATCAGGCCAAAGGATTTCCTGAGCCTCCTCGCGACGAATTTCATCACCCAAGAAAACAAACTGACTTATTTCGGGTTCGAACGCATTCGTGCGGATTGGCTCCGCAATGCGGCGCGGCTGGGGGAAACGATCACAGCCCGCACCGCCCAAGAGACTTTGACAGGTATCTTTGATACCATCGACCGCGACGGCAATTTGGTTCTGATCACAGGGCGCGGCCCTGTTACGATCAGCGCCGCCGACGTGCATTTCTAAAGGGGGCAGGCCATGCTTTTGTGCATCGACTGTGGCAACACAAACACCGTGTTTTCTGTCTGGGATGGGCAGGACTTTATCGCGACGTGGCGGACCTCGACCGAACACCAGCGCACGGCTGACCAGTATTTCGTCTGGCTCTCGACGCTGATGGCGCACCAGAAGATCAACGTTGAAATCGACGAAGTTATCATTTCTTCCACGGTGCCACGTGTGGTGTTTAACCTGCGCGTTCTGGCGGATCGTTATTTCAACTGTCGCCCGCTCGTTGTTGGCAAACCTGAGTGCGCTCTCCCGCAGCAACCGCGTGTGGATGCGGGCACCACCGTCGGGCCCGACCGTCTGGTGAACTCTGCAGGTGCGTTTTCGCGGCACGGTGGCAACCTGATTGTCGTCGATTTTGGCACCGCGACCACCTTTGACGTTGTGGCAGATGATGGCGCCTATGTGGGTGGCGTCATCGCCCCCGGTGTGAACCTCAGCCTAGAGGCGCTGCACCGTGCAGCTGCGGCCTTGCCTCACGTCGATATCAGCCGTCCTCAAACGGTGATCGGCACCAATACCGTTGCTTGTATGCAATCGGGCGTGTTCTGGGGCTATGTTGGCCTCATCAAAGAAATCTGCGCGCGCATCCGCGATGAATATGATGCGCCGATGAAAATCATCGGGACAGGCGGGCTCGCTCGTCTTTTTGAACAGGTCGATAACCTCTTCGATGTGATCGAGGATGACCTGACCATGCACGGTCTGACCGTGATCAATGATTACAATAAGGAAACTACATGAGCAGTGAACGACTGATTTACCTGCCGCTCGGCGGCGCGGGCGAGATCGGCATGAACGCCTATGTCTATGGATATGGCGCACCAGATAAGGAACGTCTGATCGTTGTTGATCTCGGTGTGACCTTCCCCGATATGGACGGGAGCCCCGGTGTCGACCTGATTTTCCCTGATATCACGTGGCTCGAAGAGCGTAAGGATCAGATCGAAGGGATCTTTATCACCCACGCGCACGAGGACCACGTGGGGGCTGTTGGCCTCTTGTGGGAACGCCTCGGAGCGCCGATCTATGCGCGGACCTTCACTGCGAATATCGCGACCCGCAAGCTGTCCGAGAAACACCTGCCCGAAGGCATCGTGCGCACCGTTGGCGCCTATCCTGCGGTCACGAAATGCGGCCCGTTTACCGTGTCGGTCGTGCCTATGAGCCACTCCATCCCAGAGAGCGGTGGTCTGTTGATAGAAACCCCGACCGAGCGTGTGTTCCACTCGGGCGACTTTAAGATCGACAAAACGCCAGTCGTTGGTGAACCCTTTGATGAGGACATGCTGTCTGAGATCGCGAAGGGCGGGATCAAAGCGCTCGTGTGCGATTCCACCAATGTCTTTTCCGAACACGCAGGGCGGAGCGAGGCGGAACTCGCTAAACCGCTGCAAGCGCTGATCGAAGAACAAAAAGGCATGGTCATCGCGACTACCTTTGCGTCGAACATCGCACGTTTGAAAACGCTAGCCGTTGCCGCGCAGAATGCGGGTCGTTCGATCTGTCTCTTGGGCCGTGCGATGCGTCGGATGGTCGAGGCCGGGATCGAGACGGGTATTCTGTCGGACTTCCCATCGGTCATTTCGCCCGAAGATGCGGCGAGCATCCCGCGTGAAAACGTCATGCTGCTCGTCACAGGGTCCCAAGGTGAACGCCGCGCGGCCTCTGCCCAATTGTCCCAAGGTAAATACCTCGGCCTGTCGCTCAAAGAGGGCGATACGTTCATCTTTTCGTCCAAGACCATTCCTGGCAACGAACGTGGTGTGATCCGCATCATGAACGCGCTGTCGGAAAAGGGTGTTGAGGTGATTGATGACCGTGGTGGCCTCTACCACGTGTCTGGTCACGCGAACCGTCCTGACCTGAAAAAACTGCATCAGATCATGCAGCCACAAATGCTGATCCCAATGCATGGCGAACATCGCCACCTGCGCGAACATGTAAAACTGGGTGCAGAGAGCGGGATCACAGGTGTGATCGCGGTAAATGGTACGATGGTGAACCTGTCAGCCAATCGCCCAGAGGTGTGTGGTTATGTCGAAACGGGCCGCACCTACTTGGATGGTTCGGTGCAGATTGGTGCGCTGGATGGCATCGTGCGCGACCGTATCCGCATGGCGCTGAACGGTCATGTGACTGCGACACTGATCATCGACGAACATGATGAACCGCTGGGTGATCCGTGGTGCGAACTGATGGGGCTTCCTGAAATGGGCCGCAACAACGCGCCGCTCGTTGATGTTCTCGAAGAAGACCTGAGCCAGTACATCAACCGCGCCAATGACAAAACGCTGTTGGATGATGATGAATTGGAAACGCAGCTGCGCCGTATCATTCGGAATTCATGCCAGAACGAGATTGGCAAGAAGCCGGAAGTGACGATCATCATCAGCCGATTGAACTGATCGGCGAGAGATTAAAAAAGCCCGCGAAGAGTGATCTTCGCGGGCTTTTTTGTTTAGGCTTTGCGGCGCTCGTCAAAACTGAGCCGGATAAACGCGGGTGCATCATCGCCCATCCCGATCACGTGATCGTCGCGATCACGGCGGCGGTCACGACGTTGGCCACGATCACGATTGTTGTCGCGGTTGTTGTCGCGCTGCGGACGCTGTTCGCGCTCCATTGGCTTTTCAACGGCAGCGACTTCTTCGACCACCTCAGGGGTAGGGGCCTCAACGGCCTGTTCCTGCGGTTTTGCGTCCTCGTCTTTCTTGCGCGATCCACCACGGCGGTTGCGGCTGCGCTTTGGCTTGTCGTCAGACGCCTCAGGCTTATCTTCGGACGCTTCAACCTGGCCGAGCGGGTTTTCTAGAACAGGAATGTCCTTGCCCAAGAGCTTTTGAACGGCGTCGAAGTTCTTTTCGTCGCGCGGTTCGCAGATCATGATCGCCTTACCATCGCGGCCAGCACGACCTGTGCGGCCAATGCGGTGCACGTAGTCTTCTGGGTGGCCCGGCACGTCAAAGTTAAAGACGTGGGTCACAGAAGGCACGTCCAGACCACGGGCAGCCACATCAGAGGCCACCAAGATCTTAATCTTGCCTTCGCGGAAAGATTCGAGCGTAGAGTTCCGCTGGCTCTGGTCCAGATCGCCATGGATCGGGGCAGAGTCATAGCCGTATTTGCTCAGCGATTTGTGGCAGATATCAACGTCCGACTTGCGGTTACAGAAGATCACACCGTTCTGCAGCTTGTCGCCTTCGGCATCGATCAGGGCACGGAGAAGCTGACGTTTCTCGCTCGCTGCGCGGTCACGACGGGAGCCTTTGAAATGCACAACGTGCTGTTCAATACGCTCGGATGCGGTCGCCTGACGGGCCACCTCGACCTTGGCGGGGGTGTGCAGGAAGGTGTTTGTGATGCGCTCAATCTCGGGCGCCATAGTGGCCGAGAAGAACAACGTCTGACGGGTGAACGGCGTCAGGTTAAAGATGCGTTCAATGTCAGGGATAAAGCCCATGTCGAGCATACGGTCAGCTTCGTCGACAACCATGATCTGCACGCCCGTAAGCAGCAGTTTACCACGCTCAAAATGGTCAAGCAGTCGGCCGGGGGTGGCGATCAGAACGTCAACACCACGGTCGATTGCCGCGTCTTGGTCTTTGAACGACACGCCGCCGATCAGCAGGGCCTTTGTCAGTTTTGTATGCTTTGCGTAAACGTCAAAGTTCTCAGCCACCTGAGCCGCCAATTCGCGGGTCGGGCAAAGAACGAGCGACCGCGGCATACGTGCACGTGCGCGACCACGGCCCAGAAGGGTGATCATTGGCAGCGTGAAAGATGCGGTTTTCCCTGTGCCCGTTTGCGCAATGCCTAGAACATCGCGGCCTTCGAGGGCAGCGGGAATAGCGCCAGCCTGAATAGGGGTTGGGGTTTCGTAGCCGGCTTCGGCAATCGCCTTGAGAACCTTTGCATCAAGGTTCAGATCAGAGAATTTTGTCATATACGTCCATAGTCGCGGCCCGTCGGGGGCCGAAGGTTATGGGACGCAACATGCCAACGCGCCCCGCGTCAATAGTTCCCGCAAGCGGGCTGCGGCCTTCTATACCGAAAACCGCCTTCAGGTCAATCGGAGCGGCATTTGCCCCTTAAACCATCATTTCCTTGGTCGCGGTCAGTTTGACATCGGGGTAATCGCGCTCCACGCGGTCGATGTCCCACTGCAAGCGGGTCAGGAACACAACATCGCCGTCGTTGTCGTGGCTGATGTGCTGTTTGTTGGCTGCGATGAATTTATCGACCGCGGCTTTATCCCCTTGAACCCAACGGGCAGAGGTGAACTGCGACGGTTCAAAGCGCACGGGCAGGCCGTATTCAAGCTCGATCCGGCTAGCGAGCACTTCGAACTGAAGCTGGCCGACAACGCCGACGATAAAGCCAGAGCCGAACGCGGGTTTGAACACCTTTGCAGCGCCTTCTTCGGCGAACTGCATGAGAGCTTTCTCAAGGTGTTTGGCCTTCATCGGGTCGCCCGCGCGGCAGTTCTGCAAAAGCTCTGGCGCGAAAGACGGGATGCCCGTGACCTTGAGGTTTTCGCCTTCGGTCAGGGTGTCGCCGATGCGCAATTGCCCGTGGTTCGGAATACCGATGATATCGCCAGCCCAAGCCTCTTCGGCCAGTTCGCGGTCCGAGGCGAGGAACAGAACAGGGTTCGAAATCGCCATCGGCTTTTTAGAACGAACATGTGTCAGCTTCATGCCGCGATGGAAGTGCCCCGAGGCCAAACGCACAAAGGCCACGCGGTCACGGTGTTTCGGGTCCATGTTCGCCTGAACCTTGAACACAAAGCCAGCGACCTTGTTTTCCTCGGGCATAACCTGACGCGGGTCAGCGGACTGTGGCTGCGGTTCAGGACCGTATTTGCCGATGCCGTCCATCAGTTCTTTGACGCCGAAAGAGTTGATCGCAGAGCCGAACCAGATCGGGGTCATGTGGCCCTCAAGGACCGCCTGATGGTTCAATTCGGGCAGCAATTCGCGTGCCATTTCGATCTCTTCGAGGAATTTCTCCAGAAGATGCGCGGGGATATGTTCCTTCAGCGCGGGATCGGCGAGGCCTTTAATCTCGATGCTCTCAGCGACGCGGTTACGGTCCGCACGATCCATCAGTTCAAGACGGTCGTTCAACAGGTCGTAGCAGCCCATGAATTCTTTACCCATCCCAATGGGCCAAGACGCAGGCGTCACGTCGATCGCTAGGTTTTCCTGAATTTCGTCGATAATGTCGAACACATCGCGGCTTTCGCGGTCCATCTTGTTACAGAAGGTGAGGATTGGAAGGTCGCGTAGGCGGCAGACTTCGAACAGCTTTTGGGTTTGGCTTTCCACACCCTTTGCACCGTCGATCACCATCACGGCGGCATCCACAGCCGTCAGCGTGCGGTAGGTATCTTCGGAGAAGTCCGAGTGGCCAGGGGTGTCAACGAGGTTAAACCGAAAGTTCTTAAAGTCGAACGACATTGCAGATGCGGATACGGAAATCCCGCGATCCTTTTCCATCTGCATAAAGTCGGACCGTGTGCGTCGCGCTTCGCCCTTTGCGCGGACCTGACCAGCCATCTGGATCGCACCACCGAACAACAGGAACTTTTCGGTAAGAGTGGTCTTACCGGCGTCAGGGTGCGAAATGATCGCGAACGTGCGGCGACGTGCGATTTCAGCGGGCAGGGCGGGGCGATTTGAAGCGGTATCGAGCATGCTCGTGCCTATACGGTGACGGGCATGCCCTGACAAGTTAATCTGCGTCAGTTGGTGTCGAGACTTTCCATGCGGCGCAGGTAATCGTCGGCAGTGGTGCGCAATGTGTGCGCCTGTTCCGCCACGTGTTCGGACCCGATACGCGACTGAGCGACGGTCGACATGATGACGTTGCCCAGAACTTCACCCTGAACGCGGAGTGCGTCTTGAACCGACACCGAGGCTGTGTTCACCTGCGAAACCTGTTCAGAGATCGCGCCAACGCTTTTCACCGCGGAGTTCGTTTCGATCCGCACGGCCTCGATCAGGTTATTGATGTCTTCGGTTACTTTGGTGGTCTGAGCCGCAAGATTCTTCACCTCGCCCGCAACCACGTTAAACCCGCGGCCAACAGCGCCAGCGCGCGCGGCTTCGATAGAGGCGTTCAAAGCCAAGAGGTTGCTCTGGTTCGCGATGTCATTGATCATCTGAACCGCCTTGGAGATGTTTTCAACCTTCTGGGACAGACGTTCCACCTGATCGGTCGCAGTTTGGGCGTATTGCGCGGCGGTGGTCGATAACATCGTTGCCTTTTCCATCTCACCACGAATGTCGCTCGCGGAATTGGACAGATCTGCTGCCGACATCGAGGCTTGTTTCACACTGGCCGAGGTCTGCTCTGCCGCGCCCGCGAGGGTTTCAACGATCTTGCCTAACGAGTCTGAGAAATCGCGGCTCATCTCGTGTTTGAGAGAGGCTGAACGTTCCGCCGACGTCGTCAGGTAGCTGCTCAGTGACAAATCCATGTCAAACGTCACAGCACGGCTGATCGCATCGACCAAGGCGTTGTTGCGCTTGCGGAAAAATCCACGGTGCCCAGCGTGTTCAATCAGGCCAACCCGCATGTGTGTGTAGCCCGCAATTTGAAGTGAGGGCGCAAGATTGATGCGAGTATGAACCGCTGCGATTTGCTTTACAGATGCGAGGTATTCTTCGCCAAAGTCCGCGTTCGCAATGAACGTCCAGTGTTTAATGAAGTTTGCACCAACACGTTCAAGACGCTTTTTTTCGCTGAGCATCGCGCCGAATGGCTGCAGATCATCAATGAATTTCAAGAGGCTATCCAAGGCAAGCGGAATGGCCTTTTGAATGGTGTGGCGGTTTTGACGAATGAGGCCCAAACGAGCGTCGTTCAAGCCATGGTTCAAAAGCCGTTTGCGCATTTCGGCAATGTCGAGCGAGCTCGTTTCCAACGGTGACGTCCTCGGTGCAATATACATACTTGACCGTGGGAACGGCGTTTGCTCGAGAAAATGTAGGATTTTATTCAAATAAATTGAATTTTCATCAGCTACTCGACGCCTTGCGCAAAACCTCAGCTGCATTTTGCGAAGGCAGCAAGGTTTCGGTCACTTCGAAATCGTGGTGGTGGCGATAGGTGTGACGCTGCGCGTCGACCGTTGCCGGAATAGCGGATCGGGTGCGCGGGTCGATGAGAAGGGATTCCGCAGCGATCCCTTCGGCATAGATGATTTGGTGTTCGTCAAAGAGAACTTGGAAGTAATCCACATAACCACCGTCCTGTTGGTACACGGTGTCGCCGTTGATCAGGTGGCGAACCCGCACCAAGACCTCGGCACGACCAGCGCCCAGATGATCCTCGCGCTGGTAGATGAACACGCGGTGATCGGGCGACAACATCAGATCATTTTCGTTGTGCAGCGTGCCCTTGCGGATGACGACAGGTGCAAATTCGCCCACAGCGCGGAGCGTCGTTTGACCAATCCAGCGCACAGATTGCGCACCATCATCGCGGGTTAGGACGCGGTCGCCGACCCTCAGGTCCTCGATCTTGCGCTGCTCGCCAGAGGCCAGCGTAATATGGGTGCCGCGGGCGAACGACACGCAGGCCATTTCGGCAAAACGGCTTAGTGCGGCATCGCGATCAACGCCGACGAGACGGAAATCCTTGCGAGCGGGCATTGGGGCGAGAGGGAGGATATAGACCTCTTCGACGCCGCCATCTTCGACTTCGACCAGAACGATGACCTCGCAAGTGGTGCTGTCGGACATCATAAACGTCAGGCAGGAATCGAGGTAGATCGCATTGCCCGCCGTTCCGATTGCGGATTGCATCGCGACAGTCAGCGCGCCAGTGTCAGGGTCCATCGCCACTGACAAGGGTAAACGCTGCGCTGTTTCAGTGATCTGATAGATATCATCCATCAGCAGTTCGTCGGCAAAACTGATCGGGTCCCCTTCGGCAACGCCATTGGTCACAACAAAATCACGGCTCCGATGAACGGGCAGGGTTTGGGACGTGTGCGCGTTTTCCAAATGAGACATAAACCAACCTTAAAACTCGTGATGCTATTGAAACGGGTAACTAGTGAATAATCTATATATTCGTCAACGGATGGGAAACATAAAGCAACCCAACATGCGTATCAGGGAGATTGAAACGTGGATCTAGGGATATCTGGTAAACGAGCATTGGTCTGTGGCGCGTCCAAAGGTTTGGGGCGCGGCTGTGCAGAGGCCTTGGCCGAAGCAGGGGTGAATCTGCTGATCAACGCGCGGAACGCTGAGACGCTCGAGCAGACGGCTGCCGAAATTCGTGCGAAATATGGCGTGTCGGTAGACACAGTTGCTTGTGACGTCACCACGCCAGAGGGCCAAAAGCGGGTGATTGATGCGGCGCAAGGTGTCGATATCCTTGTCACCAATGCGGGTGGCCCGCCTCCGGGGATGTGGACGGATTGGAACCGCGACGATTTCATCAAGGCGCTGGATGCAAACATGCTGACGCCCGTTGCACTGATGACCGCACTGATGCCTGCGATGATCGCTAAGGGTTGGGGCCGCGTGGTGAACATCACCTCTCAGTCGGTTAAGGCGCCGATCCCGCAATTGGGATTGTCGAACTCCGCTCGGGCGGGGCTGACGGGGTTTGTAGCTGGGACATCGCGTCAAGTCGCGCCTTATGGGGTGACGATTAACAATATGCTGCCTGGTTTGCATGACACGGATCGCGCGCTTTCGCTCGATACTGGGGTGTCCAATGCCGAAGGGATAAGCATTGCTGATGCACGGGCAAAACGCGAGGCCACGATACCAGCGCAGCGCTATGGCACGACGACCGAATTCGGGGCGATGTGTGCGTTCCTTTGTTCGGACAAGGCGGGCTTTATCGTGGGGCAGAATATCATGCTCGACGGCGGTGCGGCGAATATGACCATGTGATCCATAGACTTGCCCAAGGCGGGCGAGGTTGATAGGACGGGCCTATACCCGATTGAAGCTGTCGGAAATAGGAACCATCGTGCCGAACCCACCCCGCCTTGAAATCCGCAACATACGTCGTTCGTTCGACGGACTGCCTGTTGTGGACGACGTATCGCTCTCGGTGATGCCGGGACAGGTGACGTGTCTCTTGGGCCCGTCAGGTTGCGGGAAATCGACGACGCTGCGGATCATCGCGGGCGTCGATATGCAGGACAGCGGTGAGATTTATGTCGACGGCCAATTGGTGTGCGACACAGTCTATCGTGTCCCGCCTGAGGGCCGTTCCATCGGTTTGATGTTTCAGGACTTCGCTCTGTTCCCGCACCTCAGCGTCGCGGGCAATGTTGCCTTTGGCCTCATTGGGGACAAGCAGGATCAACGCAGACGGGTTGAGGAGTTGCTCGATAAGGTCGACATGCTCCGCCATATCGACAGCTACCCGCACGAACTGTCGGGTGGGGAACAGCAACGTGTCGCACTGGCGCGGGCCTTAGCGCCGCGGCCTCGGATCATGCTGATGGATGAACCGTTTTCGGGCCTCGATAACCGCCTGCGCGACGGCATCCGCGATCAGACGCTTGAGGTGCTCAAGGACGAAGGCGCGGCAGTTTTGCTGGTGACGCACGAACCCGCTGAAGCCATGCGCATGGCGGATGAGATCGCGCTCATGCGCCGTGGTAAGATCGTTCAGCAGGGTGCGCCCTATAACGTTTATAACGCCCCCGTTGATAAGTCTGCTGCCGCATTTTTCAGCGATATCAATGTGATACATGGAAAAGTTCAAGGGGCGTTGGTTGAAACGGCCTTTGGTCAGTTCTTTGCGCCGGGGCAGCCTGATGGCACCGATGTGGATATCGTTATTCGACCCCAACACCTGCGGATCGACTTTGACCGCGATGGCCGTGGCCCGAACCCGACCGTTGCTGATGGTGCGCCAGCGCGGGGTATCGTGATCCGTTCACGGTTCATGGGAGCGGAGAGCCTCGTTGAGTTCAAGATGGATTTCGACGGCTCCGTGCTGAAGGCGCAGGTGCCGAATGTGTTCCTGCCGAAACCTGGAACTGCGCTGTGGCTGATGATGCGGCGCGATCGCTGTTTCGTTTACCCCGTTAAGAAATAGTTCGCGCCGTCCTATAATCGGCCAGCGTCTTCCCTGCTTCGTTCACAAAGAGCGACGGGAGTTTGCGTAGCGCGGTGATCTCTTCAATCGGCAGATCGTCAAACCCACGGATCGTTTCGCACCACACAGTGCAGGTCCAAACCCGCCCCCAATAATCGAGCCGCAGGGGCCGCACCGTGCGATCCTGACCGTTGAGTGTCACTAGTAGTTTCTGCCGCGCACGGATCGCTTGCCGTAGGGCGGGCAGGTGAACGACGCCCTGCGTGCGCCCTGTGAAGGGATAAATGGCAAGCCCATCCGTTGTCGTATGATCCACGTCCTCGGGCAGGGCAGCGTCGAGTTTGTCGGCTAAGGTCTGCGCGGCCTCAGTCAAGTCAGCCTCACCCGATTGGGCGACCGCCATAAGGCCGAGGTGCAGCGCCTCAAGCTCTGCCATTGAGAGGTTCATGGCGGGCAGTGTGATCGGCGCGGTGACCCGATAACCCGTTCCGCGAGACCCAACCATAGGCACGCCAGAGGCCATCAACGTCTCCATGTCGCGGTAAACCGTGCGCACGGTGACGCCCGTTTTCTCAGCAATATCAACGGCACGGTGCACATCACCGTCCCGCAAAATCCGTATCAACTGCCGCAATCTATCCGTTCGTTTCATACGTCTTTGTCGCAGCAGAATTCACTACTGACAAGTTTTTGTCACAAATTTCGACAAACTTTTGAGAAACCTCGCGCCAAAAGCGATTTCGCGCTTTTCACCGCTTGGGAAACTGGCAACAGTCGGGGTCACAGAATTTTCGGGCGGCAGAGGCCGACCCGCACATAGGGAGACTATCATGCTCAACAATATCGGCCCGATGGGCCTCATCCTGATTGCAGTTGTTGTTCTGGTCATGTTTGGCCGCGGCAAAATCTCGGGCATCATGGGCGAAGTGGGCAAAGGCATCACCTCGTTCAAAAAGGGCATCAGCGAAGGCGAAAAAGAGCTGGAAGCTGCAAAAGCTGAAGCTGCAAAAGACGTCACCCCCGAGTCTGACAAAGACAAAGCCTAATCAACGCGAAGGAACGCCGCTATGTTTGGCATGGGCTGGAGCGAGATGGTCCTCATCGGCATCGTCGCGCTGATTGTGGTTGGACCGCAGGAATTACCGGGATTGTTTCGCAGCGTCGGGCAATACGTCGGTAAAGCCAAAGGGATGGCCCGCGAATTCAGCCGCGCGATGGATCAGGCGGCGGATCAGTCGGGGATGAAGGACATCAACAAGACCCTGAAGGCCGCGTCGAACCCGACGCAGTTCGGCAAGGATGCGATCAAATCGACCTTGGATACCTCTTCGCTCACACCTGAGCGGGCAGAGACCAAGGAAAAGATGGACGCAGCTATGGCGGAGGCCGCCGAAGAGCGCAAAGCCCGCGAGGCAGCTGCCGCAGAGGCCGCTCTCGACGAGGCCGAAGCAGACTTGGCCGCGCTGCGTGACCCAAGCCCCAAGACCGAGGCACAAGAATGAGCAACGCAGACGAAATCGAAGATACCTCTGCCCCGTTGATAGAACACCTGACAGAACTGCGGTCGCGGCTGATCAAATCGCTCGGCGCTTTCGTCGTTGCGATGGTCATCTGCTTTACCGTTTGGAACCCGATTTTCGATTTCCTGACGCAGCCGCTCTGTGATGCTCTGGCGGAAAACGGTCAGCAGGATTGTGGTCTGGTGATGATCGCCCTCCAAGAGGGTTTCTTTGTCGCGGTCTCGATCTCAATGCTTGGCGGCTTGGTCCTGTCGTTCCCCGTGATCAGCTACCAGCTGTGGCGGTTCGTGGCACCTGGTCTCTATAAATCGGAAAAGAACGCATTCTTGCCGTTCCTTTTGGCCTCGCCGATCATGTTCATCCTCGGTGCTGCCTTTGCGTTCTACGTTATCACGCCGATGGCCTTCACGTTCTTCTTGAACTTCCAACAGGCAGGGGCGACCGCTGGGACTGAGGCAACATCGGCTGGTATCAACTACCTCGGTTCGGCGCAGTCCTATCTGTCGCTGACGATGAAGTTCATCATCGCCTTTGGCCTCTGTTTCCAGTTGCCCGTTTTGCTGACCCTTATGGGCAAGGCGGGGTTGGTCTCGGCTGAAGGTCTGCGGTCGGTTCGCAAATATGCGGTGGTCGGCATTCTGATCCTCGCTGCGATCGCGACACCGCCCGACGTGGTAAGCCAGATCATCCTCTTCTCGGTCGTCTATGGTCTGTATGAAGTTTCGATCCAATTGGTTGCCCGCGTTGAAAAGGCCCGTATCGAACGCCTCAAAGCCGAAGGTCTGTATTTCGAGGACGATGAGGACGAGGCCGACGACGAGGGCAAGGCATGAATGACGCGACCTTAACGCGTATCGCAGAGGCGCTAGAGCGGATCGCTCCAGCGCCTTTGGCCGCTCCCGACTTTGCCGCTGCACAAGGGTTCGTTTGGCACACCAGCCCAGATCGGCTCGAACCAGTGACCAAGGTGTCGCGGGTTGATGTTTCGCTCCTCGTTGGGGTGAACAGATCGCGTGACACGTTGATGGCTAATACCGAACAGTTTGCCCGTGGGATGCCCGCAAACAACGCCCTTTTGTGGGGTGCGCGGGGCATGGGGAAATCCAGTCTGGTTAAGGCCGTACATGGCAAGCTGGGGGAAACCTATCCCGACCTCAAACTGATCGAGATCCAGCGCGAGGACCTTCCGTCGATCACGCGGTGCCTGAACTTGCTACGTGGCCGTCCCGAACGCTTTGTGCTGTTCTGTGACGACCTATCGTTCAGCAATGATGACGCGCATTACAAATCGCTTAAGGCGGTGTTGGATGGCGGGATTGAGGGGCGTCCCGACAACGTGGTCCTCTATGCTACGTCGAACCGTCGCCACCTTATGCCGCGCGATATGATCGAAAACGAACGCTCCACCGCGATCAACCCTGCGGAAGCGGTCGAAGAGAAAGTTTCGCTCTCGGATCGATTTGGTCTGTGGCTCGGGTTCCATCCGTGTTCGCAGGACGACTACCTAAATATGATCCGTGGATATTGCGCGTCTTATGGCGTTGAGATCGACGAAGAGACGCTCTGGGCCGAAGCCATCGAATGGCAAGCGACCCGAGGGAGCCGGTCTGGCCGCGTAGCGTGGCAGTATTTCACGGACCTTGCTGGGCGCAAGGGCGTGACACTTTGACGAAAACGGGCGGGGAATTCCCCGCCCGTTTTGTATTCTGATGTTGTGACCTGACTAGGGCAGGTAATCTTCGGGGTTTGCCGATTTCATCCCCGACAGGCGCACCTCAAAGTGGACGACCGCAGGGTTCGTAGCCTTAACCACACCGATTTTCTGGCCCTGACGGACGCTTGCGCCCTCAGCCACGGTCAAACCGTCGAGGTTGGTGTAAACGGTCAACAGATCGGTCGCGTGACGGATCACCACAATCGCAACACCGTTGGTATCACGGGTGATGGCGGCCACGGTGCCAGCGGCAGCAGCGACCACTTCGTCGCCCGCGCTCGCTGCGATGTCGATGCCTTCGTTGCTGCCAGCTGAGTAGGCACGCACGATATTACCGCGCACTGGGTAGATCAGCGGAGCATTCGGGTTCGCTGCTGGCGCTGGTGTGCCGAGGTCTGGCGCAGCCACAGGGGCCACAGTTGCAGTCGCTGCGGGTGTTGTTGTCTCGGTCGGGAGCGGCGTTGCAGCCGACGGCGGAACTGGCGTCTGTGTGCCTTCGCCCGGTGCGCTTTCTGGTTCCGTGATGAGCGTCACGCCGCTTTGTGGGATCAAGAGCGACTGACCTTCGCGAACCGAGAGGTCAGAGCCTAGACCGTTCCATTCGGCCAAGGTCCGCACGGGCAGGTTATAGAGACGTGCGATAGAGTAGGCGGTCTCATTCGGGCGCACGGTGTGGCGCAGCGGTTCAACGCCGTCCATGATGGTTGCGGTTTGAGGCGCGGCAGCGGCTGGCGCGGTCGAGGTGGCTTGCGGACCTGCGCGGTCAATCGCGGCGGCGGCAAGAGTTGTCACATCAACCTCGGTCGGCTGGATCGGACCAGAAACAACAGCGCCGGTGGCAGCCGACGGTTCAGCCACGCGGTTCGGCAGGAGCAGAACAGCACCTTGGTTCAATGAGGTATCAACGCTGAGCGCGTTGGCACGTGCCAGCTCTGCCGCGTTGATGTCCAGACGTTGGGCCACGGTTGTGACGGTATCGCCGCGAATTGCCACGACAACCTGATAGTTCGGGTACGAAATCACACCGCGATTATCGGGCTCTGGACGCGGCGGCAGGTTGCGTGCGGCATTCGTGGTATCGAGCGTGTTGCCGCCCAAGTCCCGCATGTCCAAATCGAAATTCTCAAAGGTGTCTGCGCAGCCCGCCAATAGCGTCAGGGCGGCACCTGTGAACAGCGCAGCGCGCAGGGAATTTGCCTTGATCATCACTCGATCCTCGTCTCTCTCGCTCTGTTGATCAGAGCTGTTTAGGTCAGTCGCCCAACCCCTCTACCAGAGGGACAAAGCGGACAGGGCGCAATTCGTCGTAGTCAAATCCGTCCTCAGTGCGGGTGACACGGATCAGGCTCTGAACCGCATCGGATTGCCCCACTGGCAATACCATAATACCGCCAACACGCAATTGCGCCAAGAGCGGACCGGGCGGGTCTTCGGCGGCTGCGGTCACGAGAATGCGATCAAACGGGGCCTGATCGGGCAAACCAAAGCTGCCATCCCCCACAAAAGGGATCACATTTGTCAGGTCGAGCCGTTCAAAAATCGCCTTCGCGTCCGTCACAAGGCGACGATAACGGTCGATGGTATAGACGCGGCGGGCGAGGTGGCTGAGGATCGCGGCTTGATACCCAGAGCCTGTGCCGACCTCTAAAACCTTATCGCGGTTGGTGACATTGAGCGCCTGCGTCATGATGCCAACAACCGACGGCTGGCTGATCGTTTGACCCGACGCGATCGGCAGCGGCATGTCCTCATAGGCGCGGTCAGCAAAGATGCCTTTGACGAACATCGCACGGTCGACCCGTTCCATCGCCGTGAGCACACGTGCGTCCGTCACGCCCTTTGATCGTAGGGCGTAGAGGAACTGCATCTTGGCTTCGGCGTCAAAGGTCACTCTAGCGCATCCCGCAGTTGGGCGAGGGTCGCGTGATCTGTGAGGTCCGCGCGCATCGGCGTCACGCTGATGTAGCCATCAAGGTTCAGGGTCACGTCCGTGTCGGGCAGGGTGCGAACCCGTTGATCGCCCCCTTTGACCCAAAGGAACTTGCGGCCCGAAGGCGATTGATGCGGCTCGACGGTAAAGGTGGTGCCACGGCGGAAGCCCTGTGCGCCAACCCTGATCCCTTGAACGTCGGCAGCGGCGACGGGAGGGAAGTTCACGTTGTAGAACAGGCGATAATCTTCTTCACCCCAGAGACCGTTTTTCAGCAAACGCCGCACAACGTCGGCAGCGTGCTGGGCTGCGGCCTCGAACGGTTGATCGAGGTCGGCATTAGCAGGGCCAAAGAACTGCGACATTGCGATGGCAGGGACCCCCTGAAGTGAGGCCTCAATCGTGGCGCCGATGGTGCCCGAATACATGACGTTTTCGCCGGCGTTGTTGCCACGGTTCACACCAGAGAGCACGAGATCAGGTTTGTTGTCTGCCATAACGTCGTAGAGCCCCGCCAGAACACAGTCCGCAGGCGATCCTTCGGCGGCGAAACGGCGATCACCGAGTTGCGCAATCATCGTCGGGTGCGTGTAGCTGATGCAATGCCCCACGCCAGACTGTTCAAAGGCGGGCGCGACGGTCCAGACCTCACCATCGGGGCCAGCAACCTCTTGTGCGATTGCGTGGAGCACCTTTAGGCCCGGTGCGTTGATCCCGTCATCGTTGGTAATAAGAATGCGCATGCTCACCTCTTTTGCTGACTTTCCTAAGCAGTTGAAGGCAAAGCGGCAAGCATTGTCAGACCTGTTTTACGATAGGATTTCTGGCAGGAGACGCGCGGCCTCTTCGCGGATGTCGGTCAGGGGCGCGCGGTCTTCACCCGGGAAGAAGCGTGCGCGGACGGCTGTCGGCATCGGGCGCGGGGTCAAAATCTTGACCATCGGGCCGATTTTCGCGGTTTCAGTCTGCCAGCTGCGCGCCATTGCGATCTGTGCGGCCTTGGATGCGCCATAGGCGCCAAAGAATGCCTCGCCGGCGCGCGGGTCATCAAAGAACACTGCGCGGCCCGTCGTGCCCAAAAGAGGCGCCACATAGCTGATCAAGCGCTGGGTTGCTTTGACGTTGGTGAGGAATGCCTTGTCGTAGTCTTTTTCCGGCATGTCGGGCGCAGGTGACAGAGGCGGGGAGAAGATCGCGGAATGGACCCAGAGGTCCAGTTTGCCCCAGCGATCATAGACCGAACGACAGAGCTGCTGCATCGCGGCCTCAACTGTGATGTCCATCGGTGCAAGCGACGCTTCACCACCCTTGGCCTGAATGCGATCATCCAGTTCCTCAAGTGCGCCAGTGGTTTTACCCACGGCGATAATGTGGTGCGTTTCGGCAAGCTGTTCGGCCAAGGCAGAGCCAAGTCCGCGCGAAGCGCCGGTGATCAAAGCGGTGGGGCGTGTATCTTGCGTCATAGGCTCCATTTCGCACCTTGTTGCGTTTGGTGCAAGTGGGCTGTGATGCGGCGCTTTGGTCGAGTCAGTTCATCATCTGCAGGACAAGCTGCCCGTCCATTCCGGTGAGGATCACCGACTGTTCATCAATCGCAGTAATGCGGCCCGACAGCGTCGTGTCGCCCACCGAAACAAGGCGGACATAGCCGATCCCGTTTCGCAGGATCGCTTGGGTGCCATCAGGTTTCACAATCGTGCCAATGAGTGCCATTTGATCGAGTGGCAGCACATCGACGACCGTTGCCGCCTGCGCGACAACGTTGTTGGTCATGCTCGTCATTTTCGGTCCATTACCCGTGAGTGGTAGGACCGAGGTGGCATGTGGAAAACAGTAAAAAAACCCCTCCTTGCACGGAAGGATAGGAGCCATAGGCGGGGAACTGCCAGTTCCTTGATTTCGATATATTCAAAAGAAATAAGGGCCGCCACATTGGGCGACCCTGAACTTGCACGACCGTGCAAGGTGATTTCCGAACGGTTAAGTCAGCTTAGGACTTCAGTTCGAATCCCTTGGCGATCATATCGGTCGGTTTGATCGGATATTCGCCCGAGAAACACGCGTCGCAGAACTGCGGGCAGGCGTTGTTGCGGCCCTCTACGTGACCCGCTGCGCGGTAAAGACCGTCGAGCGAGATAAACCGCAGACTGTCGACACCGAGGTGGTCACGCATTTCGTCTTCGGTCATGGTCGCCGCGATCAGTTTTTCACGCTGCGGGGTGTCCACACCGTAGAAGCACGGCCAGGCGGTGGGCGGGGAAGCGATGCGGAAGTGCACCTCTGCCGCGCCAGCATCGAGGAGCATATCCTTGATCTTGCGGGTCGTGGTGCCGCGCACAACCGAGTCGTCCACAAGGATGATCCGTTTGCCAGCAATCAGCGCACGGTTCACGTTCAGTTTGAGACGCACACCCATGTTACGGATCGCATCGGTGGGCTCAATAAAGGTGCGGCCCATGTATTGGTTACGGATGATGCCCATGCCGTAGGGAATGCCGCTTTCGTGGCTGAAACCAATCGCGGCAGGGGTGCCCGAATCTGGCACTGGGCAAACGAGGTCTGCATCTACAGGTGCTTCACGGGCAAGTTCGACACCGATCTGGCGGCGGGTCTCATAGACCGAACGACCGGAGAGGATCGAGTCAGGACGTGAGAAGTACACCTGTTCAAAGATACAGAAGCGCGGTTCTTGACGACGGAAGGGAAAGTGGCTCTGCACGCCGTCTTTTGCCGAAATGACGACCATCTCACCCGGTTCGATTTCACGGACGAATTCGGCGCCGATGATGTCGAGCGCACAGGTTTCAGACGACAGCGCCCAGCCATCACCGATTTTGCCCAAGACCAGCGGACGCACGCCCAGCGGGTCACGAACGCCCATCAGTTTGGTGCGGGTCATTGCGACGACTGAAAACGCGCCTTCAGCTTTGCGAAGCGCTTCTTCCATGCGGTCAGGAATGTTGCGGCCCATCGAACGCGCCATCAGGTGGATGATGCATTCTGAGTCCGACGACGATTGGAAGATCGCACCGCGATCAATCAAGTCGCGGCGAAGTGCTGCCGCGTTGGTCAGGTTGCCGTTGTGCGCAATCGCAGCACCGCCCATCGAGAATTCGCCAAAGAACGGCTGAACGTCGCGGATCGCGGTCTGACCTTTGTTGCCAGCGGTCGAATAACGGACGTGACCGATACCGATATTGCCTGGCAGCGTCTGAAGCAGCTCTGCGCTGGTAAAGTTATCGCGGACATAGCCCATACGACGTGCAGAGTTAAAACCGTGCTCTGCATCGTGCACCACGATCCCGCCAGCCTCTTGGCCGCGGTGTTGCAGGGCGTGGAGGCCAAGGGCGACAAAGTTGGCCGCATCGGCAACGCCGACAACGCCGAAAATCCCGCACTCCTCCTTTAGCTTGTCATCGTCAAAGGGGTGGGCGAGGGGCATCGTTCTGGACACGAGTGTTTGCTCCGAATCCGATATGGGAAGGGTTCGCCCCCTGATAAGCGTTCAGGGGGCCAGTGTCACGAAACTATCATACACTTTATGCGACGATAATTTATTCGCAGGTTCCGAGAAGGTCGTTGTAGTGGCTGGTCAGCCAACCCAAGGCTGCTTCGGGGTCTTGATCTTCGATCTGACCCGTCAGGTTGTTAAAGATTTTGGCCGAACGGCTGTCATCCACAATCGCCATGCCCTGCGAGGCAAGGATCGTGTTGTACAGAAAGAACGCGACTGCAATCAGGATGATCCCGCGGACCACGCCAAAGAGGAACCCGCCCGCCTGATCAAACGCGTCCAAAGCGGTGTTGCGCACCAGCGACGACAAGAGCGGCGTGAAGATCGAGAAAATCGCCAGAGCGATCGCAAAAACGACGGCAAATCCGACGATGAGTTGCAATTCACAGCTGCTATCGATCAGGCCGCCGATCACCGGAAGGTTGCCGACAAAGACACCAGCGGGCGAGGCAAAGTTGAAAGCAACAATCGCAGCGGCAATCCAGCCGAGGATCGACAGCGCTTCGCGGACGATGCCACGGCTATAGGCCAAGAGGGCCGAAACTACGATGACGATGGCAACAATGCCGTCGATAATGGTGAAACCGTCCATTTTGTCCCCTATACCGTCCCGTCTCGCGGGCCGAAAATGTCGTTCACGAAGCCAGCGAGGTCCTGCATCTGTTTCAGGTCCATCTCTGGTGCCGCTGCTCTTTTGGATAGGTGCGGCAGAATTGCCGACGTGAAACCAAGTTTTTGCGCTTCTTTCAACCGATTTTCGGCCTGAACCACCTGTCTGATGCTACCAGAGAGGCTAATCTCGCCAAAGATGACACAGTCTGACGGCAGCGCGGCATCTTCTCGGGCTGAAATGAGGGCTGCCGCGACCGCGAGATCGGCGGCTGGTTCTGTGATCCGCATTCCGCCCGCGACGTTCAGATAGACATCGAGCCCCGCAAAAGCGATCCCGCACCGCGATTCCAATACCGCGAGGATCATGCCCAAACGTCCCCCATCCCAGCCGACGACCGACCGACGGGGTTGCGGTGTGGGCGAGGGCGCAACGAGCGCTTGGATCTCGCAGAGCATGGGGCGCGACCCCTCAACGCCCGCGAAAACAACCGACCCAGGGGTAGGTTTGCCACGCTCGGAGAGGAACAAAGCGCTGGGGTTCTTCACCTCAACCAGTCCTTTTCCGGTCATTTCGAAAACGCCAATCTCGGACGCGGGACCGAAGCGGTTTTTCACAGCCCGCAAGATACGGAACTGATGGCCGCGCTCGCCTTCGAAATAGAGGACCGTATCGACCATATGTTCGACAACACGCGGACCCGCGAGAGCACCTTCCTTGGTGACGTGCCCCACGAGGATCGTCGCGATCCCGCTCTTTTTCGAGAAGGTCACAATTTCATGCGCCGAGGCCCGCACCTGACTGACCGACCCCGGTGCGCTGTCGACGGTATCGGCCCACATGGTTTGGATCGAGTCGATGATCACCAGATCGGGCTGTTCGGCCTCAAGCGTGGTGAGGATATCGCGCAGGTTTGTCTCGGACGCGAGTTTGACAGGGCTTTTCTCTAGTCCCAAACGCCGTGCGCGCATCTGGACCTGAGCGGCAGATTCCTCGCCCGAGATATATACGACCTTTAAGCCATTACGGGCAAAACGTGCGGCGGCTTGAAGGAGCAGAGTCGATTTCCCGATCCCCGGATCACCGCCAACCAAAATCGCCGATGCCTTAACCAAACCGCCCCCAAGCACACGGTCCAACTCTGCCACGCCTGCCTCAGTGCGGGGCGGTTCGGCCTCTTGGGCGGCAAGATCGGTGAGGGCAATGGTTTGACCACGACGGCCAGAGAGGCTCTTGCTCCCGTGGCTGGTGGCCAGTGGTTTCTGTTCGCTGATCGTGTTCCACGCACCGCATGCGTCACAACGGCCAGACCATTTTGTGGAACTCGCGCCGCAATCGGAACAGATGAAGTTGGGTTCTTTTGCCATGCTCGCCTTGTCCCTTATTCGACCCGTCACAGCAACGGAAAAGTCAGTCTTTGTGCGGGGCGAGGGCGATCAAAACTGAGGCGATCACACAGCCCGAAAACAGATAGAGCCCCCAAGCGGTTTCCAATCGCCCGACGCCCACGCCTTTGACGATCACCACGTAAAGCGCCAGCAGAAAAACGTCTGCCATGGCCAGTTTGCCGAGCCACATCAGGACAGGTTTGACGCGGGAGTCGAGCAAACCGAAGTGCACCAGCGCCATTCCAATGGTTTTTAGATATGGGGCGAAAATGGCGAGGACGGTCACTAATAGCGCCAGATAGACATCTGTTTCCCAGAGGCTTTGTAGACCCGACACGACCGAGATTTCATGCGTTCCAAACAGCGGCAAAAGGCCAGCCCGCATCAAAGGCGCAAACCACGCCAGCGGGAATAGAACCAACAGGCACAGGTTGGCGAATTTGATGAGAAAACTGGAGCGAAAAACTGTCATATCCGATGAAGTGGCCAGAGCGCCCCAATTTGGCAAGCGTTATTCTGCCGCGGGCTTGGCCGTTATTGGGACGACATTGGTTTCAGGTTCTTCAATTTCTTCCTGCTCGAACCCATAACCGAGGGTCGGCAGCACGGCCTGAAGTTTATCGTCGAGACGGGCCAACTGGTTGGCAATCACACTCTCTTCGGTATCGAGTTGCTGTGCCCATTTTTCGATTTCCTGACAGGTGTGCAGGGCCTCGATGATCTGGCGTTGTTGTCGTTCAACTTCTTCCTGACGCTGGCGCAGGAAGGTCCGTGCATGGGCGACTTTTTCGTCGGAATAGATATCAGCCAGACCTCTGGACCTCTCGCTCATTTGTGCGGCGACAGTCAAAATATCGCTCTCCAGATCAGAAAGGTCAGGGTGGTCGCGCATGAATTGGATACGTTCGCGCACGGCATCAAATTCTGACGACAGGGTAAATACGCCCTCACGGTCGGCGGAATGGCAGCGGTGATAGGCGCGTGCAACGTCGTCCATATTGATCCGAAAATTCCGGTGCGACTTCTCCAGCGCCATGATGCGGCCATTGGCGGGGGCAAAGAACATCATCGAAAAGAAGAACATCGTGACGGCCAGCTGGATATACATGCCAGCGTTTTCGACCTGAATATCGCCGAACGCCACGGACGCGCTGAGCCAAGGCGCAAGGTCGAAAGCGCACATCACTGTGTAGCCGACCACGAAAGCGGACATTAGAACCAAAAACAGAAATGAAAACGCATGAAATGTGCGGACAAATAAGCCCGACGCAGCCGTAAAATTCATAACTCGGCTTCCCCAAAAACCTCGTTGCTCTATACCTTAAAGGATAGGTTAATTCACCCATGTGGGCGAAGGATTTTGTCGAGAAATGGGCAAAATCGATTGGATTGCTGGATAATCACGTTATGGTTGCGTGATTGTTTCCGTTTCTCGCATAGTTTGCAGCATAGCCGCGAAACACTATTCAATTCAGCGAGAAGCTGTTTCCAAACAGACCGATCATCTGGCGTCCGATTCGATCAGCGCAGGGTTTCGATGGGACCTGTCGCGCGACCGTGGATGAACTGATCGACATAAGGATCGTTGCTGTGATCAAGATCGGCAATCGGACCTTCCCAGCGGATTTTACCCCGATGTAGCATCGCGACCCGATCCGAAATTGCCCGAACGCTGGTCATGTCGTGGGTGATGGTGATCGCTGTCGCGCCCATCTCGACGACAATTTCGCGGATCAAATCATTGATTACGCCCGACATAATCGGATCGAGGCCCGTGGTTGGTTCGTCGAAAAAGATGATCTCTGGCGAGGCAGCAATCGCCCGCGCAAGGCTGACCCGTTTTTGCATCCCGCCCGATAGTTCCGCAGGCAAGCGATCCGCAACATCAGGGCCGAGCCCCACGCGGCGAAGTTTTTCGATGGCAATCTCGCGGGCCTCGGACTTGGGGCGTTTCAACGCGCCGCGCATCAGGCGGAAAGCAACGTTTTGCCAGACGGGGAGGCTGTCGAACAACGCGCCGCCCTGAAACAACATCCCGAACCGTGCGAGAAATGCATCACGCGGTTGGCGGGTGACATCGACGCCGTCGACTTCGATCATGCCGCTGTCTGGTGTCACAAGGCCAAGAACGGATTTGATCAGGACGGACTTCCCCGTGCCCGATCCGCCGATGACGACCATCGATTGACCCTTGGGCACGTGCAGATCAACGCCACGCAGGACGTCGTTGCTGCCAAAAGATTTATGAACGTCAGTGAGCCGGATCATGCGGAAAAGAAGGCCTGTGTGAGAAGGAAGTTCGCAGCGAGGATCAAAATCGCCGCCGCAACAACAGAGGTTTTCGTGGCGCTGCCCACGCCTTGGGCGCCGCGACCAGAGTTCATACCGTAGTAGCAGCCCATCAAAGCGGCAATGAAACCGAACACGCCACCTTTGATCAAGGATGAGAAAATGTCCATGAATTCAAGGAAGTCGGCGGTGTTCTTGATATATGTCGAGGCGTTGAACCCCAGCGTTTCGGTGGCGACCAGATAGCCCCCAAGAATGCCGATAGTATCGCCGATCCCCACCAGAACAGGCATGACGAGTGTCGCAGCCAGAACGCGCGGCAGGGTCAAATACTTCATCGGGTTCGTCGAGAGCGTAACCAGCGCGTCGATCTGTTCGGTCACCCGCATTGTTGCGATTTCAGCGGCAACGGACGATGTGACCCGCGCGGCGATCATCAGACCAACCAACACCGGACCCAATTCGCGGACCATCCCGATGGCAACGATCTGGGGCACGACGGCTTCGGCGCTGAACCGTGCTCCACCTGCGTAAATCTGGAGCGCGAGGGCGCCGCCTGTGAATAGGGCGGTCAGGCCCACAACGGGAAGGGAATAGAACCCGATCTGGATCAGGGCCGTAGCCAATTCACGCGGATAGAACGGTGGCCGTACGAGGTGGCTGATCGTTTCCCCCGCGAACAAAGCCAGCCGACCGACAAAGGCCAAAGCCCCTAGAACAGCACGACCGAGGGCGGCAATCGGATTTTTCACGATAGATAGGTCCGCTTGTAACGGCCCCCCAGCGAGGTCAAGATTTCATACCCGATGGTGCCCGCAATATCGGCAAGGTCATCGACGGTCTGTTGCGGGCACAGGAGGCTAAGCGCCTCTGGTGTCTCATCAAGGTCCGTGACATCGACGGTGATCAGGTCCATCGACACGCGCCCGACGATGGGACACGGGATCGAACCCGCCCATAGCTTTGTGTTCTTATTCGACAGCGACCGCAGGATGCCATCAGCATAACCACCTGACACAGTTGCGATTTTGCTGTCACGGGCGGCTTGCCAAGAATTGCCGTAACCGACGACTTCGCCTTCGGTCAGGTCGCGGATCTGGATAACAGGCAGGTCGAGTTTGACCACGGGGGACGCATCGGTGAACGGTAGGCCGCCATACATCCCGATCCCTGGGCGCGTGACGTCAAAATGATAGTCCTTGCCCAGCAGAATACCGCCCGTAGCCGAGAGTGAGCGCGGCACATTCACGCCGTCCGTCATCTTGCGGAAGGTTTCCAGCTGGTAGGCGTTCATTGGGTGATCTGGTTCATCGGCGCAGGCCAGATGGCTCATGATCAGGGCAGGGGATTGCGCCATCACGATAGATGCTACGGCAGACCATTCCGACCACTCCATCCCCAGACGGTTCATGCCCGTGTCGAGCTGGACGCCAAAGGCCTTACCTGGGAGAGATTCAAACTGGCGTGTCAATTGGTCGAGCGAGTTGATCATCGGGATCAGATCAAGCTGAAGGATCGCGTCGGTGTCGCCGGCCATATGCCCGCCGAACACGTGGATCAGCGCATCGAGGCCAACGGCCTGACGGACCTTTGCGCCTTCTTCGACAGAGGCGACAAAGAACCGATTTGCACCTGCAGCCTTGAGCGCGGCGGCAACGCGGTCGGACGAAAGCCCGTAGCCGTCTGCTTTGACGACTGCGCCCGCTTCGGCGTCAGACATCGCTGCCAAGGCACGCCAGTTCGAAACCAGCGCATTCAGATCAATATGTAGAAAACCAGTAGCCATGGGCGTCTTGTGCTGCGCCGTTGCCCGCAGGGCAAGGGAAAAATCAGTAACCGTCCTCTGCGCCTTGCTGCCAAGGTTTGACGAGGTTGCCAAAGCGGGTGAAGCGACCTTCGAACGACAGGTCAACGGTACCAATCGGACCGTGACGCTGTTTGCCGATGATGACCTCGGCTTTGCCGTGCAGACGGTTCATCCGATCCTGCCATTCGGCAAAGTTCGGGCTATCCTCGGACGGTTTTTCACGTTCGACGTAATATTCTTCGCGGAATACGAACATAACAACGTCGGCGTCCTGCTCGATCGACCCCGATTCACGAAGGTCGGACAGCTGTGGGCGTTTATCGTCGCGGCTCTCGACGGTACGGCTGAGCTGGGACAGGGCGACCACGGGGATTTGCAGTTCTTTCGCAATCGCCTTGAGGCCCATCGAAATCTCACCGATTTCTTGAACGCGGTTGTCGCCACGACCTGTGCCGCGCAGAAGCTGAAGGTAGTCGACGATCAGAACGTCGAGGCCATGCTGGCGTTTCAGGCGACGCGCCCGCGCAGCGACCTGTGAAATCGGCAGAGCAGGGGTGTCGTCGATGAACAGTGGGCAGCTTTCCAGCGCTTTTGCAGCCTCAACAAATCGACGAAATTCCTGTTCGGTCATGTCACCGCGACGGATTTGTTCGGATGGAACCTCGGACGCCTCGGACAAAATACGCGCAGCGAGCTGTTCTGCACTCATCTCGAGACTAAAGAAACCCACAACTCCGCCTTCAATCGCGCCCTCTGACCCGTCAGGTTTGCGACCTTTTTTGTAGGCCTTTGCGATGTTGAACGCGACGTTGGTCGCGAGCGAGGTTTTACCCATCGACGGACGACCCGCGAGGATCAAAAGGTCGGATGGGTGCAGACCGCCGAGTTTTTTGTCCAGATCAATCAGACCCGTCGAAATGCCCGACAGACCACCATCACGCTGATAAGCTGCGTTCGCGGTGTTCAGGGCTTCGGTCACGGCCTTTACGAAAGAGGTAAAGCCGCCCTCGGAGTTGCCCTTTTCCGCCAAGGAATAGAGCGCCTGTTCTGCCATCACGATTTGTTCGTTGGCCTCTGTGCCGACTTCAACCTTCGTCGCGCGGTCCGCGATGTCTTTGCCGACCTTGATCAACTCGCGGCGCACGGCGAGGTCATGGATCAACTGCGCATAGTCCCGTGCCGCAAAGGCCGAGATCGCAGAGCCCGCAAGTTTGACGAGGTAGGCAGGGCCGCCCAGTTCCTGCAGACCAGCATCGTCCTTGAGGTAGGTTTTCAGCGTAACAGGCGAGGCGAGCGCGTTCATCGAAATCCGCGCTTTTGCGGTTTCGAAGATGCGGCGGTGCACTGGATCGTAGAAGTGATCTTCGGTGATCACGGCTGCGATTTTGTCAAAGATTTCGTTGTTCGTCAGGATCGCGCCGAGAAGCTGTTGCTCAGCCTCAATCGAATGCGGGATTGGGTCTTCTGCTGCCGCTTCGACCCCTGTTGCGTTGAATGCTGTAAGTTCGTTCATTTTTATTGCACCCAAACTGCCCTGAAACCTGGTCCAAGTGTGATAGCCAATTCGGCCGTGAAGGGCAAAATGTATAACCCTGTGGATGGCCTGTGGGTATCCTTGGTGGATACTCTATCTGGTTGGGGCGAAAATAGCGACACCCATATCTGGATAGCAAAAGGGCGGCAGTTTCCTGCCGCCCTCTAAATAATTAGGCGCGTGCCGCAGCCCAGCCCGCTGGATCGCGCAGATACGACTCGACCTCGGAGAGGGTGTTTGCGTCAAACGCACCGCGTTCTTTCGCCACTTCGAGGACGTCCCACCATGTGCAGAGGTGGATCAGTTGAACGCCGTGATCGCCGAGCGTTTTCTCAACACCTTCAAAGATGCCGTAGTAGAAAATGACGGCAGTCGCGGAACAGGTCGCACCTGTGTCACGGATCGCATCAACGAACGACAGTTTAGAGCCGCCGTCAGTAGTCAGGTCTTCAACCAAGAGAACGCGCTGGCCTTCGGTCATCGCACCTTCGATGCGGGCATTGCGGCCATAACCTTTGGGCTTTTTGCGAACGTAGGTCATCGGCAGTGCCAGACGTTCAGCCACCAGCGCTGCAAAGGGGATACCTGCGGTTTCACCGCCAGCAATGTTGTCGAAGGCTTCAAAGCCCGCTTCGCGCATGATCGAAACAGAGAGGAAATCCATCAAAGTCGAACGGATGCGTGGGAAAGAGATCAGCTTGCGGCAGTCGATATAAGTCGGGGCCTTCTTGCCAGAAGCGTGGGTGAACGGCTCTTCTGCGTTAAAGTGGATTGCGCCGATTTCCAGCAGCATTCCAGCGCTGAGTTTCGCCATTTCGGCTTTGGTCGGATAGGAAGAGGGGATCATCGCACGTCCTTATTGGTTTTGTAGGTTTTACCGGAGGTCCGGTTTTTAGGCCTCAACACGCCAGTGTAGCGGGAAGCCGGCATCAAATACGGTGACTGGACCGGCGCCTGTCTCAATGCGGTCCGGATAGGCGACCGGTTCCCCTTTGACGAGGGTAATGGTCTCTTCGTTCACAGGGAGGCCATAGAATTTCGGTCCGTTCTTGGACGCGAAGGCCTCTAGGTTTTTCAGCTTGCCCGCGGCCTCAAACACTTCTGCCAGACAAGACATGGTGTTCGGTGCGGTAAAGCAACCAGCGCAACCACAGGCCTGTAGTTTTGCGGGGTCCGTGTGCGGTGCCGAATCCGTTCCGAGGAAGAACCGTTCATCGCCAGAGGTCGCAGCCTCAACCAGTGCAATGCGGTGTTGTTCACGCTTTGCCACGGGAAGGCAGTAGTAATGCGGTTTGATCCCGCCCGCGAGGATGTGGTTGCGGTTGATAATCAGGTGGTGCGTGGTGATCGTCGCGCCGAGGTTCTTATGGTGGTCCCGGACATAGTCCACCGCGTCTTGGGTGGTGACGTGTTCCATTACGACGCGCAGATCGGGCACTTTCTTGCGGATGGGGTGCAGAACGCGATCAATGAACACAGCTTCGCGGTCGAAAATGTCGATGTCGCTGTCGGTGACTTCGCCATGAACGCAGAGCGGCATACCGATCTCTGCCATCTTTTCGAGCACGGGACGGACCTTATCAAAGTCGCGCACACCCGAGGCGGAGTTGGTCGTCGCACCCGCAGGGTAGAGCTTGACCGAGGTTGCGATGCCAGCGGCATGTGCTGCTGCAACATCCTCTGGATCGGTTTCTTCGGTGAGGTAGAGAACCATCAGAGGCTGGAACGACATGCCCTCAGGCAATGCCGCCATGATCCGCTCGCGGTAGGCTGCGGCCTGCGCACCAGTCACAACAGGAGGCACGAGGTTCGGCATCACAATCGCGCGGCCGAAATGCGCAGCGGTATGCGGGAGAACGCCCTCAAGCATCGCACCGTCACGAAGGTGAAGGTGCCAGTCATCGGGGCGGCGGATGGTCAGGCGGGTGAGGGCTGTATCGGTCATGGGCTGTCTTTACACCTTTGTCCCGCACCGCGCCATAGGGGGATAAAGGCTTTTCGGGCCGAAAAATGCCTCTGCGACCAAGGCATGACTTGACGCCTCGTGTCAGCGGTGCAGCATACCCCAAACGGAGGAAACTATGCAGATCGACAGTATCGACGACGTCCAGACGATTCTGGCCGGTCAGGACTACGTATGCGGCCGCGCCTTAGCGACGGTGGTGTTCTTATCCCTGAAACTCGGCCGTCCGCTCTTTCTCGAAGGTGAGGCAGGCACGGGTAAAACCGAAATCGCTAAAGCGATCGCTGCGTCTCTTGGCCGTAAATTGATCCGTCTTCAATGCTACGAAGGTCTGGACGCGGCCTCTGCGGTGTATGAATGGAACTTTGCCGAACAGATGATCGCGATCCGCACGGCAGAAGCGACAGGCGGGGCCGATCGGTCGGAACTGAAATCCGAACTCTTTACCGAGGAATACCTGATTGAACGTCCGCTCTTGCAAGCGATGCGTCCCCAAGAGGGCGGCGCGCCTGTTCTATTGATCGACGAAATCGACCGCACAGATGAACCGTTCGAGGCGTTTCTACTAGAGGCGCTCTCTGATTTTCAGGTGACGGTGCCCGAACTCGGCACGATTAAAGCCCCCGAACCGCCCATTGTGATCCTGACCTCGAACCGCACGCGCGAGGTTCACGACGCATTGAAGCGGCGCTGCCTCTACCACTGGGTCGATTATCCGACCTTTGATCGAGAGTTGGAAATCCTCAATGCCCGTGCGCCAGAAGCCCAAGAGACCCTGAGCCGTGAGGTCGTCGCCTTTGTTCAAAAGCTGCGCACCGAAGATCTGTTCAAAAAACCCGGCGTGGCAGAGACCATTGATTGGGCGAAATGTTTGCTCGCCTTGGATGTGATCGACCTGTCGCCAGAGGTGATTGCCGATACGCTGGGGGCCATCCTGAAATATCAGGACGACATTGCCCGCATAGAAGGGTCAGAGGCGCAGCGTATCCTCAAAGACGCACGTGCCGAACTCGCTCCGGCGTGATGGTCGTTCATGGCTGAATATATCCCGCTCTCTATCCCCGAAGATGGGAAGCTCGCGCAGAATATCACGCACTTTGCCCGTGCTCTGCGCAAGGCTGGGCTGCCTGTCGGCCCTGGGCGAGTGATTGACGCCATTCGGGCGGTTGAGGCTGCGGGCTTTACGGAAAAGAACGATTTCTACTGGACGCTAGAGGCATGCTTCTGTTCACGCCCCGAACATCGTGTGGTCTTTGGTCAGGTGTTCCGCCTCTATTGGCGTGATCCGCGATACCTCGAACATATGATGTCGATGATGCTGCCCTCTGTGCGTGGCGTTCAAGAAGAACGCAAAGCCAAAGCAGGGGAAAAGCGCGCGGCGGAGGCATTACTGGATGATCAAAATATCCCAATGCCGAAGGAAGAGGACGAAGAGCCGAACGAAGAGGCCTTGATCGACGTTGATGCTTCGAAAACGATTTCGACCGAGGAAAAGCTACAGTCCCTCGATTTTGAGCAGATGAGCACAGAGGAAATGGCAGAGGCGAAGCGCATCCTTGCCCGCATGACATTACCTGTGCGCCCGATTAAATCACGCAGGACCGTCGCGGGCTATGGCGATATCGCCGATTGGCGGGCCACGATGCGGCGGGCCATGCGGCAAGGCGGGGAAATCACCTCTTTTGAGACGCGCAAGAAACGTGAGCGTTATCCGAACCTCGTGGTGATCTGCGATATTTCCGGGTCCATGTCGCAATATTCGCGGGCCGTTTTGCATTTCCTTCACGCCGTATCGAACGCCAAAGGCCAAGGCTGGGCCAAGGTGCATGCATTCACCTTTGGCACGCGCCTCACCAACATCACGCGCCACCTGAAACATCGCGATGTGGATGCGGCATTGGCGGCAGCGGGGTCCGAAGCGCAGGACTGGGAAGGTGGCACGCGGATCGGTGAGTGTATCGACCGTTTCAACCGCGACTGGTCGCGGCGCGTTCTAGGGCAGGGCGCTGTGGTGCTGTTAATCACCGACGGTCTGGACCGCGACCCTGAAGGCGGCTTGGGCAAGGCGATGGAGCGACTGCATTTGTCTTCGCGGCAACTTATTTGGCTCAATCCCTTGCTCCGTTGGGAGGGATTCGCCCCCAAGGCCCGTGGAATTATGGAAATGTTGCCCCATGTTACCAGTTTCCGCGCTGGGCATAACATAGCCTCGCTTCAGGGGCTGGCGGATGCCATCGCGCGCGGCGATGATACTGGGGAAAAGGATCGCCTCATGGCGATGATGGGGAGGTAGCGGTGACCGATAAGACAGACATTCCCGCCTTGGCGCTCGACTGGCATCGGTCTGGCCGTGGCGCTGTATTGGCAACGGTGGTGGAAACTTGGGGCTCCGCGCCGCGTCCAATCGGGTCACAACTGGTCGTTGACCGTGACGGCGCGATGGAAGGCTCTGTCTCGGGCGGGTGTGTCGAAGGCGCGGTGATCACCGAGAGTTTCGACGCGATCGAAGATGGTAAGGCCCGATTGCTGGATTTTGGCGTCAGCGATGACACGGCCTTTGCCGTGGGATTGGCCTGTGGTGGGCGCATTCGTGTACTGGTCGAACCTGTCGGTGGTGAAACGTTACACGAGGACCTCTTGGCCGATCTTGTTGCCCGCCGCGCGCGGCGCGAGGCCGTGGCCTATGTCGCGGATCTGGAAACGGGGGCGCGGCGGCTGGATGGCTTTGCCCAACGTGAAGATCGGTTCCGTGGCGATAAGTCGGGCGTTGAGGAGGACGGCCAGACCTTTATTGCCATCCACAACCCGCCGCTTCGGATGATTGTGGTCGGTGCCGTGCATATCGCCCAACCTCTTGTGCAAATGGCCCGCGCCTGTGGTTATGACCCGATCTTGGTCGATCCGCGTCCTGTTTTTGGCTCCGAAGATCGCTTCCCGAATGAGGTGATTTCCGATGATTGGCCAGATGAGGCGATGGAGAAGATCGGGCTCGACCCGAGGACGGCGGTTGTCACACTGACCCATGATCCGAAGCTAGATGATCCTGCGATCCGTGCAGCGCTGGGCTCTGATGTGTTCTACCTCGGATGTCTCGGGTCCACACGCACCCATGCGAAACGGGTCGAACGGCTAAAGGCGGACGGTTTTACGGACGACCAGATTGCCAGCATCCATGCGCCGGTTGGACTGAATATCGGGGCCAAATCGCCTGCAGAGATTGCGGTCAGCATCATGGCCCAAATCACCGAAAGGCTGCGTAAAGGATGATATTCGGGCCTGTTCCTTTAGCTGACGCCCTCGGCACGATCCTCGCCCATTCCATCGCTTTGCCCAAAGGCAAATTGGCTAAGGGGCGATGGTTAACTGAGGATGACATTGCGCAGCTCGCGGCGCTGGGCATGGACGAAGTGATCGTTGCGCGGCTCGAGGCAGACGATATTCACGAGGACGAGGCAGCAACACGGCTCGCGCAGGCTTTGGTTCCTAACCCAGAGGCGCAAGGACTGCGCCTGTCTAAGGCAACGACGGGTCGTGTGAACCTCATTGCGACGGGCGCGGGTGTCGCTGAGATCAATGTGGATGCCGTGAATGCACTTAACGCGGTTCACCCCATGATCACCCTCGCCACGGTCCCTGCGTGGCATCGATGCGACCCCGATACGATGATCGGGACGGTCAAGATCATTTCCTACGGCGTGCCCGAGGATGCGCTGAACCCGGCGGTCGAAGCCGCCCGTTCCGCGATTCACATCCGTCCGCCACAGTATAAGACGGCGACGCTGATCGAGACCCGCACGACCGACGAAATCCCGTCTGATAAGGGGCGGCGTGCGACTAACGGTCGTCTGTTCCGCCTCAATATGGCGCTGACTGAACGGGTTGTGGTGCCTCATCGGACGGAGGATATTACGGCTGCGATTGCCGAGGCTTCGGGCGATGTTGTGCTGATCCTGACAGCCTCTGCGACCTCTGATCCGATGGATGTTGCGCCCTCGGCTGTGCGGTTGGCTGGTGGCAAGGTGACTCGTTTTGGGATGCCAGTGGATCCGGGAAACCTGCTGTTCCTTGGCAAAGTCGGCAATCGTCCTGTCATTGGGCTTCCTGGGTGTGCGCGATCCCCTGCGCTGAATGGGGCGGACTGGGTGCTCGAACGCGTGATATGTGGCGTACCCATCGGAGATGCCGAAATCTCGGCCATGGGGGTAGGGGGATTGCTCAAGGAAATCCCGACGCGTCCTCGCCCACGCGAAGGCTGAAACGAAAAAAGCCGCCCGAAAAGGCGGCTTTCTCATTCGATTGTCCGAAGCTTACTTCGGAAGCGGCCCGATCATCATGACCATCTGGCGGCCTTCCATTTTCGGCATGTTCTCGATCTTGCCGAATTCGGTGATGTCCGCAGCGATCTGTTCCAGCAGTTGGCGGCCCAAATCTTGGTGCGCCATTTCGCGGCCACGGAATCGCAGGGTCACTTTGACCTTGTCGCCATTGCCAAGGAACTTGAGCACGGAACGCATTTTAACGTCATAGTCGTGCTTGTCTGTACCGGGGCGGAACTTGACCTCTTTGATCTCGATGATCTTCTGCTTCTTGCGCGCTTCAGCCTCTTTCTTCTGCTGTTCATATTTGAACTTGCCGAAGTCCATGATCTTACACACGGGCGGCGTCGCGTTAGGCGATATTTCTACGAGGTCTAAACCAGCCTCTTCCGCCATTTGGAGCGCTTGCGCTGGCGTTACAACGCCGACGTTCTCTCCTTCGGCGCCGATGAGGCGGATTTCGGGGCACCGAATGCGTTCATTGATACGGGGTCCAGTGTCACGCACCGGCGGTGCGTTATGAGGTCTGCGGGCTATGGCCTTAGTCCTTTCGGCGGTTGTAATTTGGCACGCAACCTAGTCTTGGCTGCGATTTTCCGCAACCCGCAAATGCGTTTGCCACAAGGTCGTAGTAATTCAGCGCCACATGTGACTTTAAAGTTGCGTGATGTCGTGCCATTACACGCATGGGGGCCTGAGTTGGGGCCGATCTGTAGTTTGGAAGGACGATATTATGAGAGCGTTTGTTATTATTGTGGTCGCCGCGATTCTCGGCTTTTTCGGTTATGAATTTGCCGCCAACGGTCGGACACCTGTTGAAGCCGTAAAAGGTCTGGTCGGTATTGCTGCCGAAGTTGCTGATGATGCCGCTGGTGCTGCAACGGATGCAGCCGACGCCGCCGCTGAGGCCGCCACTGATGCAGTTGAATCCGCGACCGAGGCTGCAGAAGCTGCGACTGACGCTGCAACTGAAGCCGCAACTGCAGCTACTGAAGCCGCTGAGGCAGCAGCAGAGGCCGCTGCTGCCGCTGTTGAAGAAGCTGCAACCGCCGCGACTGAGGCTGCCGACGCTGCGACGACCGCTGCGACTGAAGCTGTTGATGCCGCTGCGACTGCTGCAACGGATGCGGTAGGAGGCGCGACCGAGGCTGCAACGGCTGCGGCTGATATGGCAACCACCGCCGCAACTGAGGCTGCTGACACCGCAACGACCGCTGCAACTGAGGCTGCGGACGCCGCAACTGAGGCCGTTGATGCAGCGACTGAGACTGCAGTTCAGGCTGCAACTGATGTGACCACGAGCGCAGGTAGCTTGATGGAAACCGCGACAGGTGCACTTGGCGCGCTGGACCCGTCTGCCATTCTCTCGGTCGAGAACTTTGACCCAGCCAAAGTAACCGCCCTGATTGAAGGGTCGTCGCTGTCTGATGGCATTAAGACCCAACTCGTTACTGCGGTTGAGGCTGCCGGTAATAACCCTGAGATGGTTCAAGGCGTGATTGACCAGATCAAGTCGGCGATGGGTCTGTAATTTCAGGCACATTCGGCTCTGGTCGAATTTCGATAACTTCTTGGAAACGGGGCAGTTTTTCTGCCCCGTTTTCGTTTTTTTGGTGGTCTGCGCGAAGAGTTTCATTTTTTTGTCATAGGGCGCTTGACGCGCCCCGACGCACCGCTTAGAAGCCCCACACGTTCGGTGAGATACCGAAAAGAAGATACGCGGTTGTAGCTCAGTTGGTTAGAGTACCGGCCTGTCACGCCGGGGGTCGCGGGTTCGAGCCCCGTCAACCGCGCCACTTCTTTTCAAGACCTCACAGACGCAAGTGCGCGGTTGTAGCTCAGTTGGTTAGAGTACCGGCCTGTCACGCCGGGGGTCGCGGGTTCGAGCCCCGTCAACCGCGCCACTTTCCTCCCTTTTCAGTTTTGAAAACGCAAAATGCCTTTGGCAATTTGTCGTGCTTTAATATATCACGTTTTTAAAATATATTGGAGGACGCGATGGCGTTTCTAGATACCCTGCCTTGGAACCTTGTGATTTTGGCCTGTCTGACGCTGGGCCTCGCGCCGGTTTTCCCTGAACCGCATATCTGGGAAAAGCTAAAGATGTTGGCTGCGGGCGAGTTGGCGAAGCCGATTGATTTCTTTGACTTGATTATGCACGGCGCACCGTTTGTGCTGCTCGTTGCAAAGGGGCTGCGCACAATGATGGCGAGCTCATGAAAAAGGGGGCCGAGGCCCCCTTTGTTGTGTCGTATCAGTTGGCGCGTAACTCTTCGACGATCGACGCCATCTGGTCGAGAGGCACATACCCTCGCACCAATTGGTCATCAAAGACGAACGTCGGTGTGCCGCTGATCTGCAAACGCTGCGCCAGCTCCATGTTTGCCTGCAGCACACGTGCAACCTCTGGTGATGCCATCCGCTCAAAGATTGGCGCCGCATCGAAACCGACGGTCGATGCAAGTTGCGACAGGCTGTCTTGGGTGATGTCACCACGCATATTCATCAGAGTATCGTGGACAAATTTATAAGCGTCATCGCCATGAAGCTGCTGCACGGCAATCGCGAATTGTGACGCGAGGGTCGACTGATCACCAAGGATCGGCAGTTCCTTTACGATAAAGCGGATATTACCGTCGGTTTCCAAAAGCGTCTCAACCTCTGGGAAGGCGCGTTTGCAGTAGCCGCAGCGGTAATCCATGAACTCTACCACAGTAATGTCACCGTCAGGATTGCCGCCAACCCACGAGAAACCATCGTTCTGGATCGCGTCCATATTGGTCTGGGCCATCTGCTGGTCGGCCATCGTTTCCGCTAGTGCCTGACGTTGTTCGAGAACCCCGATGGCTTCCATCAGCACTTCGGGGTTGTCGAGCAGATAGGCGCGGACTTCATCCCGAAACGCGCTGCGTTCGGTGTCGCTCATGGCCTCCAGATCGGTGGCGGCGGCTTGGGTGGCGAGACCCAAGGTCAGGGCGAGGGCGAGGCGTTTCATAGAGTTCTCCGATTTATAGTCCGGCAGAGTTGTGCATATCTGGGCGGTGGTGCCAAGGGTCCGATTGACGCGCGGCCCCTGCAAAGGCAAACAGGGGCAGAGCAGATAGACCATAAGAGGCATGACATGCGTGTTTCAAGACGCGGGGCCGTTGATCCCTTTATCGTGATGGACGTGATGGAATCCGCCCGCAAGGCCGAAGCCTCGGGGCGTCACATAATCCATATGGAGGTTGGGCAACCCGGAACGGGTGCGCCCAAAGCGGCACTGGATCGTTTGGCACGTGATATGGCTGAGGGTCCGCTGGGGTATACGGTGGCCTTGGGGATGCCAGAGTTGCGGGCGCGCATCGCGCAGCATTACGGCGATTGGTATGACCTCGATATGAACCCAGAGCGGATCGTTGTGACCGCTGGGGCGTCTGGCGCGTTCCTGCTGGCGTTCACAGCGCTCTTTGATACGGGCGACCGAGTTGGCCTCGGTGCGCCGTGCTATCCGTCCTATCGTCAGATCCTTCGGTCGTTCGATCTGAACGCGGTTGATATTCCGACCACGCTTCAGGCGCGGTTCCAACCCGTTGCGGCGGACGTCGCGGCATATGACCTCCAAGGTTTGATCGTGGCCTCGCCTGCGAACCCGACAGGCACCATGTTGGGGCAGGGTGAGTTGACCGACCTCGCTGCGGCCTGCGCGGATCGCAATGCGGCGTTCATCTCGGACGAGATTTATCACGGATTGGACTACGGCATTAAACCCGTGACCGCTGCGTCGGTGACCGATGAGGTCTATGTCATCAACTCGTTCAGCAAATATTTCAGCATGACAGGCTGGCGCGTGGGTTGGATGGTTGTGCCCGAAGACCACGTTCGGGTCGTCGAACGCATTGCCCAGAACCAATTCATTTGCCCGAGCCACGCGGCGCAACGGCTCGCGCTTTATGCGATGGATTGCAAAGATGAACTGGACGGCAATGTTGCCAGCTATGCCCGCAATCGTGAGTTGATGATTGAGGGTCTGCCCAAGGCAGGCTTTACCAAGATCGCCCCGCCTGATGGTGCATTCTACGTCTATGCTGATGTGTCTGATTACACCGATGACAGCCTGAGCTTTGCGGCAGAAGTACTTGATAAAGCTGGGGTTGCCGTGACACCCGGTCTGGATTTTGACACGGTAAATGGCAAGCACTGGCTTCGGTTCTCCTATGCTCGCTCAACCCCCGATATCGAAGAAGGGCTCCGCAGGCTCACTAAATTCATGGAGGACCGTCGGTCATGATCCGCATCGTGGGGGCAGCGGTTCTGGCATGTTTGGGCGCGGCGTCGCAGTCACAGGATTTTACAGGTCTGGCGCGGCTGGATGTGACCCATTCGGTGATCGAGGATTCGTGGGGCAAAACGACAGTCGATTTGTTCCTGTCTCAGCCTGTGCCGTGGCGTGTGTTTACGCTCGATGATCCGCGCCGACTGATTTTGGACTTTCGCGAGATTGACTGGCGAGGCGCGGACAAGGCGATCTTGGATCAATCGGACCGCGTGAGCGACCTTCGGTTTGGGGCGCTGCGGCCAGGGTGGTCGCGGATGGTGGTTGATCTGTCCGACGCCATGATCGTGAGCCAAGCAGGGATGACGGTGAATACGGTTGACGGAACGGCGCGTCTGACGGTGAACCTGTCGCCAAGTTCGGACGCGGACTATGCTGCCGCCGCAGGTGCGCCCAGCGATCCGGGTTGGGATATGCTCAACACCGTTGATCCTACTGCGCCGCCAGTCGCTGCGGTCGATGATGGTATCCTGACTGTCGTGATTGACCCCGGTCATGGGGGTATTGATCCCGGTGCCGAACGGGACGGCCTGCGTGAGGCGGACCTCATGCTGCAACTGGCTGTTGAAGTTGCGCAGACGATGAACCGGATGGAGGGGATGCGCGCTGTGCTGACCCGCCAGACGGATGTTTTCGTGCCGCTTGAGGAACGGATTTCCATTGCCCGTAGGTCTGGCGCAGATGTGCTATTGTCGCTTCATGCGGATGCTTTGGACGGGGATGAGATTACCTCGGGCGCATCGGTCTATACCCTTAGCGATCAGGCCCAAGAGGATGCGTCCTTGCGCATGGCAGAACGGCATGACCGTGGGGACCTCTTGGCTGGGTTGGATTTGACGGGCCAAGACGACACGGTCGCGACTGTGCTGATGGACCTCGCCCGCACGGAAACCGCGCCGCAGAGCGATACCTTAGCGGACGCATTGGTTCAGGCGCTGATGGATACGAATGCGCGGGTTAACAATACACCTCGACGCGAGGCGCTCTTGGCCGTTTTGAACGCGGCGGATTTCCCGTCAGCCTTGGTTGAGGTCGGGTTCCTATCGAACCCACACGACCGTGACGCTCTCCGTTCTGCCGAAGGGCGGGCACGGGTTGTTGCAGGCATCGTTCTCGCCGTTCAACGCTGGGCCAATTCCGAAGCTGCGAAAGACGCGCTTAGACGCCAGTAAACCGAGCCAGCCAAACCGTCCGATCGCCGCAGTCGGGGTCTTCGGCCTTGTGCGCGACGACGGTAAAGCCTGCTGCCTCTAGTTCGTGGCGATAACCCGCCTCGGACAGAGAGGCGTGATAGATCGGTGTGCCTTCGACCGACCCGATGGAGACGCCTTCATCAGGGCCGCTGGTGAACATCAGCGCAGCGTTGTCGGCGGCATGGGCTGAAAAGACGGCGAACATAGCGCGTTGATCTGCGGGTGAGAGGTGGAAGAAACTATCCCACGCGAGGATCGCATCATATTTCTCACCCAGATCAAGGCCACGCATATCGGCGCGAATAGAACGGGCGTTGGGCACGTTGGTTTGGAACAGGGCAATCATGCTCTCGGCCCCGTCAACGCCAGTTACAGCGATGCCACGATCAATGAGGTATTCCGCGATAGGACGCCCCGATCCGCATCCCAAGTCCAAGACACGGCGTTTCCCGCGATCATGGGGCGCAACCGCAATCATGCGGTCCAACCAGCGGCGTTCTGTCAAACGGCGGTCGCGGGACGTGGCCCAAGCAGGGCCGACTCGGTCGTAGGTGGCAAGGATGCTTTCTGGAGTGCTCATGGCGCTGATTTGGTCCGTGGATGGCCAAGGGGCAATCCCCACCGTTCAAACCTATGCGAAAGCGGCGTTTTCATGCCGAAAGTGGTGCTTGCGGTTTTGACCTGACCCGCGACCCGCCCTATAAGCGGCGCACCAACCAAAGGGGTCAAACGCGTGCTGCGATTTATCATGTCGTTCTTCGGGGCTATCTTTACGATGGTCACGCTTGGTCTTGTGATGTTCGCGCTGATGCTCGGCGCGATTTTCACATTCTATGGCCGCGATTTGCCGTCCTATGAAACACTGTCGCAATACACGCCGAAAACGATCAGCCGTGTCTATTCTGGCGAAGGTCAGATTATCGACGAATTCGCTGTAGAACGCCGTCTGTTTACCCCCTTTGATGAGATCCCGCCGCTGGTTCAGTACGCCTTTGTTTCGGCAGAAGATCAGAACTTCTTCACTCACCCTGGTTATGACATCCGCGGTATCGCGGCCGCTGCCGTTGAGGCGATCAAATCCCGTGGCGGTGAGGTGCGTGGCGCGTCGACGATCACCCAGCAGGTGATGAAGAACTTCCTCTTGTCCTCCGACCGCACGGCAGAGCGTAAAATCCGCGAACTGATCCTCGCAACGCGGATTGAGCGGGTGATGGACAAGAGCCGCATCCTCGAACTCTATCTGAACGAAATCTTCCTTGGTCAGAACTCGTATGGGGTCGCGGCTGCAGCACAGACCTATTTCAATAAACCGCTGGCGGACCTGTCTCCGGGTGAGGCGGCGTATCTTGCTGCTCTGGCACAGCGTCCGGGTAACTTGCACCCTGTGCGCCAATACGACGATGCGGTTGCACGTCGGAACTACGTTCTGCGTCGCTTGGCTGAGGATGGGTATATTACTCAGACCGTTGCAGAGGCCGAACAGGCGCTGCCCCTGCGCACTGTGCAGTCGGGCGATTACGAAAGCTTCCGTTCGCAACTTCCGCCGCGCAACTACTTTACCGATGAAATTCGTCGTCAGCTAAGCCGCAACTTCGGTGAGGACGAGTTCTTTTCGGGTGGCCTGTCGATCCGCGCGACCGTTGATCCCGACCTCCAGTCCGTTGCAGAGCAATCGCTCCAGCGGGCGTTGGAAGAATACGACCGCAATCTAGGTATCTGGAATGGCACAGGGAAAACTGTGCCCACCGATGCACTGGGGAGCGAAGACAGTTGGCGTGCTGCACTGGCCGATGTCACTGTCCCGCGCGATATCGAACTGGTGAGCCATTGGTATCCCGCTGTGGTTCTGGGCATTGAGGACCAACAATTGCGCATCGGGATCGAAGGCGTTCCGGCGTCCGACGCTGAACCGCAGGTGGTGCCGCGATCTGACATTGATTGGATTCGCGGCAATTTCTTTGACAATTTCGAAGTTGGTGACGTGGTGCATGTCCGCCGCATGACCGCTGACGCCGATGGATCGTTCATCCGCTGGACCCTTCGGCAGGTGCCCAAGGTACAGGGTGCCTTCATGGCGATGGACGTTAACACGGGCCGAGTTTTGTCGATGCAGGGCGGGTTCAGCTACCAGTCCACCGAATTGAACCGCGCGACCCAAGCCCGTCGCCAACCTGGTTCGGCCTTTAAACCCTTCGTCTATGCGGCAGCTCTCGACAGTGGCTATACGCCTGCAACCATCGTCGTCGACGCTCCGATCGAGATCAACACACCCCAAGGCCTCTGGCGTCCGCAGAACTCTTCGAACCAATTCTATGGTCCGACGCCGCTCCGCACCGGGATCGAACAATCGCGTAACCTTATGACCATTCGTCTGGCCCAAGAGGTCGGGATGGATGTGGTTGCGGAATATGCCGAACGTTTCGGCGTGTATGAGAACATGAACCAATATCTTTCGGCTTCACTCGGGTCCGAAGAAACGACGCTGTTTAAACTCGTCGCAGCCTATTCAATGTTTGCGAACGGTGGGGAGCGGGTTGAGCCGACGCTCGTCGACCGCGTTCAGGACCGTTTTGGTAACACCGTCTACCGTCACGATGCGCGCACCTGCCTCGATTGCGGTGAGGCGTCATTGCCGTCAGGGCAGGGGCCGACGATCCTGTCGAACCGTGATCGTATCATGAACGCTGTGACGGCGTATCAGCTGACCTCTATGATGGAAGGCGTGGTTAAGCGCGGCACCGCATCGAGTGTTATCAACCTGCCTGTGCCGATCGCCGGTAAAACAGGGACGACCAACGACGCCAAAGACGTTTGGTTCGTCGGCTTCTCCTCCAACATCGCGGCAGGCTGTTACATTGGTTACGACAATCCGACCCCGCTGGGCCGTGGCGCATATGGTGGTTCGATCTGTGGTCCTGTGTTCCAACGCTTTATGGAACAAGCAATCCAAGAGTTCGGTGGTGGTCGGTTTAAGGTGCCCGAGGACTGTCAGTTCATCAACATCGACCGTTTTACGGGCGCCCGTTTGCCGGAAGGTTCCGAAGGCCCGAACGTCATCGCAGAGTGTTTCCGTGTTGGTGAAGAGCCGATCTTTGGTGTGATGTTCGACGGTGGCTTTGCAATGTCAGCTGATCTTCCGCTCTTTGAAGAGGTGCAGCAGCAGACCCGCGACGTCACGACATCGGACGGTAACACCGCGACCGTTGGCCCGAATGCGTCCTTTGGGACCTTGTCGTCGGGCGGACTTTACTGACACCGACTTGCCCGTGCCGCTGGCAGGGGCTATGACGCGACCTAATCCGTCGGGGCCTGTCGCCCTGACCCTAAGACAGACGAGTTGACCCATGCGCGCCGAAACGCAGAACATTGTGAACGCCATCGAGAAATCGATCGACCTTCTTGCTCAGCGGATGGACTGGGAAACTGCGGAATACCGTTTGGAAGAATTCAACGCCCGCGTTGAAGACCCGACCCTTTGGGACGATCCAGAAGGTGCGCAGAAACTGATGCGTGAACGTCAGATGTTGGTGGATCAGATTGCGGGGCTGCGCGCGATCAAACAGGATCTTTCGGATAACCTCGAACTCATCGAGCTTGGCGAAATGGAAGATGACGCCGATGTCGTGAAAGAAGCTGAGGAAGCACTGAAAGACTTGAAAGTGCGCGCCGCTGAGAAAGAGCTCGAAGCGCTCTTGGACGGTGAGGCGGACGGCAACGATACCTTCCTCGAGATTAACTCTGGCGCGGGCGGCACGGAATCCTGTGACTGGGCATCGATCCTTGCGCGTATGTATGTCCGTTGGGCGGAAAAGAAGGGCTATAAGGTCGAACTTCAGTCCGAAAGCCCGGGCGAAGAAGCTGGTATTAAATCGGCGGCCTACAAAATCAGCGGCCCGAATGCTTATGGCTGGCTGAAATCGGAATCGGGCGTGCACCGTCTGGTTCGTATTTCGCCCTACGATTCCGCTGCGCGTCGTCACACCTCGTTCTCATCCGTTTGGGTTTACCCTGTTGTAGACGACAACATCGAAATCGAGGTCAAACCGAATGACATCCGTATCGACACTTACCGTTCGTCAGGTGCGGGTGGTCAGCACGTGAACACGACCGACTCTGCGGTGCGTATCACCCACTTGCCTACGGGCATCGTGACGACCTCCTCGGAAAAGTCGCAGCACCAGAACCGTGATATCGCGATGAAAGCGCTGAAATCCCGTCTGTATCAGATGGAACTAGATCGCCGTAACGCCGACATCAACGCCGCACACGAAGCCAAAGGTGATGCGGGGTGGGGTAACCAAATCCGGTCTTACGTCCTGCAGCCTTATCAGATGGTCAAAGACCTTCGCACTGGCTATGAAACCTCTGATACACAAGGCGTGCTCGACGGTGCGCTGGATGGTCTGATGGCGGCAACGCTTGCGCATGGTGCATCGGGCAAATCCCGCGCAGAGGCCAATGCCGACGACTAAGGGCTATACCCTTAATTCCATATCATAAATACTACTTTGCGACTTGCGTCTCACCCCTTAGCCTTTGCAATAAGGTCAAGGGGAGAGGACCATTAATGACGCAAACTGTAGACACACCGCCTCCATCACAGATCCCGTTGATCGGGACCTTGGGCATGGCTGATATTTTTGCGGCACTCAAAGCGGGGATTTATGATTTCCGCCGCGCACCGCAGTTCGGCCTGTTTTTTTCGGCGGTCTATGTGGTGATCGGGTTCGGCCTGATTACACTGGGGGCAGGGCACGTGAGCTGGGTTCTGGCGACCTCGCTTGGCTTTCCTCTGGCAGCACCTTTTGCTGCGGTCGGCCTGTATGAAGTGTCTCGGCGTCTGGAAAACGGGCAGCCGTTGGTTTGGAAGGACGTGCTCGGCGTGGTCTGGCAGGAACGTACCCGTCAAATCCCGTGGATGGGCGCGATCATCGTGATCTACTTCCTGTTCTGGACTTTTCTCGCCCATATGCTCTTTGCGCTGACGATGGGGCTGTCGGCGATGCGCAACGTGATGACGAGCTTTGATGTGTTTCTGACGGCTGAAGGTCTGCGGATGATTGGGCTTGAACTGGTGGTCGGTGCGGTTCTCGCGTTTTTGCTCTTTGCGATGACCGTCGTTAGCCTGCCGCTCCTCCTCGAAAAAGAGATCGATTTCATCACGGCCATGCTGTTGTCGATTCGGACCGTTGCGTCGAACCTCTTTGTGATGCTGGTCTGGGCTGCGATGATCGCGATCCTGAGTCTAATCGCGCTCGCCCCTGCGTTTCTGGGGCTTATGGTGGTTCTACCCGTGTTGGGTCACGCCACATGGCATCTCTATCGGCGGGTCCTGTATGATCCCGTCTAGACGCAAAAGGGCGCCCGAGGGCGCCCTTTGTCATTCCATGTAATGACTGATTATTCAGCGTCTTTGGCAGCCGGAGCAGCCGGCATTTTCGGCTTAGCAGCACCGCTGGTCGACAGTGGGTCGTCTTGACGCTGAACCGAGCCTTCAAAGTGAGCGCCAGATTCAATTGCGATGGTCTTGTGAATGATGTCGCCTTCGACGCGTGCCGACGATGTCAGGCGCACTTTGAGGCCACGAACACGACCGATCACGCGGCCGTTGATAACTACGTCGTCAGCAACAACTTCACCACGGATGGTTGCGGTTTCGCCAACGGTCAGAAGGTGCGCACGGATATCGCCGTCAACCTGACCTTCGACTTGGATGTCGCCAGTGGTTTTCAGGTTGCCCTTAACATGCAGGTCAGACGACAGAATCGAAGCCGGTGCTTTGGGCTTGGAAACAGGCATGTCCATCTTTGGCGCAGAAGCCGGCGCAGGCACCGAAGTTTGTGCTGCGGTTTCGGTCGCTTTCGGACCCGGTTCGTTGATTTTGCTCTTAGAAAACATCTTGTCCAGCTCTTATGTAGATCATCGGATTGATTGCTTCGCCGCCGACGCGAACCTCGTAGTGCAGGTGAGGTCCGGTTGAACGTCCGGAGTTCCCCATATCACCAATACGGTCCCCGCGCGAGACTCTTTGACCTTCTTGGACGCGGATCGCGTTCAAGTGACCGTAACGTGTCTCGATACCGAACTCATGTTGGATTTTAACTAGGCGCCCGTAACCCGACGACCAACCCGCATGAGTGATCACACCGTCAGCGGTTGCGTAGATCGGAGTGCCAACAGGACCAGCAAAATCAGTGCCATAGTGCATACGGCCCCAGCGCATCCCGTAGCCCGAGGTAAAGCGGAAGTTATCCCGCACCGGCATAGAGAACGGCGCACGCTCTGCGGCAATACGATAGAGGTTGATGCGGTCCATCGACGACAGCAGTTCGTTTGCACGCGCCGTGTCAGGGTCCGCTTCGCCGCCATTGGTCGAGAATTGCAGCGGGGTGAGCGGGCCACCTGTGCCTGAATACCCGCGACGTACTTGATCGAGCAGCGTATCGGTGTTCAGGCCAGCGGCACGGAACATATTGTCCAGTGGCTCAACAGACACCAGCATCGCTTCTTCAAGTTGGCGGAAAATCTCGTCGTTGCGCTCTTCCATGAGGCGCAGGTCCAGTTCCAACTCAGCGGCACGGTCGATTGCGCTCTGTGCGTCCGCTTCAATCTGGTCACGCTCAGCCGCGGTGTCAGCCAATGCCGATGCCAGAAGGTCGAGCGCTTCGTTCGAGACGCCACCCGTTGCGCCAGCGACCGAAGTGCCGTTTTGAACAGCCGCTTCCAGTGCGGCGATACGCTGCGACAGGTCCTGACGCTGGTTCATGGTGCGGCGCAGGGTGGATTGGATCACCTCAATGCCTGTTTCCAATTCGCGGCGGCGGTCCTCAGAGCTCAACAGCTCTGTCTGCATCACCGAAATCTGCGCGAGGGCAGAGCTAAACCGTGCTTGTGCTGCTGCGGCCTCTTCGGCGCGGCGGTCGCGTTCGGTCACAAGTGCCTGCAGGCGGGTTTCGTATTCGATCTGATCGCGACGAGCCTGATCGCGGAAGTTCCCCGCGCCAATGCTGTCCATCATTACGATTGCAGTAGCGATAATCGTCCAAGCGAGCACCATTGCGCCAGCGGTCCAAACGAAAAGCTGCATCTCTGAGCGAAGGCGGATGAACCGCGTTTCGGTGTCAGAGCGTAAAAACAGCCGCCGTTCTGGAAAACGCTTTTCAAGCGCTGCGTGCAATCTGGCCATCATTCGAGAGCGCAAGATCGTCGTCCTTGTTCTGTCCCAACCCATACAGACAGGGTCCCAACCTATCCATGCGGACGGTGTTAGCGGGCAGGGGATAGTGGCGCAACGCTTTTACGCAATTTTGCACAAATTGACGCGGTAACATGGGGTTGTGCGCGGTTTTTTGCCTAAATTCCCGATGCGCGAGCGGTGCGATCGGGTGTTTCGTCGGCAAGTGGCCAATAGAAGTCGGGCGGCAGTCCAGCCTCGGCCCGTTTTTCTTCGTTGAACGGGGGCTTCAGGGCGCCGTGAAAATATCGCTGAACCAAGGCGTGGAACGCAACCTTTGGGTCGAGGTCGTGACGACCGCAAAGGAAGTGAAACCACTTTGATCCATAGGCCACGTGATGGACTTCTTCGGCGTAGATAATGTTTAACGCCTCAACGGTCGCGTGGTCTTTGGCCTGTTTGAACAGTCCTATCATGCCGGGGGTCACATCCAAACCACGCGCCTCAAGCACCATTGGAACGACCGCCAACCGCCCCATCAGGTCGTCAGCCGTTTCTTCGGCGGATTGCCACATGCCAGCGTGCGCAGGACAGGCACCGTAGTAGCTACCTTCTGCGTGAAGGCGGTCGCAGATCAGATTGAAATGTTTGGATTCTTCGTCCGCGGACTTTACCCAGTCGTCATAGAAACCAATCGGCATTTTGGTATCGGTGAACCGCGCGATGATGTCCCAATGCAGGTCAACGGCGTTCAGTTCGATGTGGGCCACCGCATGAAGCATCGCGATACGACCTTCGGGCGAACCAGGTTTACGGCGCGGCACGTCGCGTGGATCCAGCAGGTCAGGCTTTTCGGGGCGAGCGGGCCGCAGGGGCGGAGAGGCCGTGCCAATCTCGGGCGTTAGACCCTTTGCGCGGGCCTCAAACCACTCCGCAGCATAGCGGCGCGACAGTGCCGTTTTTTCATTACCATCTGCTGTGGTCAGAACGTCGCAAGCCATCTGCGCAAGTGGTTTCATCGGTCACCTTGTCTCTCAATTATGGGGCAGAGGTGCCTTCCTCTGCCCAAGAGGTCAAGGGCAGAGGTCGCTCTGTCAGAGCGCCTTAACAGCCTCGAGGACTTCTTCGACGTGGCCCGCAACTTTAACCTTGTTCCAGACGCGCGCAATTTTGCCATCCGCACCGATTAGGAACGTTGCGCGTTCGATGCCCATGTAGGTCTTGCCATACATGTTCTTTTCAACCCAGACGCCGTAGCGTTCGCACACATCGCCTTCTGCATCGGACAGGAGCGCGATTTTCAGCCCGTGTTTGGCGCTGAACTTTTCATGTTTTGCGACAGTGTCTTTGGAGACGCCAAGGATAACTGCGCCAGCAGCGTCAAAGGCATCGACCATCTCGGTAAAGCCGATGGCTTCTTTTGTGCAACCGGGCGTGTCATCCTTGGGATAGAAATAGAGGACAACGGGTTTTCCGTGAAAGTCTGACAGGCTGACGCTATTGCCGCCATCGCGGGGCAAGGTTACGTCAGGGGCAATATCACCGATGTCGGGGCGCGATTGGCTCATTTTATCCTCCGATTGGTTTTGAAAAGCGCTGCAGCGCGTGGCAATCTGTGTTCTAGAGCAGAACACCACAAATAAAAGGGGCCATCGGCCAAGGATGTCTGAGGCAGGGGAAAACACGTCCACCAAACCAAAGGTGAAGCCGGTTTGGCGCTCTGTCGTGCGCGGGCTTGCGATCCTTTTGGCGGTGCCAGTGGTCTTTGCCATCGTGGCTGGCGTCCTGCTGATCGACCGTGATGTTCGTGCGCCTCTCTGGTTGCAGGCGCGGCTAGAGGCCAGCGCGACGCAGATGCTCAACGGTGGGTCGCTGGAGTTCGGCGAAATTCGTTTGAACATTGGGCGCGACCTCCACTTGCGTGCGCGGCTGTCCAATGCGGTATTGCGTGATGCGGACGATGTGACGCTCGCACGTTTGCCTGCCGTTGATGCGCTGATTTCCCCGCGAGGTTTGCTGTTTCGCCGTGAAGTCCTCGTCCAAGAAGTGATTGTTTCAGGCGCACAGGTCGGGTTCCTGCGGGCTGCAGATGGTTCCGTCGCCCTGTCGTTCGAGACAAATGGCGCGGCCGTCGGACAGGCGGACAACTTTGTCGAATTGCTGGATGATATTGACGCTGTTCTTGCGGGGCCTGCTCTCGAAGCGCTGGAACTGGTGCGGGCAGAGGGATTGATCGTCAACTATTCAGATGCCCGCGCAAACCAAAGCTGGACGGTCGATGGCGGCGTTGTGACCTTGGATCTAACCAGTGGCGTGACCTCGTTGCGGGGTGCGTTCTCGCTTTTGTCGGGGCGTCCTTTTGTAACGGATGTTTCGCTATTCTTTGACAGTCCGAACAATCGCCGTGCGGCCAGCATGGGGTTTACGGTCCGGAATGGTATCGCCCGCGACCTTGCCGTGCAGACGCCAGCCTTGGGATGGTTGTCGGTGCTTGATGCACCTGTGAGCGCCTCTCTTCGGGCCAGCATTGATGATGAAGGTGGGTTGGGGCCAGTCTATGCCTCGCTCGAACTCACCGACGGTTTGATCCAGCCAACACCCGAAGCCCGTCCGATCCCGTTGCGCTATGCGCGGGCGTATTTGTCGTATTTGCCGCTACAGGGTCGGGTGTCGTTTGATCGTGCGGAACTGGATACAGAGTGGGGCACCATGTCCGCCTCTGGCCAAGCGTTCTTGCGCAATTGGAACGAAGGGGGATGGCCAGAGTCGTTCGAAGGCCAGTTCAGCCTGCGCGATATCGCCCTGAACCCAGATGGCATGTTTGACGAGCCGCAAACGATTGACGCGGCCTCTGCGGTGATGCGGATGACGCTTTCGCCATTTGCCATCGATATCGGGTCTGTCGACCTGCGCCTGTCGGATCAAGACATTCATGCCCGTGGCCGTATCACAGCGGACTCCAAAGGCTGGGGCGTGGCGGTTGATGCCTCGGCGGCGGCGCTTAATATCCCTGATTTCATGCCACTTTGGCCTGAGCAAGTTAAACCAGACACCCGTCGTTGGTTTGCGGAAAACCTCACGGACGGCTGGATACGTGATGCGACTGTCGGTTTGCGGGTAGAGGCCGACCAGCCGCCTGTCGTCGCAACGACGGCGAGCTTTGATAGCGCCCGTTTCAGGCCGACACCGAAACTCCCCTATATTGACGATGCTGCGGGCTTTGTCTCGATCGCGGATAATCGTTTGGCGATCATGCTCGATCAAGGGACCACGACACCGCCGCAAGGAGGATCGATAGATCTGTCGGGCACAGTGATGCAAATCGATGACGTGCGGATCAAAGGTAACGACGGCCACTTCACGATCCGTACTGATAGCACGCTGACCGCTGCGCTGTCATTCTTGGACCAGCCGCCGTTTGAATTTTTGACCAAAGCGGGTCAGCCCGTGACTTTGGCCGATGCGCGCGCGGTTGGTGTGACAGAGCTTGTCGTGCCGCTGATCAATCCAATGCCACCGAACAGCCTACGGTTTCAGTCCGACTACACATTGCGGAACCTGCGCTCGGATACGCTGGTCCCGGGGCAGCGGCTCATGGCGGCTCAGGCCAATGTCGATGTGAACAACGCGGGCATCACAGTGTCGGGCAACGCGCAGGTCGGACAGGTGCCTCTGACCGTGGAATGGAGCCAAGCGTTAGGACGTGATGCGCCAAAGGCCAGCACTGTGATCGGTCAGGTCGAAGTTTCGCCGACATTCTTGTCTCAGTTCAACATCAACCTCCCCGCAAATACGGTGCGCGGTTCTACAATGGCCGATCTTCGGATCGACTTGGAACGGGATACTCCGCCTGCGTTTTCGCTATCCTCGCAGATGGTCGGGGCGGAAGTATCATTGCCCTCTGTCGGTTGGGTGAAGCCTGCAGGTCAATCGGGCGAGTTTTCAATATCGGGCCGACTGTCCAATCCGCCGCAGATCGACGCGCTGCGTATTCGTGGGAATGGCTTTAGTGCGGATGGAGCACTGACGCTGAATGCAGATGGCACGATGGAACGGGCCGATTTTGGCGAGGTCACAATCGGGAACTGGTTTGACGGGGCGGTGGAGCTTATCGGACGCGGTGCAGGTCGTGCGCCAGATACCCAAGTCACCAATGGTCGTTTTGATTTACGAGGTGCGAAGACCTCTGGCGGGGCAAACGCGGGGGCGCTCATGGCTCAATTGGATCGTTTGACGATCAGCGATGGCATTTACCTGAGCAACTTCCGCGGCGAATTCTCGGACGAGGGTGGGTTCCATGGGAATTTTACGGGCACCCTGAATGACATCGCGCCTGTGCGGGGACGGTTAGAGACGACGGCGAATGGCCCTGCTGTGCGGATTTTGGCGGACAATGGCGGCGTCGTTGCGCAGGCTATGGGGTTGCTCGACAATGCCAACGGCGACGCGCTCGAGATGATCCTGACCCCAACGGGCGCAGAGGGCACCTATGACGGTGTTCTAACGATTAAGAACCTTCAGGTGCGTCAGGCGCCGACGCTCGCTGCCTTGCTTGATGCGATCAGCGTTGTTGGTCTGTTGCAGCAGATGAACGGGCAGGGGCTCACCTTTGCCGATGTGGATGCGACGTTCAGACTGACGCCTGATCAGATCATCGTCACGGAATCGAGCGCGGTTGGCCCAGGTTTGGGAATTTCGCTCGATGGCACTTATTACATTGCTCGTACCGAGATGGATTTTCAGGGTGTGATTTCCCCTGTTTACCTTCTCAACGGCATAGGTTCGGTGCTGACCCGACCGGGTGAGGGTCTCTTTGGCTTCAATTATACGCTGCGGGGGACTAAAGGGGCGCAACGGATTTCGGTGAATCCACTGTCAGCCCTAACACCGGGGATGTTCCGCAATATATTCCGTCGACCACCGCCCCAAGTGAGCCAATAGGACCTACGCACTGTGAAGCTAAGCGATTTTGATTTTGACCTGCCCGAAAGCCTGATTGCCACGCGCCCTGCAAAGCCTCGGTCGTCTGCACGGCTGTTGGTGGCTAAGGGACGCGAGATCAGCGATCTACGTGTGACCGACCTCGTCGACCTTTTAAAGGCAGGCGACCGTTTGGTGCTAAACGATACCCGCGTGATCCCTGCGCGGCTCTCTGGCCTGCGGCACCGCGACAGTGCCCAAGGCCCAGTGTCTGCACAGGTCGAAGTGACCCTGCTCGAGCCAAAGGCTGACGGAACATGGGGCGCGTTAATCAAACCGCTGAAAAAGGTTAAAGATGGCGAAGAGATTGTGTTCTCTGACCGCCTGACGGCCACAGTTGTCGATCGCGAGGATGGACAAGCGCGTGTTCGGTTCAATCTCACGGGCGATGATTTCGACGATGCCTTGGCCAATGCAGGCGCGATGCCATTGCCGCCCTATATCGCCGCACTTCGGGCACCTGACGATCAGGACAAAGAAGACTACCAAACCGTCTGGGCGCGGAATACTGGCGCGGTCGCTGCCCCAACGGCGTCGTTGCATTTTGACGACGGGCTTTTGGAGCAGCTGAGGGCCAAAGGGGTCGAGTTTACCTATGTGACCCTACACGTCGGGGCAGGGACCTTCCTCCCCGTCAAAGTCGATGACATTCGCGACCATAAGATGCATGCAGAGCGCGGGATCGTGACGGCGCAAGCAGCCGAAGAGATCAACGCGACCAAAGCTGCGGGCGGACGGGTTATTCCCGTGGGCACCACCGCGCTTCGACTGATTGAGAGCGCCGCGACGGACGATGGTATTGCAGCGTGGGATGGGGCGACGGATATCTTTATCACGCCCGGTTTCAAATTCCGCATCGCTGACGCGCTGATGACAAATTTCCATTTGCCGAAATCGACGCTGATGATGCTGGTCTCTGCGCTGATCGGTGTTGATGAAATCCGTGCCATTTATGATCACGCGATTTCGAACGGGTATCGGTTCTTTAGCTATGGCGATGCTTCGCTTTTGATCCCCGACGCATAAAGTCACCCATCGTAACAGTTCTTTCATCGGTCTTTCATAGACGCGACATGTACAATCGGTATGCTGTCCTGAAATTCGACGTGAATGAGGGAAAGCGATGATTCAGGTACTTAGCAGATCATGGGCGCTCCTTCTTGGTGTGTTCATGCTGATGATCGGCAACGGCCTTCAGGGGACGTTGCTGGGTCTGCGTGGTGAAATGGAAGGGTTCTCGACGTTCGAGATGTCCGTCGTGATGTCGGCCTACTTCCTCGGGTTCCTCTTTGCGTCGCGTGCTGTGCCAGAACTGATCCGTCGCGTCGGTCATATTCGTGTGTTCGCCGCGCTGGGCTCTACGATCTCTGCTATTTTGATCCTCTATCCCGCTCTGACAGAGCCGTGGGCGTGGGTGCTCGGCCGCCTGCTGATCGGCTTCTGTTTCTGTGGCGTTTACGTGACGGCAGAAAGCTGGCTGAACGACGGAACCGATAACGAAAATCGTGGCAAGGCGCTGTCGCTATACATGATCGTGCAGATGGGCGGCATCGTTTTGGCGCAGTATATCGTTCTTTTGGGCGACATTGGCGGCTTTGTCCTGTTCATCATTCCGTCGGTGCTCGTGTCTATGTCCTTTGCGCCGATCCTTTTGTCGGTGCGCCCGACACCCGCTTTTGAAACCACGAAACCCCTGTCCATTCGTCGCCTGATCGAAGTGTCACCCTTGGCCTGTATGGGGATGTTCCTCTTGGGCGGCGTGTTCGCAGCGCAGTTCGGTATGGCGGCGGTGTTCGGGACGCGTGCTGGGCTGACCGTGCCGCAAATCTCTTTGATGATTTCGTCGGTCTACGTTGCGGCTCTGTTCCTGCAATATCCCATCGGCTGGATTTCCGACCGTATGGATCGCCGCGTTTTGATCGCCGTTCTATCCCTGATTGGCGGGATCGGAGCCTTCCTATCGGTCGTAAACGGTAGCTTTGTGATGCTTTTGATCAGTTCGACATTGGTCGGTGGCACAGCGAACCCGCTCTATGCGCTCTTGTTGGCTTATGCGAACGACTTCCTTGATCGGTCTGACATGGCGGGAGCCTCAGGTGGATTCTTGTTCATCAACGGCCTTGGCGCGATTTCTGGCCCGCTGATCGTCGGTTGGGCGATGGATACCGTTGGGGCGCAAGGTTACTGGAGCTACATGGGCCTTCTGATGATGGGCCTTGCCATCTATGCCTTCTGGCGGATGACACGGCGGTCGTCGACGATTTCGGTCGAAGACACCAACCAATATGCACCGATCATGCCATCGGCCACGCCTGTGGCGCTTGAAGTGGCCCAAGAGGTCTATCACGACGCCGACCAAAACGCAGAGGAGGCGCAGTCATGAGCCAAATAGCCTCGCTGATCGAATTTTGGCGAAACGAGATTGGTCCCAAAGGCTGGTATGCAGGATCCTCTGACATCGATGATGCGATCACGGCTCGGTATCGGTCTCTCTGGGATGAGGCAGCCGACGGTGGGTTGGGCCATTGGCTCACCGATGCCGAAGGGGCCTATGCCTATCTCCTCCTAACTGACCAGTTCCCACGGAATATGTTCCGCAACGATGCGCGTTCGTTTTTGCTCGACCCCAATGCACGGGCGGCGGCCAAACTGGCGATGGATCAGGGCTGGGACATGCAGATCGACGAACCCGAACGGCAGTTCTTTTATCTACCGCTGATGCATTCGGAGAACCTCGTTGATCAGGACCGCTGCATGGCCTGTTTCAAAGACCGGATGCCAAAGATGGGGGCGGACAACCTGCGGCACGCTGCGGCGCACCGCTGGATCATCAAACGATATGGTCGTTTCCCCTATAGGAACGAGGCGTTGGGGCGCGAAACAACCAGCGAAGAAGCCGAATTTATGCGCCGTGGTGGCTATGCTACTGTATTAGATGCGGCATAGTATTCTGAAAATAAATGGAAATTTCTGCTTTGCGCAGAGGCGATATCAGCCATGTCACAGGGTGGCTAGATCGGCAGGAAAAATTAGTTTAATGTCAAACTAATTTGAAAGCGGAGGAGAAACGAATGGCCGCCAAGAACTTTGACATGATCGTTATCGGCGCAGGTCCAGGTGGCTATGTCGCTGCAATCCGCGGCGCGCAGCTCGGTCTGAACGTGGCTTGCGTTGAGCGCGAGCATCTGGGCGGCATTTGCCTCAACTGGGGCTGTATCCCGACCAAGGCTATGTTGCGCTCGGCTGAGGTGTTCCACCTGATGCACCGTGCCAAAGAATTCGGTCTGTCCGTTGAGAAGGCTGACTTTGACCTCGAAGCTGTTGTGAAGCGCTCGCGTGGCGTTTCCAAGCAGATGGAAGGCGGCATTAAGACCCTGTTCAAAAAGAACAAAGTCACCTCGATCATGGGAACCGCAAAACTGGCTGGCAACGGCAAGGTTTCGGTTACTACGGACGCTGGCGTCGAAGAACTGACCGCAAAACACATCGTTGTGGCGACGGGCGCGCGTGCGCGTGAGCTTCCTGGCCTTGAGGCGGATGGTGATCTGGTTTGGACTTACAAAACCGCGCTGACACCGCCGCGTATGCCGAAGAAACTCCTCGTCATTGGCTCTGGTGCGATCGGCATCGAATTCGCGAGCTTCTATAACACGCTCGGTGCTGACACGACTGTGGTCGAAGTTATGGACCGCGTTCTGCCTGTCGAAGACGCTGAAATCAGCGCATTCGCGAAGAAACAGTTCGTTAAACAGGGCATGAAGATCATGGAAAAAGCCATGGTCAAACAGCTCGATCGTTCGCAGGGTAAAGTCGTTGCGCACATCGAAGTGGGCGGTAAGGTTGAACAGCAGGAATTCGATACGGTCATCTCTGCCGTGGGTATCGTCGGTAACGTCGAAGGCCTCGGCCTTGAGGAAATCGGCGTGAAAATCGACCGTACCCACGTTGTGACCGATGAATACTGCCGCACAGGCGTTGATGGCGTCTATGCGATTGGCGATATCGCTGGTGCGCCGTGGCTCGCTCACAAGGCATCGCACGAGGGCGTCATGGTGGCTGAACTGGCTGCTGGCCTCAAAGCACACCCAATCAAACCGAACACCATTGCAGGCTGCACCTACTGCCATCCGCAAGTCGCAAGCGTCGGTTTGACCGAAGCCAAAGCAAAAGAAGCGGGCTACGACGTGAAAGTCGGCAAATTCCCCTTCATCGGTAACGGTAAGGCGATTGCGCTCGGTGAACCCGAGGGCTTTGTGAAAACGGTGTTCGACGCGAAAACGGGTGAACTGCTGGGCGCCCACATGGTTGGCGCTGAAGTGACCGAGATGATCCAAGGTTACGTCATCGGTCGCCAGCTTGAGACGACTGAACAAGACCTGATGGAAACCGTGTTCCCGCACCCGACGTTGTCGGAAATGATGCACGAAAGCGTTCTGTCCGCCTTTGGACGTGCGATCCACATCTGATCATTGTGACATAGACATAGAAAAGGCGCGGATCTCTCCGCGCCTTTTTTGTTTTCAGAAGGGAGGGGGAATTACTTTGCGACAGGGCCGCCTGCCTGAACCCAGTGACCAAAGCCACCGATGTTGTGCACATCTTGGTAGCCAAGGTTCTCTAGCACCTGCTTTGCCATCGACGAACGTGCGCCAGATGCGCAGTAAACGCCGATGCATTTGTCTGTGGCGAGGCCCTCGACACACTCTGGGCTACGCGGATCAACGCGCATTTGGAACGCGGCCAGAGGGATGTTCATTGCACCATCAGCCATACCCGACATGCGAACTTCCATTGGGTCACGGACGTCGATGATGATCATGTCGCCTGCAGCTGCCTTTTCAACGGCTTCGCGGGGGGACAGGCCGGCTGCAGCACCGGCGTTGCGGAAAAGAGAAAACATGTTGCACCTTTGTGGCGAGAGGAACTTTGAACACATAAATACATCGCAATACTGAAATGTAAAGGGGGTTTGTGTAGGATTTACGCAATCCTACACATGTTCTATAAATGTTCCGTAAAATCTGTTGGAGACTCGGTCCCAACCGCCTATGTGTAGGGCGCAGTATCCGCTGGGGGGCAGAATGCCTGAATTAAAGCATATCGAAGTACGTGGCGCACGCGAACATAACCTGAAAAATATCGACGTGGATATTCCGCGCGATGAACTTGTGGTGATCACTGGCCTGTCAGGATCGGGTAAATCTTCGCTCGCGTTCGACACGATTTATGCCGAAGGGCAGCGGCGCTATGTGGAATCGCTGTCGGCCTATGCGCGGCAGTTCCTCGATATGATGGAAAAGCCGGACGTAGATCACATCTCTGGCCTATCGCCTGCCATCTCGATTGAACAGAAAACCACGTCGAAAAACCCTCGTTCGACCGTCGGCACTGTTACTGAAATTTACGACTACATGCGCCTTTTGTTTGCGCGTGTCGGCACACCTTACAGCCCCGCCACTGGTCAACCGATTGAGGCCCAGCAGGTCCAAGACATGGTCGATCGGATCATGGCGATGGAGGAGGGTACGCGTGGTTATCTTCTCGCGCCCATCGTGCGAGACCGCAAAGGTGAATACCGCAAGGAAATGCTGGAACTGCGCAAGCAAGGTTTCCAGCGTGTAAAGGTCGATGGTCAGTTCTACGAACTCGATGAGCCGCCAACGCTGGATAAGAAATTCCGCCATGATATTGATGTGGTCGTTGACCGTATCGTCGTGCGCGAGGGGCTAGAGACCCGCTTGGCAGACAGCCTTCGCACCGCTCTCGACCTCGCGGATGGAATTGCGATCCTCGAAACTGCGCCGAGCGAGGGTGAGCCCGAACGCCACACCTTTAGCGAAAAATTCGCCTGTCCTGTGTCTGGCTTCACTATCCCAGAGATCGAACCGCGCCTGTTTTCCTTCAACGCGCCGTTCGGGGCCTGTCCATCCTGTGATGGCCTTGGTGTGGAGTTGTTCTTTGACGAACGGTTGGTTGTCCCTGACGTAACCCTGCGTGTGGCTGACGGTGCGATTGCGCCGTGGCGCAAAGGGAAATCGCCATATTTCCTCCAGACGATTGAGGCGATTGCGAAACACTACGGGTTCGATAAGAACGCCCGCTGGAAGGATATTCCTGAAAAGGCGCAGAACGTGTTCCTCTACGGTTCGGGCAAAGAGGAAATCAAATTCCGCTACGATGAAGGTGGCCGCGTCTATCAGGTCGAACGCGCCTTCGAAGGTGTGATCCCGAACATGGAACGCCGCTACCGCGAAACCGATAGCTCTTGGGTGCGGGAAGAATTCGAGCAATTCCAGAACAACCGTAGCTGCGGATCCTGTGGCGGCTACCGCCTGCGCGAAGAAGCCCGCGCCGTGAAAATCGCGGGTTTGCACATTGGTCAGGTGGTCGAAAAGTCGATCAAAGAGGCCTATGCGTGGATCGGCAGCGTGATGGAGACGCTGGGCAAACAGAAACAGGAAATCGCCCGCGCAATTGTTAAAGAGATCAGCGAACGTCTAGGGTTCCTCAACAACGTGGGCCTCGACTACCTCACGATGAGCCGAAACGCGGGCACGCTGTCGGGTGGGGAAAGCCAACGTATCCGCCTTGCCTCGCAAATTGGGTCTGGTCTGACGGGCGTTCTTTACGTCCTCGATGAGCCGTCGATTGGTCTACACCAGCGCGACAACGACCGACTTATCGGGACGCTGAAAAACCTTCGGGATCAGGGCAACACTGTGATCGTCGTTGAACACGACGAGGATATGATCCGCGAGGCCGACTATGTGTTCGACATCGGTCCAGGGGCAGGGGTGCACGGTGGGCAAGTGGTGTCGCACGGGACGCCGGGCCAAGTGGAAGCCGATAATGGCTCGATCACGGGGCAATACCTCTCTGGTAAACGCCGGATTGAGGTGCCGAGTGAACGTCGTAAGGGGAATGGCAAAACCCTCACCGTGGTGAAGGCCACAGGCAACAACCTCAAAGACGTGACCGCTGATTTCCCACTGGGCAAATTCGTTTGCGTTACGGGCGTGTCGGGTGGTGGTAAATCCACGCTGACCATTGAAACGCTTTATAAAAACGCGGCGATGAAGCTGAACGGGGCCCGTGAAACACCAGCACCCTGCGAAACGATCAAAGGGTTCGAACACCTTGATAAGGTGATCGATATCGACCAGCGTCCCATCGGGCGCACCCCACGGTCCAACCCCGCGACCTATACAGGCGCCTTCACACCGATCCGCGATTGGTTCGCTGGCTTGCCTGAATCAAAGGCGCGTGGCTACAAACCCGGTCGGTTCTCGTTCAACGTCAAAGGCGGTCGTTGTGAGGCCTGTCAGGGCGATGGTGTGATCAAGATCGAGATGCACTTCCTCCCCGATGTGTACGTGGAGTGTGAGACCTGCAAAGGGAAACGCTACAACCGCGAAACATTGGAAGTTCAGTTTAAAGGTAAATCAATTGCCGACGTGCTGGATATGACGGTGGAAGAGGCCCAAGAGTTCTTCCGCGCGGTCCCATCTATTCGTGAAAAAATGGACGCGCTCGTGCGTGTGGGCCTGTCCTACATCAAGGTCGGCCAACAAGCGACGACCCTCTCGGGTGGTGAAGCGCAGCGTGTGAAACTGTCCAAGGAACTGTCGAAGCGATCGACGGGACGGACGCTCTATATCCTCGACGAGCCGACCACGGGTTTGCACTTTGAAGATGTTCGTAAACTATTGGAAGTGCTGCACGAATTGGTCGATCAGGGGAATTCGGTCGTGGTGATCGAACATAACCTTGACGTGATTAAAACGGCGGATTGGTTGATCGATATCGGGCCAGAAGGTGGCGATGGCGGTGGGCGGATCGTCGCGACGGGCACGCCAGAGGATGTGGCCGCGGTAAAGGAATCCCACACTGGGCATTACCTCGCACCAATGCTCACGCCACGAGTGGCAGCGGAATGAAAAAGGGGCCTCGTGGCCCCTTTTCTTATTTCTTCATTGGGCAGGTGTTGAGGCCCAGAATGGTATAGATCGGGCAAGAGCCGATCAGGCCAGTTACCAGCGGGATGATACCAAGCAAGTAGAGCCAGCTATACGCACCGCCGCCGTTCATGAAATACCCAGCGATTAGTGCAAGGCCGAGGATCACACGAAGGGCGCGGTCAATGGTGCCTTCGTTACGTTTTAACATGGTCAGACTCCCAATCTGATTAATTACATGTAGATATTGTAATGCAATCTATTGGGGTCGTCACCAATAATCGTATCAGGCCTGATCACGTCCACGTTTTTCAAACCGAGGCAGCATCGCAGAGAAGTCCATGCCTTTGCCGTCCTCGGATTCGACGAACTGCTTGTATAGCTCCATCGCGCGCTGACCCATAGGGGTATCCGCGTCCGCAACTTCTGCCGCCATCTGCGCGAGCGTCAGGTCTTTGAGCATCAGTTCAGAGGCAAAGCCCGGTTTGTAGTCGTTGTCCGCAGGGGACTGCGGACCAACGCCGGGGGCAGGGCAGTAGGCGTTCATGGTCCATGAGTAGCCAGAAGAGGTGCTCACCACGTCGAACATGGCTTGGCGATCAAGGCCGAGCTTGTCAGCGAGGGCAAAGGCTTCGCATGTGGCGATCATCGTGACGCCGAGGATCATGTTGTTACAGATTTTTGCCGCCTGACCATTGCCCGATGCACCACAGTGCACGGCTTTTTGGCCCATGATTTCGAACAGCGGTTTCGCTGTGGTAAAGGCATCGTCAGGGCCGCCCACCATAAAGGTCAACGTGCCGTTCGTCGCGCCGCCAACGCCGCCCGATACAGGGGCATCCAGAGCCGTTAGGCCGTGGTCGGCTGCGGATTGTGCGACCTTACGTGCACTCTCTACATCAACGGTCGAACAATCGAGATGCACCGCGCCTTTTTCCATCGCGGGATGGATTTCGGCGGCGACCGCCTGAAGGATCGCGCCGTTCGGCAGCATGGTGATGACAACATCTGCGCCACGCACGGCGTCAGAATTGGTGGCCGCAACGGGCATAAAGTCAGGCTTTGCGATGGGGTCACAGCCGACGACGTCATGGCCTGCGTTGACAAGGTTGGCCGCCATTGGCGCGCCCATGTTTCCCAGACCGATAAAGGCTATTTTCATCCTGTTTCTCTCTCTCAAAAGGTCACGTCAGGGCCGTCGACGGGGGCCAGCAACTGGGCCACCAGATCGGCGGGAACCTCGGACACGTCGGTGTGCATCCACTGCGGATTGCGGTCTTTGTCGATGATCGCGGCGCGCACGCCTTCGATCAGATCAGCCAGTTCTAGCGAACGACTAGTAAAGCGGTATTCGAGCTGCAAAGCGTTGCGAATGTCAGGGTTCTTGCGACATTCACGAACCAGCCAAAGCGTCGACGTCATCGCCAGTGGTGAATTCTTTGCAAATGCGGCTTGGGCTTTGAGGGCTGCATCGGTGCTGGCATGGGACAAACGCTCTGCGATGTCGGCCATGGTTTCCCCACCGAACACCGCATCAATCGCATCCTGCCATTCGCGCAGGGTGCTTTCGGGCACGGGCTGCGCGGTGTGGGCAATGGCCTCAATATCGCCAGTTTCGATCAGCATCGTTTTTAGGCCATCCCAATCTTTCTCTGCGATGTATGTATCGGCAAAGCCCGCATAGATCGCGTCACCAGCCCCCATGCGATCGCCCGTCAGCCCGAGGAACTCACCCAAATGCCGTGGCGCCAGTGCCAGAAGGCGTGTGCCGCCAACGTCGGGGATCAGGCCGATGCCGCATTCTGGCATGGCAATTTTCGTGGTGTCACCAACGATGCGATGGGACACGTGCCCGCCAACTCCAACACCGCCGCCCATGACAAAGCCCTGCATGAAGCTCACGACGGGTTTTGGATACTCCGCCAGCTTTGCGTTCATACGGTATTCATCGCGCCAGAACTTGCGGGGATAGTCAAACTCCTCGCGTTTTCCAGCGGCGTAGATATCGGCGATGTCGCCACCTGCGCAGAAGGCTTTTTCGCCCTCTGCATCGATGATGACGAGCTTTACAGCGTCGTTGTCGCGCCAGTCGTCAATCGCAGCCTCAATCGCTATGCACATGTCATAGGTGAGGGCGTTCAGGGCCTTGGGACGGTTTAGTGTGATCCGCCCCGCGTGCCCTTCGATCCGAGTGAGAACGTCGCTCATCGACCCACCAGATCCCGTGCCACGATCATGCGCATGATCTCGTTTGTGCCTTCGAGGATTTGGTGAACGCGGAGGTCACGCACGATTTTTTCGATGCCGTAGTCCGCGAGGTAGCCGTAACCGCCGTGCAGTTGCAGACATTGGTCCGCCACGCGGCTGCCTGCCTCTGTGACGAACTTCTTGGCCATCGCGCAGAATTTGGTCGCATCAGGCGCACCTGTGTCGAGCTTCCATGCCGCCTGACGCAGGAACGTACGGGCTGCTTGGAGTTCGATTTCCATCTCGGCCAAGCGGAATTGCAGCGCTTGGAACTGGTCGATGGATTTGCCGAATGCCTTGCGTTCGGACATGTAGACGAGTGTTGAATTGAGCGCCGTTTGCGCCGCGCCCAAAGAACAGGCCGAAATGTTCAGGCGACCACCGTCGAGTCCTGCCATCGCGTAGCTAAACCCTTTGCCTTCTTCGCCCAAGAGGTTGTTGGCAGGGATTTTGACATCGTCCATTTGAACCTGACGGGTCGGCTGCGATTTCCAGCCCATCTTTTGTTCAAGGCCGCCGAATGACAGTCCTTCTGCTCCGTCTTCGATCACCAGCGACGAAATCCCTTTGGGACCGTCTTCGCCCGTGCGGGCCATAACGACATAGGCATCGGAATACCCGCCGCCCGAGATGAACGCTTTGGTCCCTGTGACCGTGTAGCCGTCATTGGTGCGGGTGGCGCGGGTTTTCAGGGCCGCAGCGTCGGAACCAGAACCTGGTTCGGTCAGGCAGTAGGAAAACACGGTTTCCATGGTCAGGGCCTTGGGCATGTAGCGTGCCTTAAGGTCATCCGAACCATAGGTGTCCAACATTTTGAGACACATGTTGTGGATCGACAGGAATGCCGCGACAGAGGCGCAAGACATTGAAAGAGCTTCGAATACCAGCGTGGCGTCTAGGCGTGTCAGCCCCGAACCGCCAGACTCTTCGCTGACATACAATCCACCGAATCCGAGCTCTGCAATCTTAGTCCAGAGTTCTTTGGGGATCGTTCCCTCAGCTTCCCATTTTTGGGCATAGGGCGCGATGTGTTCTTCGCCAAATGCCTTTGCCATATCGAAAATAGCGGTTTGTTCTTCGGACAATGCAAAGTCCATAGCGCCTCCTCCCAAAGTCACTAATTGAACGTTTGTTTAATTAAACGACGAACTGTCAGAAATAGCAAGGGCGGCCAATGGCCGCCCCGCAATGTTTTCGCTATCAGTCCATCGCTTTGAAATTCAGCGCGACACCGTCTTTGATGCCCGAGAACCAGCGTGCGGTCACGGTCTTGGTTTTGGTGTAGAACTTGAACGCATCTGGACCGTATTGGTTCAGGTCGCCAAATGCAGACTTCTTCCAGCCGCCGAACGAGAAGTAGGACAGCGGAACTGGGATCGGGAAGTTGATGCCAACCATGCCGACGTTTACGCGGTTCGCAAAGTCACGCGCGGTGTCACCATCAGCGGTGTAGATCGCGGTGCCGTTGCCGTAGTTGTTCTTCATGATCAGATCGAGAGCTTCTTCGTAGTTCTCGGCACGGACGGTGGACAGAACGGGGCCAAAGATCTCCTCTTTGTAGATGTCCATGTCTGGGGTCACGTTGTCAAAGAGCGACGCGCCTACAAAGAAGCCGTTCTCGTAGCCTTGCATTTTGAAATCACGACCGTCGACAACAAGGTTCGCACCTTGCTCAACACCAGAGTTCACCAGACCGTTGATGCGGTTTTTCGATGCTTCGGTGATAACGGGGCCAAAGTCCACGTCTTCACCAGCGGTGTAGGGGCCGACTTTCAGGGCTTCGATTTTCGGAACCAGCTTTTCGATCAGGCGGTCAGCGGTTTCTTTACCAACTGGCACAGCAACAGAAATAGCCATGCAGCGTTCGCCAGCCGCGCCATAGCCTGCGCCAACCAGTGCGTCTGCTGCTTTGTCGAGGTCAGCGTCGGGCATGATGATCATGTGGTTCTTAGCACCACCGAAGCACTGTGCGCGTTTTCCGTTGGTTGCAGCGCGACCGTAGATGTATTGTGCGATCGGGGTCGAACCGACGAAGCCAACTGCCTGAATGGTGTCATGGTCTAGGATTGCGTCAACCGCACCTTTGTCACCGTTCACAACCTGCAGGACGCCAGCAGGAAGGCCAGCTTCCATGATCAGTTCAGCAAGGCGCAGAGCGGTCGAGGGAACGCGCTCGGATGGTTTGAGGATCATTGCGTTGCCCGAAACGATCGCAGGCGCCATTTTCCACAGCGGGATCATTGCAGGGAAGTTGAACGGGGTGATGCCCGCAACAACGCCCAGAGGCTGGCGCATTGCATAAAGGTCGATTCCTGGGCCACCGTCGTTCATGTATTCGCCTTTGAGCATCGCAGGCGCGCCCATGCAGACTTCGACAACTTCGAGGCCACGCTGAACGTCGCCGCGTGCGTCGGGGATGGTTTTGCCGTGCTCACGAGCAACCAGCTCTGCCAGCTCTTCCATGTGTTCGTTGATCAGTTGACCGAACTTCATCATGACGCGAGCGCGGCGCTGCGGGTTTACTTTCGCCCATTCGACCTGAGCTTTTTCCGCAGCTTTGATCGCAGCGTCCATTTCCTCGTCGGATGCGAGCGGCACCTTGGCGATGATTTCGCCAGTTGCTGGGTTGTAAACATCGCTAAAGCGGCCCGAGGTGCCTTTGACGTGTTCACCGTTAATGAAGTGAGTCAGTTCCTGCATGGTATCCTCCCTAAGGGGTCTGATCTGAATTGGCGCTAGAATAGTCTTGCGTTTTGGTCGGTAAAAGAGAAGGTTTGTCAAAATCGTTTTGCAAAAATGCAAAGGTGTGATCGATGAACTGGGATGACATGCGGGTGTTTTTGGCTGTGGCCCGCGCGGAAAGCCTTTCGGCTGCGGCACCGCTTTTGAAAATGGACCCTGCGACCGTTGGCCGTCGGATCACGCGGCTCGAGGAAACCGTCGGCGCACCGCTCTTTGTGAAGTCCCCCCAAGGCTACGCATTGACCGAGCAGGGATTGCGGATGCGCGATCATGCGGCGCAGGCAGAAACGGCTTTGTCGCTTGCCATGGATGAAGGGCAGGCGGTCGATAAAGGTCTGTCTGGACAAGTGCGCATTGGTGCGCCTGACGGTTGTGCGAACTTTCTCCTGCCCCAAGTCTGCGCGGCTATTCAGGCTGATAATCCAGGCCTTGAAGTGCAAATCCTCGCCTTACCGCGTGTGGTGAACCTCTCCAAACGCGAAGCCGATATGGCCATTACCGTGTCGCCTCCCGATGCAGGGCGCCTGACGGTTCAAAAGATCAGCGATTACAGGCTCCACCTTGCGATGCGGCAGGACAGCGGGATGCCCACAACGATGGCTGACCTGCGTGGTGTGCCCGTCGTTGGCTACATCCCCGATATGATCTTTGACAAAGAGTTGGACTACTTGGGCACATTGTCGCGGGATGGCGTGCAGATGGCATCGAACTCTGTCGCTGTGCAATTGCAGATGCTTCGTCATGGTGGGGTAGGGATCGTGCATGATTTCGCGCTCCCTTGTGCGCCCGAACTGACCCGTGTTTTGATGAATGAACTGTCGTTGCTGCGCAGTTTCTATTTGGTGCGCCACTTGTCCGACCGCAAATCCGATCGCTTGAACCGATTTGCCGAAGCCCTTTTGGCAGGCATGCGGGCTGAAATCGCACGTTTGGAAGCTCAGGCCGCTTGACAGGTGGGGGGTATTGCGAAGACGCTGTAAGTATCGGCAGTTGAGGAGGACCAGCCATGCTCGTACAGAACATTCTGAATTCCAAAGAAAAAACTGGCATTTATTGGCTAGCCCCAAGCGAACCTGTGTCCAAAGCCGTGCAGATCATGTCTGACAATCGGATTGGTACGATTGTGGTGTCGCACGACGGCGAAGTCCCAACTGGTATTCTGTCCGAACGTGATATCGTTCGTGAAATGGGCAAGCAGGGCGTAGAAATCCTGTCGGGGTCGATTGAGGCTCTGATGACGAAAAAACTGATCACGACGACCATCGATGTGACTGCGGATCAGGTGCTTCAGATCATGACAGATGGCCGTTTCCGCCACCTTCCTGTGATGTCTGATGGCAAACTCATCGGTCTGATTTCAATTGGCGACGTGGTCAAAGCGCGCCTATCAGAACTCGCGATGGAGAAAGATGCGCTCGAAGGCATGGTGATGGGACGATAAGTACCCTTGCATTCCCGTGCGCAATATTGTTGCGTGCGGGCAATGAACCAAAGAGGGGCACCCGATGCGTATTGGCCTTTATCCCGGCACGTTTGATCCAATCACAAACGGCCACATCGACATCATACGCCGTGCCTGTTCACTGGTAGACCGCCTAGTCATTGGCGTTGCGATCAACCGCGATAAGGGACCACTGTTCAACCTAGAAGAGCGCGTTGCCATGATCCGCTCTGAAGTTGCGTCTATTGCGGCTTCGACGGGCACTGAAATTGTTGCGCATCCGTTTGAGAACCTGTTGATCGACTGTGCACGCGATGTTGGCGCCAATGTCATCATCCGCGGCCTGCGCGCAGTGGCTGATTTCGAATACGAATTCCAAATGGTCGGGATGAACCGCTCGCTCGATAACAGCATTGAGACAGTATTCCTGATGGCCGACGCGAAAAACCAAGCCATCGCCTCGAAGCTGGTCAAAGAGATTTGCCGTTTGAATGGTGATGTATCGAAATTCGTGCCGACTTCGGTGAAATCGGCATTGGAATCGCGTTTGCGGGGCTAACACGCTGGGGGCTCTGCCCCCAGACCCCCGGGATATTTACAGCACAAAGGCAGGCGAGCCCTTGCGTGTTTTGATGGGGCAGATTAGCTGCACGACATGGCACGCGCACCTTTACTCCAGTTATCCGACATTTCCCTGACCTTTGGTGGGGACCCCGTATTTTCAGACCTCTCTGCTGTTGTGCAGGGCGGCGATCGCGTTGCGCTGGTTGGGCGTAATGGGTCGGGTAAATCGACTCTGATGAAAGTGATGGCTGGGTTGGTGGAAGCCGACCATGGAATGCGCATTGTGCCGCCCGGTGTCACGGTCGGCTATATGGAGCAGGACCCGACAATGGAGGGGTATGCTACCTTGGGCGATTATGCCGCTAGCGGCCTCGATCCGAGCGAAGCCTACCGCGTTGCGATGGTTGCGGATGGTCTCAAGTTTGATCCGTCCCGCGATGTTGCGACCGCATCAGGTGGTGAACGCCGCCGCGCGGCCTTGGCCAAGTTGATGGCTGAAGCGCCTGAATTGATGCTCTTGGACGAACCGACCAACCACCTCGATATTGAGGCGGTGCAATGGTTGGAGAATGAACTGAAGTCGACCAAGGCGGCCTATGTTCTGATTTCCCACGACCGCGCTTTTTTGAGGGCTTTGACGCGGGCAACGCTGTGGATCGACCGTGGCGAAGTACGTCGTCAGGAAACGGGCTTTGACGGGTTCGAGGCATGGCGCGACAAGGTTTGGGACGAAGAAGAAACCGCCAAGCACAAGATGGATCGCAAGATCAAAGCCGAGGCACGTTGGGCGGTCGAAGGTATTTCTGCGCGTCGCAAGCGGAACCAAGGGCGTGTTCGTGCCCTACAGGATTTGCGTGCGGAGCGGGCTTCAATGATCAAGCGGCAGGGGACGGCGGCGCTCACGCTCGAGAGTGGGCCGACCTCTGGTAAAAAGGTGATTGAGGTTGAAGATCTGACCAAGTCCTTTGGCGATAAGCAAATCGTGAAAGGCCTGACGATCACCATTCAACGCGGCGATCGTGTTGCCTTTGTCGGGCCGAACGGGGTCGGAAAAACCAGCGTGATCAAGATGATGCTGGGTCAGGTCGACCCTGATGCCGGCCGTGTGAAGCTGGGCACCAACCTTGAGGTTGCCGTTTTTGACCAGACGCGTGCGCAACTCGACCCAGAGATGTCGCTCTGGGATAGCCTCACGGGTGATCCTGAAATGCGTGTCGGTGGGCGTGCGGATCAGGTCATGGTGCGCGGCGTGCCCAAACATGTTGTCGCCTACCTCAAAGACTTCCTCTTTAACGAAGCGCAGGCCCGCGCCCCCGTCAAATCCCTGTCTGGCGGTGAAAAGGCGCGTCTCTTGTTGGCTAAGCTCATGGCGAAACCGTCGAACCTCTTGGTCCTCGACGAACCTACGAACGATTTGGACATTGAGACGCTCGATCTCTTGCAGGAAATCCTAGACGATTACGATGGCACCGTCATCCTCGTCAGCCACGACCGTGATTTCCTCGACCGCGTTGCGACGACGACGATTGCCATGGAAGGTAACGGGAACGCGACCGTTTATGCGGGCGGCTGGACGGACTACTTGAACCAACGCGGCACCGTTATTCAAGAGACAGCAAAACCCGCTGAAACCGCAAAGCCGGCAGAAAAACCGAAATCGGATACTCGTAAAAACGGTCTGTCGTTTACCGAAAAACACCGCCTCGAAGCACTGCCTGCTGTGATCGATAAAATCACCGCAGAGATCGCGAAACTAGAGGAGCTGATGGCAGATCCTGAGCTGTTTACCAAACAGCCAGTGAAGTTCCAAAAGGCGACTGAGGCCCTCGTGCAGCGACAAGATGCGCTTGCCGCTGCCGAAGAAGAGTGGATGCTTTTGATGGAAAAATCAGAAGCTTAGGACTTGCCGAGGGAAATCCAGATCAAAATAACGTAGATGGTGGGGACCAGTGCGAGCACGGGAACCATCAGTCCTGCGATACCAAAAATCTTGATCGAGATGGCAAGCAACACCAGCAAAACCACAAGGCCAAGCAGTGGTTTTACGATAGTGCCAAAGTTTTCGGGGTTGTGTGCATGTTCAGTCATAATCCGCATGTGACATATACATTATAATTTTGACATGCGACAGGCTGTCACGACCTCAAAAGCATAGGCGTCGCCGCCCATGCCTTTGTGCCTGAAATATCCCGGGGGTGTGGGGGCAGAGCCCCCATGTTTTACCCGTCGAAGTTCACTTCTTCCATGATCCGCAGTGCGGTTGCGCGGTGGCCTGCAACCTCGGTCAGGTCGATTTTGTCGTGCTCAAACGTGCCCCAGCTCGCCACCAGATCGGACAGGGCCGCGCCTTCGAGCACTGGGTATTCGTTGTTCGCTTCGGCGTAGATGGCCTGTGCCTCGGGGGAGACAAGGAATTCCATCAGTTGCAGAGCTTCGTCGTGGTTCGGCGCGGCTTTGGTCATCGCGACGCCCGAGACGTTGATGTGGGTGCCTTCGCCCTCAAATGTCGGGAACACGATGCGGACAGAGTTCGCCCATTCAGTCTGTTCCGGATCGGCAAGCATTTGGCCCATGTAATAGGTGTTGCCGAGCGAGATATCGCATTCGCCAGCCCAGATCGCACGAACCTGCGCGCGGTCGTTGCCTTCGGGTTTGCGGGCGAGGTTTGCTTTGACACCTTCGGCCCAAGTGCGGGCGTAGTCTTCGCCGTGGTGGGCGATGACAGCCGACAGAAGGGCGAGGTTGTAGTCGTGCACGCCCGAACGGGTGCAGATACGGCCTGCCCATTTCGGATCGGCGAGGTCTTCGTAGGTGGTCACTTCGCCATCTGCCACGCGCTCTTGGCTCGCATAGACGATACGGGCGCGGGTGGTGAGCGAGAACCAGAGGTTATCCGGGCTGCGCAGTTCGGCAGGGACCGACGCGGTGAGAATGTCGCTTTCGACAGGCTGGATCACATCTGCATCCACGATTTGCTGAAGGTTCGCAATGTCGACGGTCATCACGAGGTCGGCTGGCGAACGAGCGCCTTCGGCCTTTAGCCGTTCAACCAGACCACTGTCCACAAACGCAAGGTTTACATTGATGCCCGTTTCAGCGGTGAAGGCATCCATCACAGGCTGGATCAGTTCAGGTTGGCGCGTGGTGTAGATGTTGACGTCCGCAACGGCGGGCAGGGCGGCTAGGCCTGAGACAGAAGCGAGGAGGAGGGAACGAAAAGTCATGATAAACTCCGGCATTTGAATTGCCGTCGTTAAACCTGACTAAAACGCTCGGGTCAATACCTGCATTTTATAGTCGGGTTTTTTCTGCCTCGCGTTCCGCTAGCTTCGCGGCGTCCCATAGTGCGTCCATTTCTTCGAGATTGCTCTGCTCTGGATTACTGCCTTTGGCGATCAATGCGTCTTCTACAGCGTTGAAACGGCGTATGAATTTCGCATTGGTGCGGCGCAGGGCGGCTTCGGGGTCGACGTTCAGATGGCGGGCAAGGTTTGCTACTACGAACAGCAGATCACCCATTTCCTCTTCGACTTCGTCTTGTGTCAGGGTGTCGCGGGCCTCGACCAATTCGCGCGATTCTTCGATGATTTTGTCGATCACCTGATCGGTAGAGGGCCAATCAAAACCGACCCGCGCAGCGCGTTTTTGCAACTTTACTGCACGCAACAGTGCGGGCAGACCTACGGCAACGCCATCCAAAACGCGGGTTTCGGATTTGGCAGCGCGCTCTGCGGCTTTAACCTCTTCCCATCGGTCAACTTGGGTATCGGCGCTGAAATCATTGCCTTCGGCGCCAAAGACATGGGGATGGCGCGAGACCATCTTGTCACTGATCGCTTTGGCGACATCTTCGAATTTGAAGTGTCCTGCTTCTTCGGCCATTTGCGCGTGGAACACGGATTGAAACAGAAGGTCGCCCAATTCGCTGCGCAATTCGTCCCATGCGCCACGTTCAATCGCATCAGCCACTTCATAGGCTTCTTCGATGGTGTAGGGCGCGATGGTCGCGAAATCCTGTTCGATGTCCCAGGGGCAGCCTTTTTCTGGGTGCCGCAGACGGCGCATGATCTCTAACAGCCGCTCCATTGTTCCGTCGGGGGAATGCACGATGGCGTCAGAAGCGGAGAGGTCCATTGCAGGCGTCCTTGAATTAGGGTTCTGTGGCCAAGGTATCCACCCAAGCGCGAGAGTCCACCCATGCCCGTCCTAAACCGCATTGCCGAATTCGAAACCGATATGACCGCGTGGCGTCGGCACCTGCATATGCATCCAGAGATCGGGTTCGATTGCCATAATACGGCGGCCTTTGTCGTTGAACGGCTGCGGGAATTCGGTGTGGATGAGGTGCATACAGGCATTGCGACCTCTGGCGTGATCGCGATCATCAACGGGCAGGGCGAGGGGCCGACCATTGGTTTGCGGGCGGACATGGACGCGCTGCCGATGCGGGAACATTCGGGCGCTGACTATGCCTCGACCATCGATGGGCGGATGCATGCTTGCGGGCACGATGGGCATACGACGATGCTCTTGGGTGCGGCACGGTATTTGGCCGAGACACGTAATTTCAAAGGCCGCGTGGCGCTGGTGTTTCAACCCGCCGAAGAAGCAGGCGGAGGCGCGGGTGTGATGGTCAAAGAGGGCGTTCTCGACCGTTTTGACATCAGCCAGATCTACGCGATCCATACGCTGCCTGGTCTGCCGCTGGGCGAATTCTACACGACCTCAGGTCCGATTATGGCCGCGGTCGATGCCTTTGACGTGGAAATCACAGGGAAGGGCGGTCACGTCGCTTATCACCAAGAGGCCCGCGATCCGATCGTTGCGGCCTGTGGCATTACCCAAGCGATCCAAACCATCGTAAGCCGCAGCCGTTCGCCCTTTGACGACCTCGTTGTGTCGGTGTCGCAAATCCACACGGGCACAGCGGACAACATCATTCCAGATCAGGCCTATATCAACGGTACCGTTCGGACGTTCTCGCGCGATGTTCAGGCGATGGTCAAACAACGCCTCCAAGAGATCGTGCAAGGGCAGGCGATGGCTTACGGCGTTGAGGCAAAGCTGATCTACATGGACGACTACCCGCCCACCATCAACGATCCAGAGGCGACCCAATTCGCCATCGCGACCGCCTCTGAAATTGTGGGTGCGGATAAGGTGGACGGCAACGGTGGCAAGGAAATGGGCGCAGAGGATTTCGCGTTCTTCCTTGAAAACCGTCCGGGGGCCTATCTATTCCTCGGCAACGGTGATACGGCAAGTGTTCACCATCCCGCCTATGACTTTGACGACCGTTCCGCACCGATTGGCGCCAGCTATTTGGCCCGTCTTGTGGAACGCGCTCAGCCGCGCGATTGATCGCTAGGCTTGACGGTTGACCCGACTTCGCGCATGGACCCCCTATGGCCCGTATTGATGAACTCCCCCCACTGCGCGAGGTGATCGCGACGCACCAGCTTTCGGCAAAGAAATCGCTGGGGCAGAACTTTTTGCTCGACCTGAATCTGACTGCGAAAATCGCGCGTCAGGCAGGTGATCTGAGTGGGGCGGATGTTCTCGAAATCGGGCCAGGGCCGGGGGGGTTGACCCGCGGTCTGCTGGCCGAAGGCGCGCGCCGCGTGCTCGCCATCGAAAAAGACGAACGTTGCCTGCCTGCCTTGCAAGAAATCTCGGACGCTTATGACGGGCGTTTGCAGGTGATCAACGGCGATGCGCTGGAAATTGATCCGCTGCAATACCTCACCCCGCCGATCAAAATCGCAGCGAACCTGCCTTATAACGTTGGGACAGAACTCTTGGTGCGGTGGTTGACGCCGAAAGAATGGCCGCCGTTCTGGCAATCGTTGACGCTGATGTTCCAAAAGGAAGTCGCCGAACGCATCGTCGCCCAGCCCGGCAGCAAGGCTTATGGCCGTTTGGCCATCCTCGCCCAGTGGCGAGCAGATGCGAAAATCGTGCTCGACCTGCCGCCGCAAGCCTTCACGCCGCCGCCCAAAGTGTCGTCGGCTGTGGTTCATCTGACCGCATTGCCCGAACCGCGTTTCCCTGCGGATGCCGCGACCCTATCGCGTGTCGTCGCCGCTGGGTTCAATCAGCGTCGCAAAATGCTGCGGGCCTCGCTCAAGGGCGTTGCCCCGAATATCGAAGATCACCTAATCGCCGCAGGAATTCAGCCGACAGAGCGCGCAGAGCAGGTCAGTCTGGAACAGTTCTGCGCGCTGGCTCGGTCGATTAAGGACGCGTAAATCCCGCGATTGCCGCGGCTGAGATCGCACGATGGTGGCAGCCCTCAACATGGTCGTTCACCATGCCCGTGGCCTGCATAAACGCATAGGCCGTGGTGGGGCCTACGAATTTCCAGCCGAGCTTTTTCATCGCTTTCGACATCGCCTCTGCGGCGGGTGAGGTGCCGCGCTGCACCGTGCCAGAGCCGAGGTCGTTGGGATCGGCAAACGACCATAGGAACGTGGCGAGCGATCCGTGGGTGGCAATCGCCTCTAGCGCACGATTGGCGTTGTTGATTGTAGCTGTGATCTTACCGCGATGGCGCACGATGCCTGTGTCATTCAACAAACGCTCAATATCCGCCTCGTCAAATTGCGCGATAGTGGCAATGTCGAAATTGGCAAAGCCACGGCGGAACCCATCGCGTTTTTCCAAAATCGTTCGCCAGCTCAGTCCTGACTGAAACGATTCGAGTGTGATCTTTTCAAAGAGGGTGCGGTCGTCGGCGGTCGGAACGCCCCAATCGTCATCGTGATAGGCGATGTATTGCTCTGTCGCAGTGCACCACCAGCAGCGGTTCAAACCGTCCGAAGTCTGTTCAATTTTCATAATAAACCAAATAAAAAACCCGACCGTTTCGGGTCGGGTTTCAGTTTACTCTGCCGCGGCGGGGCTGTCATCGCTTGGCGTGTCAGCTTTTGCCTTGGGTTTGCGCGGCGCACGCGGTTTGCGAGGCGCTTTTTTCGGCTCTTCCGCCTCTGGCGCTTTGCTTTCAGGTGTCTCAACCAGACCGTTGTCGTCTTCGTCCTCGGACTGAGTTTCGATCACATCCTCGCGGCGCGGACGGCGAGCCTCGCGGTGCGGGCGGTCTTCGCGCTGCGGACGTTCAGGACGATCCTCAGACACGTCAGGTTGTTCGCCTGCGCCAGCTGCTTGCTCTTCCTGAGCCTTCAGGCGATCCGCGCGTTCGCGGTCACGTTCTGCCTGACGCTGACGGTTTTGTTCTTCTTGCTCTTCGCGGGCCTTATCGACCTCACGCTGAGCTTCAGCCAAAATCCGAAGGTAGTGTTCGGCGTGCTGGGCAAAGTTCTCTGCCGCGACGCGGTCGCCGGACAACTGCGCATCGCGGTGCAGCTGGTTGTATTTCTCGATGATTTGTTGCGGTGTCCCGCGCACTTTTCCATCAGGACCCGAGCTATCAAACACTCGGTTAATGATGTTACCGCCAGACGGACGGTTGTTGTTGCGGTTCTTACCGCGGGACCGTGATTTCGAAGATCTCATGAACGTGCTTTCGGGCAGCGGAAAATGCGTTGCGTTTGGCTTTCCCATCTACGGGACAAAATGCCAAAGATGTTCAGGCGAATATCAGAGAGAGGCCGAAGCCTTCTGTCTTCTGATGTCCTGTGACTACCCTTCAAACTGGATACGTTACAAGTCTAAAATGCAATGAATCCGACGAAAGGCGTGCTTTTCTGCACAGAACGGGTGGATTAACCGCGATATTCGCCCGAAACGACCCGATCCCGTCCATCAAGGTCCTGAATCACCCGAACCTTTTCAAACCCGTTGTCCGCAAACATTTGCGCGACGGCGCCGGCTTGAGTGGGGCCGATTTCGACGATTAGGCGACCGCCAACGCGCAATAGACCCGCCGCCTGTTGGCTGATCTCGCGGTAGGCGGATAGCCCATCACCGCCGTCCGTCAGCGCCATATGTGGTTCGTGATCGTGGACTTCGGGCGATAGACCGTCCATTTCGTCCAGCCCGATATAGGGCGGGTTCGACACAACCAGATCGACCTGACCTTCGATGCCATCCGCCCAAGAGGTGCGCAGGATAGCGGCCCGTTCACCAAGGTCGAGCGCGTGCATGTTATCCTCTGCCACGCGGCAGGCGTCCTCTGACAGATCGGTGCCTACGCCCCGCGCTTCGGGCATTTCAGCGAGAAGCGTCAGGAGGATACAGCCCGATCCCGTGCCAAGGTCGATGACGCTGGCAAAGGCATCTTGGAGCGCGACTTCTATCAGGATTTCGGTTTCAGGCCGCGGGTCGAGAACGTTCCGCGTGACCTTGAACCGACGCCCGTAAAATTCACGATAGCCCAACAAATGCGATACAGGTTCCCGACCGGCCCGCCGTTGCAAGAGAGCAGCAAAGCGTGCTTCTGCCTCTTGGGTGACAGGTTCGGGCAGGATCAACGTCAGTCGACCAGCCTCAATCCCAACCGCATGAGCCAGCAGGCGCCGCGCATCGCGGGGCGCATCAGGCACACCAGCATCGGTCAATTGTCGCACGCCCTTGGCCAAAAGAACCGATCCCGTGGGTTGGTTCATCCTTCCATCTCCGCGAGGAGGGTGGCTTGGGCATCGGCGATCAGTGCATCAATCGTTTCATCCAGATCGCCCTGCATGATTTTATCGAGCGAATAGAGCGTCAGGTTGATGCGGTGATCCGTCATTCGTCCCTGTGGGAAGTTATAGGTGCGAATACGTTCCGAACGATCCCCAGACCCCACCTGCGATTTGCGGCTGGCAGAGCGTTCATCGTGAAGCTTTTGACGCTCCATATCAAAGAGGCGAGTTTTCAGAACCTGCATCGCGATCTCGCGGTTGCGGTGCTGTGATTTCTCGGAACTGGTAACAACGATGCCAGAAGGGATGTGGGTGATCCGAACGGCAGAGTCGGTGGTGTTCACGTGCTGACCACCTGCACCCGACGACCGCATCGTATCAATGCGAATGTCATTGGCGTTGATCTGGATGTCCACGTCTTCGGCTTCGGGAAGAACGGCGACGGTTGCGGCAGAGGTGTGGATACGTCCGCCGCTCTCTGTCTCGGGCACGCGTTGTACGCGGTGCACGCCGGATTCGTATTTCATGCGGGCAAAGACGCCATCGCCGGCGATCCGCGCGATCACCTCTTTGATGCCGCCCAATTCGGTCTCTTGGTGTTCAAGGATTTCCAGCTTCCAGCCTTTGTCTTCGCAATAGCGCTGATACATCCGCAACAGATCACCCGCAAAAAGCGATGCCTCATCGCCACCCGTGCCTGGACGGATTTCGAGGATCGCAGGACGGGCATCCGCCGCATCCTTGGGCAGCAGGGCAAGGCGCACGTCCTGTTCCGCCGTCTCTAGCTGTTCGCGCAGGGTGGGGAGCTCATCCTCGGCCAGTTCGCGCATATCGGGGTCTTTGAGCATCAGCTCTGCCTCGGCGATATCGGCAACGATTTGGCGGTAGCCCAAAACGGTTTTCACTACCGGCTCAAGCTCTGAATATTCTTTGGACAGGGCCGCGATCTGAGACGGCTCAACGCCGCCGTTCAGTTTGGCCTCTAGGAACTGAAAGCGAGAGATAATCTGGTCGAGTTTGTCACTGGGTATCATGTGCTTTGCAATGGCCGACAGGCCGCGCGGCGTCAAGGCTGGTTGATGCCTGCTACCATGAGCCAGCCGTCAATCCGTTTCGCATTCACGCCCAGATCAGAACGCCCAAACCGCAACCGCCCGTGGATTTGGAGGTGCCATTCCGGCGTCTCTGTAGACCGTTTGATCACGCGCACTGTGGTATAATCGGGAAATCCCCAGAGCGCGGTGCGGGTCACAAAGGTGACCATCGCCTCATCGCGAGAGCCTGCGATTTGAACTGTGCGGGGCGTGTCAGTGATCGCGGCAAAGAGCGCGTCGATGCGGGATGGGTCGCTGAGGACCGTGGCGACCGTCAGCCCGCCCGCCTCTGGGTAGCGGCCCGCAGGTAGTTGCGGGGCCGCCATTCGATGCCAACGTTGTGCATCCAATGGCGCGAGGCGCACATAAGCCGCAAAGCCCAAAACGAGGGCGATAATAACACCGACCAGCAGCTTCATTTTCTTTTGTTCCAGAGGTTTAGGCAGCAAAGCTCCATTGCGACATGGGCACCCGCAATGGCGGTGATATTGCCGTGATCAAAGGGTGGAGAGACCTCAACCACATCGCCGCCAACCATGTTGATCCCCGCCAAATCCCGCAGGAGTGCCGCAGTTTGCCACGACGCAAGACCGCCCCAAACAGGCGTGCCCGTCCCCGGTGCAAAGGCAGGGTCCAGCGCGTCGATGTCAAAGGTCACATAGGTCGGGTTGTCGCCAACGATGGATTTGGTCCGCTCAACGACCCACGGCAGGCCCATCTCGTGTACGGACCGCGCGTCGATGTAGTGCATCCCCAGATAGTCATCACAGACCGTCCGAATGCCGATTTGGACAGAGCGGCTCGGGTCCACGTAGCCGAGCTTAACCGCCTTATACATGAAGGTGCCATGATCAATGCGGTCGAAATCATCATCCGCCCAAAGGTCAGAGTGGGCGTCGAACTGGATCACCGACATCGGGCCGTATTTTTTGGCATAGGCCTTCAGGATTGGGAGGGTGATCGAATGATCGCCGCCCAAGGTCACGCTTGCTGCATTTGCGTTGAGGATCGTGCGAATGTGGTCGGTCAGGAGCGCGGGGAAGCTCGGCGTATGGGCGTAGTCAAAGGCCAAATCGCCATAGTCGATGATCGAAAACTCCCCCAGCGGGTCAAAACCCCAGCCGATTGGCGGGTCATAGGGCTGCAGGGTGGAGGCTTCGCGGATCGCACGAGGGCCAAAGCGCGTGCCGGTGCGGTGCGTCACTGCTTGATCAAACGGAACCCCTGTCACGGCGATATCGACACCCGTGAGGTCCTTGGAATATTGACGGCGCAGGAACGACAGCGCACCACCAAAAGCGTTTTCAAAGGCCAAACCGCGACGATCCTCGCGCGTAAAAGCGAGGTCGATTTGTTTCTTTGCATCCTCAAGTGCCATGGGTCGTCCCTTTTGATCAAATTATGGCTACAGAGCCAGAGCGCAGAGTTTTGGTCAAGAGGGGAAAGGGGCGAGGGGGCTCTGCCCCCGCCGCGTTGCGGCCCCCCGGGATATTTTCAGGCACAAAGGCAGATCAGCAGCGCGATTTCGCCATTTTGTCTGCCATCCGCAGGGCCGCGATCATCGACGACGGGTTGGCGATCCCTTTGCCCGCGATATCAAAGGCGGTGCCGTGATCGGGCGAGGTGCGGATAAAAGGCAGGCCCAAGGTCACGTTCACGCCATTGTCTAAATCGATGGTCTTGATCGGGATGAGGGCCTGATCATGATAGGCGCAGATCGCCGCGTCATAGGTGGCGCGGGCGCGGGCGTGGAACATGGTGTCAGGGGGCATCGGGCCGCGCAGGTCGATCCCTTCTGCACGGAGCGCCGCAATGGTGTCGTTCATCCAATCAAGCTCTTCGGTTCCCATCTTGCCGCCTTCGCCCGCATGGGGGTTCAGGCCAGCGACGACGAGGCGCGGGCGATCAATGCCGAAGTCGCGCCGCAGGGCCGCGTGGGTGATGAGGACGGTATCGGTCAGAAGGCGAGCGGTGAAGGCTTTGGGCACGTCAGCGAGCGCGATATGAATCGTTGTCGGCACCACGCGCAACTGGTCACAGGCGAGCATCATCACAACCTGATCGACCTTGCCCAGAGCGGCAAGGAATTCGGTATGGCCCGGGTAGGCAAAGCCTGCACCGTCCGCGAGCGCCTTTTTGTGGATGGGAGCGGTGGTCATGGCAGAACATTGGCCAGAGGTGACCAGATCAACGGCCGTTTCAATGGCAGAAATCACACCAGCGGCATGGGTGGGATTGGCAATGCCAGGGGTAAGCGCGGGGCCGAAATCGCGAGCCAGAACGGGCAGGGCGGTTTGGCTGATAGATGCGGCTTCGCTTGCGTCAGAGATTACCTGATGCGGGGTTCCAGCGGGCAGGTGGTTCGGATCACCAACCCAGAGCATCGGCATGTCATTGCGAAGCTCTGCCCAAGCCTTGGCGGCGACCTCGGGACCGACGCCTGCGGGTTCGCCACAGCTGATCGCGATGGTCATTGGTTGCTGATCACGGCTGTATCGCGCAACTGTGCCAAGAGAGCATCCGCGTAGCCAGCGAGTTTTTCACTGCGCAGGCGGCTTTCGACTTGGTCGCGATCAACGGTTTCGGCCACCTGAGGAATGCGATTGCACATCATCACGTAAAGTAGGGTCTGGCCATCGTTGCGGGTCAGGATGGCGGAGCTTTCGCCAGCGTCGAGCTTTGCAAGTTCCAAGGCGATATCGGTATCGATTTCGGATGGCGTTGCGGTCGTGCGGGTCAGACGATCCTCGGGGAGGTCGCGGGCAATGCCATAGAGGTCATCGCAGCTGTCTGTCTCTGCATCGATGCGGGCCGCTTCGGCCTTGGCGGTCTCGGTCAGGCCACCGGGGATGGTGAATACCTCATAGTCAAACTGCGATGTAGCGACCGTTGCGTTCGGCACCTCACGCAGGTCGCGCAACTGCAACAGCGCCACAGCGTTTTCGAGTTGCAGCGGAGGGGTCACTTGCCCCGGTTCAAGGTTGGTCAAAAGCCCGTGCAAACCCGCGGGCAGTTCGGTCAAGCTCTGCCACGGAAGGCGACCGCCGTCATCGCGGGACTGGGTCGCCGAATATTGGCGGGCCGCTGCGGAAAATTCCGTGACTGAGGTCATCTGGCTGATGTCTTCGGCGAGTTTTGCGACCTCTTCCGCCTTTTCAGGCGGAGCGGGGATAATGATTTCAGAGATCAGAACTTGGAGAGACGCAGGGTTCGTACTGGTGCTCGCCAGAGCCGCGTCAATCTCTGCCTCGGTGACCGAAACCTGGCGGTTAAACTTTGACCGGATCAGTTCGCGCCACAGAGTGTTCACAGCAACAAAATCGCGCACGGTTTGTTCTGCGACGCCTGCTGCAGTGATGTTGTCGAGGAATTCCTCATAAGTACGACCGCCGCGGGTTGCGAATTCGGTCATCGCGTTTTTCAGGCCGTCGTCCGAAAGGTTCAGACCTTCGCGCTGCATATATGACATGCGCAGACGTTCATCGATCAACTGTTCGCGGGCGAGATCTTCGAGGTTACCTGCCGTGCGGAAGAGAACGAGGAGTTTCACGCGCTGGTCAATTTCATAGCGTGTGATCGCGCTGTCATTGACGCTGATCGCAGGAGAAAACAAACCTTGAGCCGATGCAGAGATTGGCGCCAAAAGAGCGGCGGCGCAGATCAGGTTTTTCAGCAAACGCATAGGTGCCTCATTCAATTCGTGCAGACCCGACGGGGAGCGACACCCGATGTCGAGGTGCCAAAGCCTGCGATCCCCACGGTCAATCCGTAGTCTGTTGTTGGTTCAAGAGTAGAGGAAACAGTATAGCTGCGCGAGGCCGAAAACTCGACTTTCACGCATTCGTTCTGCCATCCCAAGAGAATTTCCGCGTCAACAGGGCTATCTGCATCGATGTCGTAGCGCCCGTTGAACCCGATATTCCAGTTGTCATTGACGATGTAGCCCGCATCCAAGGCCCACTCAGACGTCACCTCAGTGCGGCTTTCGCCAAGGTCGGCGGGGAGCCACAGGTATTCAGCCGTGAGGTCGATCCGATTATTTGCCCATCCAACGCCCAACTCGGATTTGCCAGCACCCCAGTCTGCGTCGATCAGCGTGCGGCCATGAACGTGAAGCCCATTTGCGAGGGACAATTGCCCCCCGAGAAGGAAGTCGGATCCCAAGCCAGACAGCCCCGACGATGCCGAGAAATCGGCGGGTTCGTCACGCACAACCTGTCCCATCAAAAGCCGTGCGTTCCATCCCTGCGGCGCAATGTGAAGCCATGATATGCCATAGGCAGCTTGCGCGCCTGTTTCTACGCGGTCGTCACCAGGGAAACGCGATAGGCTAAACAGGTTCGCTTCGTCGAAATCGGCGGTGCCGCTGTCTTCGTTCGGGACGGTATCGCCAATGATATCGGACCACCCCAGCATCAATAATGGCTCTAGCAAGTTCACAGAACCATCGCGCTCGGTGCGGGCCATTGGGTAACGCAGGGTGACCGAAGCCGAGGGGACCAATCGGAACGCCGTGTCATTTGTAGGATCGTTGTTGAACCCGTAGACATCTACCGCAATACCCACATCACTTTCGATCACGATGCCAGAGGGGCGCACCCAGTTTCGGTTCCAGTCCGCATATGCGCCGATCCGAAATACATCGCGATCTGCGCCTGTGTTGTCGTGACCGTATCGCAGTTGAAGGTCCGCATCGATGCCTGTGGTCAGGACGCCCGAGGCGTAGTTGAGCTGCTTTTCAGTGCTTACGCTGACGACAACGGGAATAATATCGGCGTCAGTCTCACCGTCTTTGACCGTGTGATAGATAGCCACTTCGCCCATCACAAAGGACTGCGGTTCGATCCGCGCGACCGTTAGTGCGTTTTTCAGATAATCCGCAGAGGAATAGCCATATTGGGCGAGGTATTCGTCGTGACTTGTGACGATGCCATTGAAGCTCAGCGTGTAATCGCGCGGCAAAGCAAAGTCGCCCGCGTATCTGACGTAACCCCGTGTCGCTCCATCATCGATGGTATCGCGGCTCACGGCGGCGTTAATTTCGATATCACCGTTTAAATAGGCCTGACGATACCGCGCTTCGAGGGTGCGGGTTTCCGCGCTCAAGAAAGGGGTCAGGGTTAGGTCGCGGTGATCACCGATCTTGATGAAATATGGTGTGCGGACACCAAGGCCTAACAGGTTGTTCGACTGGTAGCTCGGTGCCAGAAACCCGGTCGCACGATCAAGCGTAGGATCAGGGAGCCGCATCGTAGGCAGCCAAAACACAGGCACGCCTCGAACACGCAACACCGCATTGTCGAGGTATAGTTCCTTGGCATCTTGATCATGGACAATCCGAGACGCGCGAATGTCCCACAATGGTGGGCGCCCGTCGCAGACATTACACGATGTCGCGGCAACCTTGGTCAATTGGATGAGGCGACCGTCAACCCGATCGATACGGTTCGCAGCCAGTTGCAACTGTTCGTTCAGGACCATACGGGCGCTGAGCAAAAGACCGTTTTGCAACTTGGGGTCTAGGTCCGCGCTTTCGGCTGTGAGGATTGTGCCATCGGCGGCCTTGATGAAAATGGGGCCGTTAATGATCAGACGATCAGTTGCCTCATCATAGGTGATACGAGCCGCAGAGAGCGTTGTGCCGTCAAAGAATGCCTCAACATTGCCCGATGCAATCAGTCGATTGTCGGCGGTGATCGATACGCTGTCCGCCATAAGGGTTGCCGCGTCTTGGGCGGCAACTGCTCCTGCAAAGGGAAGGGCGGCGAGGATAAGCGGGGCGAGACGACGCATTACCCGTCCTCCAGATGCAGTAGTAGACCAAAGGCAAAACCCACGGCGACAAAGGGCGGAGCCCAAGCAGCCAAGGCAATCGGGATTTGCCCGTTTTCGCCCAAAATAGACGCAAAATTCCGAACGAAATAAAGCCCGAAACTGATCAGAATAGCCCAAAGAACCATCTGTCCCGTTTTGCCGCCGCGTTGCGGACGCATGGTAAAGGCCGCGCCGATTAAAACCATCGCGACCAAGAAGAGAGGCATCGCCAGTTCAGACTGGAGCCAAACCGCATGACGACGTGCACTAAATCCTGCTGTCCGAAGTTTTTCGATAAAGGCGGGGAGTTCCCAGATCGGAACAGAGGTCGGACTGCCGAAACTGTCGCGGATTTGATCAACGGTCAGCGACGATGGGATTTGGAACGTCTCGTGGTATTCCGCGACGGCTTCGGGGTTTTCGGCGTCAGCCAGAGGCCAGACTTTTGCGTTTGTGATGTCCCATTGGCCCGGTGTCAGACGGGCTGACGTAGCCTCGATCCGACGCACTGGACCACCGTCAAGGGTGAAGGTGATGAACGTGACCCCAGACAGTTCCGTACCGTCAAGGTTAGTCGCGTCTGCGCGGATCACCGTTTGCCCGTTCGTTGACCCTTGGCGGAGCCACAAGCCATCCGAGGAGACGGTAAAACTACTGCCTTCGCCCGTGAGGGTGCTCAGCCGTGCATCGAATTCTCGGGATGTGCTTGCGACGATGGGGTTGAAAATCCCAATGGTCACGAGGCCGAATGTGAAGGCGACGAGACAGGGCGCAACGAGTGCCCTAAGTGCCGAACGGCCTGCCGCACGTGTGACGACAAGTTCAGATGATCGCGCAAGACCAAGAAACAGCCAGATCGTCGCGATGATCACCAAAAGAGGGATTATCCGATAGAGCGAGTCAGGCAGGTTCAGGAGCGCCAATTGCACAACCTGCCCAAAGGATACATCGACATTGCGCAGGGTTCTTAGACGCTCGACCAACTCAACGAACGCCATCAATAGGCCGAACACACCGATCACGCCCCCGAGGACAAAAATAAAGCGCTGAGCGAAATATCGGTGAAGGATCATGCTGCGATCCTTCCTTTGGGAAAGCGGAACCGCGCGGGGTAGGTCGCGATGGTCAGCAAAACCATAGTGATCACTATGCCCACTAGGATCGGCAGATAGGGCACCATCCATGCTTCGGGCATCGTGCGCATCATGTTCTCAGCGGTCGATTCCGCGAATTTGACAACGATGATCAGGGCAATGGCCAGCATCACCTGTTTCCAAACCCCAAAGCGACTGAACCCACCGACGAGCAAGGATGCCGCCCCAATCGCAGCCCCGACGAGGCCCAAGAGCGCACGCGCATTGCGGCGGTTGGCTTCCATGATCAATTCGCCAGCGGTCTTGCCTGTCTCAGTCTGCAACTCAGGCGTTGCCATCAGTAGCTCGAGAGAGGTTACTTCACCGCTTGACCTTGTTAATCGAGGTGTGAAGTCGACCAGATCGCCGAGGTCGTAGGTGAAATCTTCGAACCGTGTAAGGCTCAGGCGCTGGGTGTTGGTATTAAGCGCCTGCGCCATACCATCGATCATCACCAGCTGCGGGCCATTGTCGGTTTTCACGAGGTACGCGCGTGACGCGGTGTAGGTCATCGTCTCTGCATCATCACGGGTATCTGAGAGGAACAGGTCCAACAACTCTCCGCTGCGGCTGATATCGCGGATGTAGATCGTCAAACCAGAGGTGGGCGATTGAAACCGCCCTTCGACCAGCATCCGCGCGGCGAGGTTCTGGCTGATCTCCGCTTGGCGTTGATTGGTGATGAGCGCCGCGGTTGGCACCAGAAAATGCGAGGCGACCATCGTCAGGACCGTCACGATCACGCCAAAGATCACCGCAGGACGGATCAGGCGCACGGGCGAAAATCCTGTGCCCTGCATAACCACCAATTCACTGTCAGAGGTCATGCGGTTCATCACGTAGATGCTCGCCACCACTGCGGCCAATGGCAAGACGATCTGCACCACGCCCGGAAGGGTGAGCATGGTGAGTTCCAAAACCACTTTTGCTGTTTGTCCGTCAGATATCAGTTCGTCGAACAATTCGACCGCCGCTCTGATCCAATAGATAAAGACCAATACGAGCGAGAAAAAGCCGAAGAGAGTCAGCAATTGCGACAGTAGGTATCTGTCGAATCGAGCCAATGCGTCCCCCCGGATGCCAGTTATTCCTTATCGCCAAGACGCTAACCGATTTGTTGGGGGGATTGAACCGTATTCTGGTCATTCACCACAAGGCAAGCTACCTATTGCCGAAAGACAGCTTTCAGGAGTTCACCAAATGACTAGCCCGATCCAGATTACCTTTGCGCCTTTGACCACTGATGCGCTCGCGACGACAGAAGGTCGGATTGCGATTTTCGTGACCGAAGACGGTAAAATGGACATCGGTGCGCGTAAGGTGAACACCCTATCCCGCAAAGCGGTAGAGCGCTTGGTTGCCTCTGATCGGTTTGCAAAACTGGGCACCGGCGATCTGGCTGAGGTCACATGGCCTGTGGGCCTCGCGGCTGAGGCTCTCTTGGTCGTGAAACTGCCGCGCCGTGCTTCGGCAGAAGAACACCGCAAGGCGGGTGCAAGCATTGCCAAGGCGATGGGTAAGGGCGATCTGACCGTTCTGGCTGCAGCGGTGAACAAGCCCGAAGAACTCGCCTTTGGCATCGCGATGCGCGCCTATGTGTTTGAGGATCACAAGACGGGTGACAAAACCACCTACGGCGCTGTTACCGTCATGGTCAAAGACGCTGACGAAACTTCTACTGCCTACGCACCTCTAGCGGCTGTTGCCGAAGGCACCTTTTTTACTCGCGATCTAGTGAATGCGCCTGCAAACATCCTGACCACCACTACATTTGCCGAAAAACTTAGCGATCTGAGTGCGCTGGGCGTGACCGTTGAAGTTCTCGAAGAGGCTGATCTGGAAAAGCTAGGCATGGGGTCTCTCCTCTGCGTTGGGCAAGGATCGGACAGCCCGTCCAAGGTCGTCGTGATGCAGTGGAATGGCGGCGGCGAAGAGGCACCCTTTGCCTTTGTTGGCAAAGGTGTTGTGTTCGATACGGGCGGTATCAGCATCAAACCAGCCGCTGGCATGGAAGATATGACCATGGACATGGGTGGCGCGGGTGTTGTGGCTGGCGTCATGAAAACGCTCGCCCTGCGTAAGGCTAAGGCCAATGTGGTCGGCCTCGTGGGTCTGGTTGAGAACATGCCGTCGGGTAATGCTGTGCGTCCGGGCGATATCGTGACCTCGATGAAGGGTGACACGATTGAGGTGATCAACACCGACGCCGAGGGCCGTTTGGTTCTGGCCGATGTGCTCTGGTATGCGCAGGAGCGGTTCAAACCGACGGGCGTTATCAACCTCGCCACGCTAACGGGTGCGATCATCATCGCGCTGGGCCATGAAAATGCGGGTGTGTTCTCGAACAGTGACGAGCTGTCGAATAAACTGCTGAAGGCCGCAGCGAACGAGGGCGAGGGCGCATGGCGGATGCCGATGGGCCCTGCCTATGACGCAATGTTGAAATCGGCTAAGGCGGATATGAAAAATGTCGGTGGTCGCGACGGTGGGTCGATCACAGCAGCGCAATTCCTGCGACGTTTTATCCAAGACGACATGCCGTGGTGCCACATCGATATTGCGGGCACTGCACAGACCAAAGCGGACACGGCTCTCGCCCCGAAGGGTGCGACTGGCTGGGGTGTAATGGCGCTGAACCGTCTTATCGCTGACAACTACGAGGCCTAAGTCCGTGGGTGCCGCTTATTTCTACCATCTCACCGAAAGCTCACTCGAGAAAGCCTTGCCCCTGTTGTTGGGCAAGGCGCGTGATCAGGGCTGGAGGGTCGAAGTGCGCGGCACCAACGCGGATCGTATGGCGGCATTGGATGCAGCCCTCTGGGACTGTGGCGATACGGCCTTCTTAGCACATGGTTTGGCGGGTGGTCCGCATGACGCCCATCAACCGATCTTGCTAACAAGCGATGGTCGTCCAGCACTAAATGAACCGAATTGTATAGTTTGCGTCGACGGGGCGACAATCTCCGCCGAAGATGTTACTAAGGTTGAACGGAGCATGATTATATTTTCGGGATTCGATGATGGTCTGGTTCAACTGGCGCGAGAGGCTTGGAAAGGCCTAACCTCGCAAAACATCTCGGCCCAATATTGGGCCCAAGAAGATGGCCGTTGGACAAAGAAAGCCGAAAGTCAGCCCGACTAGAAAAGACAAATGCTAGCGGAGGCAAAAATGTCCAATCTTCACGCTGGTGGGTGTCAGTGCGGTGCAGTCCGGTTCCGCGTGACATCAGTTATGAATAACGCACACGTGTGCTATTGCCGGATGTGTCAGAAAGCGACGGGGAGCCTGCTCGGGGCTTGGATCGGTGTCCCTGTCAATGCTGTGACGTGGACCCGTCGTGTCCCATCGATTTTCAAAAGCTCTGAAGGTGTGTCGCGGGGCTTTTGTTCAGAGTGCGGGACCACCTTGACCTATAAACGCGATAATCGGCAGTCGTTTTGGATGGCGATTTCGGTTTTTGACAAGTCCGAAGAGGTGAAACTGAAGTTCGCGTGGGGCGCTGAATCGAAGTCACCGTTGCTCAGCCAATTACCAAGCCTCACGGAGCACACATGCGATGAGGATTATATCAACGCAGATAACGCGAAAAAGACCAACAATCAGCACCCCGATTACGAGACCTAACGGGTGAGGATCAGTCGGCCGCGGCTAATTTCGATTTTGCTGAAACGGTTGAGGTAGCTCATGCCCAACAGCGATCCCTCCATCGGGCCGCCATTCACGACCGCACGGATATTGCGGTCAGTGATATCGCCGATGGTTAGTGTCTCAATCCGGATTGGAGCTGTGCGAACGACGCCGTTGGCCGTGTTGGCCGAGCCGATGTAGGTCACGTCATTGAGGTCGATGCCAATGCGTTTTGCGTCCGCTTGGTTCAGGACCACATGAGTAGCACCCGTATCGACGACAAATTCAATCGGGACACCATTCACCATCGCGGTCATGTAGTAATGACCGTCTGGTTGGATTGCTAATTCGATGCGTCCATCGGACAGCGTCGATTGCGTGCGAAACGGCATAAAGCCTGCGCCTTGGTAGCTGGATACGGCGAGGATCACGCCGCCAAAAATCAACGTCCAAATTCCAAGCTGCTGAGCAACTTTGCCGAGCCTATGACGCGAACGGATCATCACACCGCCAAAAATGACGGTGACGAGGATGCCGAGATACAAGAGGCGAAGCTGGTCGTTTGTGTCCATAGACCAATAGATAGGTCTTAGGGCGCCAATCCGAAAGAGCGCAATCCATCAAGAATGAACTGAATGGCCAATGCGGCCAACAGCATCCCGAGGATGCGAGTCACGACGTTCACTCCGACGCGCCCCAGAATCCGCTCTAACATGTTGGAAACAAGGAATAAGATGAAAACGATCAGCAGGACCGAAAGCATCACGCCCATCACTGCCGCAAATCCGCCGATGCCCTCTGCTTGATCCGTCAAAAGGATCATTGTCGCGATGGCCCCGGGGCCCGCGATCAGGGGGATGGCAATCGGAAAAACGGAGGGGTCATCGATATGATCCTCTGCCGCATCATCGGTGTGGCCCTGACGGCGGGTCTGACGTTTCTGGAACAACATCTCGAGCGCGGTCAGGAACAACAGAACCCCGCCCGCGATGCGGAAGGCAGGCATGGAGATCCCGACAAAGCCCAAGAGCGCCTCACCGAAGATACCAAAGCAAAACAGGATCACCGCTGCCGTAATACAGGCCCTGAGAGCAATTTTGCGGCGCAATTGCGCAGATGCCCCGTGGGTGAGCGCCACGAAAAGCGGCGTCAAACCGATAGGGTCAATAATCACGAAAAGCGTGGTGAAGGCGGCGATATAATCAGTCATAGAGCTGTTCTAACGGGTTTGATCAAATGGACAAAGGGCAAAGCTTCAAGGGCAGGGGGCGCTGCCCCCTGCACCCCCGGGATATTTTAAGCACAAAGGCAGGGGGTCAGGTCGGATTTTCGGCCTTGTCTAAGGCCTCTAGCGCGTCCATCCACATGGCCTCTGCGCGGTCGATGGCAGCATTGGCTTCAGCGTATTTGCGGTTGAGGCCCGCGAGTTTCACCGCGTTTACGTCTTCGTAAATCGACCGATCCGCGAGTTCTGAGGCAACGCGATCCCGAATTTCGTTGATCTTGTTCACGCGCTCTTCGCATTTACGCACTTCAGCCTTGAGCGCGAGGATAGTGTTGCGGTCAGCTTTTTCTGCCTTGGGCTTTTCGACAATGGGCTTTTCGGCCTTTGGCTTGTCGCTGGACAAAAGCAGTTTGCGATAGGCGTCGAGGTCGTCCTCATAAGGAGTCACTCGCCCGTCTTTGACCAGCCAGAGGCGGTCCGCCACGAGGCTCAAGAGGTGCATGTCGTGGCTGACGAGGATCACCGCGCCTGTGTAGGCGGTGAGCGCTTCGACCAGAGCCTCGCGGCTTTCGATGTCGAGGTGGTTGGTCGGCTCATCAAGGATCAAGAGATGCGGCGCGTCGAGGGTCGCCAGAAGGAGCGAAAGGCGTGCCTTCTGTCCACCAGAGAGACGGCCAACCTCGGTTTCGGCTTGGGCTGCCATGAGGCCAAACCCCGCGAGACGGGCACGCAGTTTCGGTTGCTGAACGTCAGGCATCGCCCGCGCGATATGCTGGAGCGGCGTTTCTTCGACGCGCAACTCATCAACCTGATGTTGGGCAAAGAAACCGATGCGGAGTTTGGAGGACGAGTGTTTGTCGCCTTCCATCAAGGGCAAACGATCCGAGAGCAATTTCGACAGGGTCGATTTGCCTTCGCCGTTGCGGCCCAAAAGCGCAATGCGATCGTCCTGATCGATGCGTAGGTTCAGGCGGGTCAAAATCGCGGTGCCGTCATAGCCCACAGCGCCGTTCTCAACACGGATGATCGGAGGTGAGAGAGGTTCCGGCGTTGGGAAGGTAAAGACCGTGCGGGCGGCATCCTCAGGCACACGAATGCTCTCCATCTTTTCGAGCATTTTAACGCGGGATTGCGCCTGCTTTGCCTTGCTTGCCTTCGCCTTAAAGCGGTCGACAAAGGATTGAAGGTGGGCACGCTTGGCGTCTTGCTTCTTGGCGGCTTGCATCAGCACAGCGCGCTGTTCAGCGCGTTGGCGGGCAAAGCTGTCGTAGGTGCCTGTGTAATAGGTCAGGTTCTGGCTATCGAGGTGCAGAATACCCGTGACCGAGCGGTTCAAAAGCTCGCGGTCGTGGCTGACGATCAGAACCGTATGCGGATAGCGGGTCAAATAGTTCTCGAGCCAGAGCGCACCTTCGAGGTCCAGGTAGTTGGTCGGTTCATCGAGCAAGAGCAGATCTGGTTCCGAAAAAAGAACTGCCGCTAGTGCCACGCGCATACGCCACCCGCCCGAGAAGGCAGAGCAGGGCATTTTCTGTTCGTCGTCGGTAAAGCCCAGACCCTTGAGGATGGACGAGGCGCGGGCGTCCGCGCTCCATGCGTCGATATCAGTGAGGCGGGTCTGAATGTCGGCAATACGGGACGGATCAGTTGCAGTCTCTGATTCCAACAAAAGTGCTGATCGTTCGATATCGGCGGCAAGCACCGTATCGATCAAAGAGACCTCATTTCCGGGAACCTCTTGGCTCACGCCGCCGATCTTCCAGCCTTTGGGCAGTTCGATGGTGCCTGTGTCAAGGTGCAATTCGCCCCGTATCAGTTTGAAAAGAGTGGTTTTCCCCGTCCCATTGCGGCCCACAACGCCAACTTTATGGCCTGTGGGAATGACGGCGGTGGCGTGGTCTATGAGGACCCGCCCTTCGATCGAATAACTGATGTCATCTAAACGTAGCATAGATGCGTCATTGCCTGACCTAAGAGGCGCGGTCAATCACGGCTTTTCTTGTGCGCTAACACATGTTAGGGCAGCGCCAAATCTTAACCCGCCCCTGATGGGGCCGACGCAAGTGAGGCTATCATGGCTGTAGAACGCACCCTTTCGATCATCAAACCGGACGCAACCGAGCGTAACCTGACCGGCAAAATCGTTGCTAAATTCGAAGACGCTGGACTGCGCGTTGTCGCATCCAAGCGCATCCACCTTACACCTGCTCAGGCTGGCAAATTCTACGCTGTACACGCAGAGCGTCCGTTCTACGGCGAACTGTGCGAATTCATGGCATCCGCACCGGTTGTTGTTCAGGTTCTCGAAGGCGAAGGCGCTATCCTGAAAAACCGTGAAGTCATGGGCGCAACCAACCCAGCTGACGCTGCGGCTGGCACCGTTCGCGCAGAGTTCGCGAAATCGGTCGGTGAGAACTCGGTTCACGGTTCGGATTCGCCTGAAGCTGCTGCAGAAGAAATCGCATTCTTCTTCTCAGGTCTCGAACTGGTCGGCTAATCGTCACTGTTCAGATTTGATTTACGGCAAGGCCCGCACGGTTGTGCGGGCTTTGTTCGTTTATGGGGGCGCTGCCCCCAAACCCCCGGGATATTTGCGGCACAAAGGCAGGATCAGGCGAGGCCCATATCTGACAAAAAGCGGGCGAGGTTGTTTGATGGGCCGTCTGGGGTATCAGAGGCGAGGAGTGCGTCAAAGCGGGTCCGCAAGGCGTCTTTTTCAGCGCCTTTGCAGTCGTTCCATGGGCGACCTTGGAGGGCCATGTGAAGAGCATAGTAGCCAATGAAGTGGGGGCGGGTGCCTTTGGCGATCATCCGTGCATAGGCATCATGTGCACCGAGCGCCCTTAGGGTTTCGGCATCAGGTATGCCTGCGCGGATCATGTCCGTTTCAGTCGCCGGGCCAATGCCCGAAATTGTACGAAGGGATGTCATACCTGCAGGTTACTCTGCCCGAGGTGACTCGTCATCCTGTTCCGCGCTTTGTTTGCGGAGGAACCGCATCAGTGCTGTATCGTCGAGCGGTTTGGTCATGACGGTCGACGCGCCTGCCTTTTCGAACTGACGCATGTCATCGCCAACGACAGCAGCGGTGAGGCCGATGATCGGTTTGGTAAAGCCATTGGCGCGCAGGGTGCGTGTCAGTTCATCGCCCGACATTTCGGGCATAAAGAGGTCTGTGACGACTACATCAGGCGGATCTTGGGCGATGAGGTCGAGCGCCTCGCGGCCAGAGCCAACCACCTCTACACGGCCCATGAATTTGCGAAGGCGCGCGCTGGTAACCTCGGCGACCAGAGCGTTGTCTTCTGCCAAAAGAACATACATCGAGCCAAAGTCGACCGTGTCGTCGTCCATATGGGCGACCTGACGTAGATCCTCTGCCGAGGCGAGTGGTTCAGCGATCCGAACGTGATAGCCCGCGCCGCCTTCGGGGGCGGGGAAGTAGGTCACGCTGCCACCCAAGAGCTGCGCAGTTGTCCGCACGATGTAGAGGCCAAGGCCCGAGCCGTCCGCGCGGTTGCGGGCATCTTCGCCGCCACGCTGGAACGGTTGGAAGAGGCGTTCGACTTCTTCAGCAGCGATCCCAATGCCGTTGTCCGTGATCGACCAAACCCCTGTGCGGTCGTTCAGATTATCGCCAATCGACGACCGATAGGTCACAGTAATTGCAGAGCAGCGCGAGTGAATGATCGCGTTGCGAATAAGGTTGCCGAGGATTTGTTTGATCCGAACGCTATCGGCCAAGACCATCTCGTTCGCGCCTTCGCCAAACCGAAGTCTGATCGTGATGCCGCTCGCCTGAGCCTGCATTTCGAACGTATTGCGGATCGATTCGGCAAGGTCGGCTGGGACGAACGGGACCGGGTTGATGGGCAGGTTCTTTTCTGGGTTCACGGCCTGACGCATGTCGGTCAAAACGCCGAGAAGTTGGTCCGTTGCCTCGCGCAGGCGTCTGGCGAGGTGCTCTTGGTCCGCTTCGTCGTCGTTAAGGTCGTCGATAAGCATCGAAATCACCGACGCAGGTGTCCGCAATTCGTGGCTGATGATCGAGAACATCTGCTTTTGCTGATCTTGACGGATCGACAATTCGGCCAAGGTTTCCTTGAGCGCGCGTTCCTGCAGGTGTTCGCCTGTCACATCTACCACGAGGCCATAGACGACGGGTAGGTTGTCAAAGCTGCGTTCGTACCAAAGGAACAGGCGAATAACGCGACGGTGATTGCTGCCTGGGGCCTCGCGTAGGCGGGCGAGGAGGGTCGTCGTCTCGCCCGGACGTTGGAACATCATGCGCCGCAGTTCGGTTTGTTCATGGTCGCCAAATTTCCGCATCATCGATGCAATATCGAAACTTTGCGGAACGCCTAGCATGCGCTGCGTTACGGGATCGACCGAAACCATGCGCGATGTTAGATCAACGGCAAAGACACCAACGCCCGCATAGTTCCGAACAGTATTTAGACGTCGTAGCGAGCTGACTTGTTGATCTTGCAGGTGCAGCCCATGGCTGCGTAGGCCGAGTACGAAAATGATGATGCCGAGGGCGATGACCGCGTAAACTTCTATGACAAGGTCGGATTGCGAGGTGATCGTCGGAGGCGTCACAATCGCGCCAGTCATAGATGCGTAGATCAGCATCCCCGTGGTCAGGGTCGGCACAACCAATCGGATCGGTAGAACAACAGCAAAAATCGCACAGAGCGCGATAGCGTCTAGGGCGACATGAAGTTGGACCCCATACTGTCCCAATGTGGCGAGCACACCAAAGCTCAAGACAAATGGCGTTGCCCAGAGGACATCCGATGGCCGTGGGAATTGGATCATCCCAATAAAGAAGGTGGACACGACAATGCCGCCATAGCCACAACGGATCGCTGCTTGGAGCAGGAACTCGTTATCGAGTGAAAGTGCTGCCACTGCCTCAGGGAAAGACGACGCAAAGACGCTGGTGAGCGTTGAGATTGTCGTAACCGAAACGATGGAGAACACCACACCAGTCAGAACTGAAATCGTAAGGTCGACCGTGTAGGGGGCAAGGCGGTTGTTGAGGAAGTTCAGCACCAGTCGCAACAAGAACCCGACGAGGCCACCGATAAATAAGTTCACCCCTAAACCAGCCCAGAACATGCGAGCGATACTGTCCGATGTTTCGTCAAGCGGCAGGATGTAGGTAGGTATGATTGCTTGAGCCAGATAAATGCCGATGAAGGCAAGAATTGGCCAGTATATCATACGGATGGGATAGATGAGCACTCCTAGCACCAACACGAAAAGCGCCGTGTGTGGCACAAAATAAATTGCGATTTTCGATAGATCTGTTGCCCCAGCCCCCAAAGCCAGCCCCATGACCCAAATCGATGTAAATGCGACGTAGATAAGGGTATGTCGAGACGGGTGGCTCGCAATTTTAGCGCGCAATCTGAGAAGTTGAGACCCATCCAGATCGCGAAACAGCAGGGAGTCGCGCAGGTCATCTGGCGTCTTATTGCTGGAAATCGCGAAGGTGGTTTTAAGTGCCATTGGGCCTAGGTGTCTCTTTATGGTTGTCGGTCTTCCCTAAGTTCAGGGGTATGTCATCCGGATCGGTGCTGAAACGCTGCATTGGGATAAGCTGCAGTATCCATAAGGCTAACACCCCACATGATGTGCCTCAAAACGGAAAACACCCAAGGGTTGTTCATTTATGATCGCGTCTTAAAGGCTCGCAAAGTCGCGAATGAGGTAGGGTGTCTCGGCGGCGACAGGTATTTGTCTGTTTGTTTCTGTCTGCGGCTTGTTCTGTGTCGGTGCTTTTTTCAGTTGATCGGCTGGCATGGCGACCTCGCTTTACTCAAATCCACAAGGGTGACGTTAGGTAAGTGTATACCTCAATCTTGGCAGAGATGAGGCAGTTAAGGCGTGACTAACTATGTTTTTCGGGCCATTCGCCTGTGAAGTGGATCGATTGTTGACGTTTGTTCTGATTAAAAATTAACCAAGGCACTCATTTGTGATTAAAAAGTGACCACCTGCGTTGAATTTTGATTTTCTGGATTTGATGAGAATTGTGATGTGCCGCGTTGCAGCATCTCCTCTTTCTCGGGCGACGGATAACGCCGCTCGAAATCGCCGCACGGGGACGCAATCCTGGCAGAAAACCGACCCCGCGCGACACCAGCAACAAAGCTGAGGCCTTGATATACGCGTTTTGACCCGATTTGACCACTGGTCACGGGCCGCGGATGGGTCTCAAACAGGGGACACTTTAAATGTTTAAAAAAATCATGCTGCCCGCACTTTCCTCCGCTGCTCTGATCGCAGGTGCAGGCTCCGCTCTGGCCGAATGTGCTGACCCGATCAAGGTTGGCGTGCTGCACTCCCTCTCTGGCACGATGGCCATTTCTGAAACCACTCTCAAAGACACCATGTTGATGCTGATCGCAGAGCAGAACGCAAAGGGCGGTCTGCTGGGCTGTGAAATCGAAGCCGTCGTGGTCGACCCTGCGTCCGACTGGCCGCTCTTTGCGGAAAAGGCACGTGAACTGCTGACCGTTCACGACGTGGATGTGATTTTCGGCAACTGGACCTCGGTCTCGCGTAAATCGGTTCTCCCCGTGCTTGAAGAATTGAACGGCCTGCTGTTCTACCCCGTTCAATACGAAGGCGAAGAATCCTCGCGCAACGTTTTCTACACTGGCGCTGCTCCGAACCAGCAGGCGATCCCTGCGGTTGACTACTTCCTCGAAGAGCTTGGTGTTGAGAAATTCGCGCTTCTGGGCACCGACTATGTCTACCCACGCACCACCAACAACATTCTCGAAAGCTATCTTCAGTCCAAAGGCATCGCCGCTGAAGACATCTTTGTGAACTACACCCCGTTCGGTCACTCGGACTGGGCAACCATCGTGTCGGACGTTGTCGCATTGGGCGCTGACGGTAAATCGGTTGGCGTGATTTCGACCATCAACGGCGATGCAAACATCGGCTTCTATAAAGAACTCGCAGCCCAAGGCGTCTCTGCCGAAGACATCCCAGTTGTTGCCTTCTCCGTCGGTGAAGAAGAACTCTCGGGCCTCGATACCACCAACCTCGTTGGCCACTTGGCAGCTTGGAACTACTTCATGTCGGCTGATACCGCAGAAAACGCGGCCTTCATCGACGCATGGCATGGCTTTATCGGTGACGATGCGCGCGTGACGAACGACCCGATGGAAGCGCACTACATCGGCTTTAACATGTGGGTGAACGCAGTAACCGCGGCAGGCACCACCGACGTTGACACCATCATCGAAGCGCTTCCGGGCCAAGAGTTCACCAACCTGACAGGCGGAACTGCTGTCATGTTGCCGAACCACCACCTGACCAAACCAGTTCTGATCGGTGAAATTCAGGCGGACGGCCAGTTCGACATCATCAGCCAAACCACCGAAGTGGCTGGTGACGCATGGACCGACTTCCTGCCGGAATCCGCTGTTCTGGAATCCGACTGGATCGACCTGAAATGCGGTATGTATAACACCGAAACTCAGACCTGCGTTCAGTTGACCTCGAACTACTAAGGTTTTGAAATTTGGGGTGGGGGCGCGTCCTCCACCCCGAACCTTCCCTCCCCAGACTACCCCATAAGGAACGCGCTGATGCTTCGCGCCGTTGTGATGGCTCTGTCCATCTTCTTTTTGGCTGCTGCCGCTGCCGCTCAGGACCTACAGTCTGTCCTCCAAACCTATTCCGATGACATTGCCAAACCGTCTCGCCGCACAGTGGATCAAGCGATTACCGCGTTGATCGACAGCGATCTGCCCGAAGTGCCCGCGTTTCTTCAGGCGTGGCAGGAAAAGAACGTTTGGCAGAACGAAGAGACTGGCCTGTTTTACTATGTCGAAGGCTCTGATCCGATCACGTTGATCGACCTTTCAACGGGTGAAGCCGTAGGCACTGCGCCCAAATCTGTCATGGCGCAGATCAAACCGAACGCAGGTGTGCGTGGTGTGATCGGCTCTGCCTTGGTTCAATATCAACTGCTCGATCCTGAATATGATCGTCGTGCCGCTGCATTGGATGCGATCAGCCGCGATGGCTCTGCCGAACAGCTTGCGCCTCTTGCCGCGTCGATCGCCGATGAGCCTGACACTGGTTTGCAGGCCCGCAAAGAACGTCTGTTGATGATGCTTACCGCTCGCTTTGCTCCGTTGAGCGAGGATCGTGTTGCGGCGATTGAGGCGCTATCGTCCGATGTGAGCGTCGACGTTCGCGCCGTGATGAACCAAACGCTGACTACGACCACGGGTGTTGCGGCCGCGTTGCCCGAAGGCGCAAACATCGCCGCAATCCGCGAGGTCGGCCCTGATTTCGATGTGAATACCGCCTATGCAGAGCTTGCCGCCGCTGGACTGGCGCAGCCCACAGTGACCGAAGACGACCTGAAATCCGCCCTGATCGCGAATATCGTGGATGACCAGATCGCCGGTGTGCCAGTTGCGGCCATGTCTGATCCTGCAGAGCGCGTTCGTGCCTATCAGGGGCTAGTCGATACGGGGCTTGCCGCGCCTTTCGTCCCGATGGCTGATCGCGAAGCTGCCGTTGCGGCTCATGTGTTCTACACCCAATACGATGAGGCGGATCAGTTCGTCACCGATGCCGCCGCTGCTGCAATCAAACAGATCGAGCTAAAGGTGGGTGCCATGCAGACTGCTGACCTCGCGCTCGATGCGATCTCTTTGGCGTCAATATATTTCCTAGCTGCGATTGGCCTTGCTGTGACGTTCGGTGTGATGGGCGTGATCAATATGGCCCATGGAGAGTTCATCATGATGGGCGCCTATACGGGCTACGTGATCCAGCAGGTGATCCCTGATTACACCGTGTCGATTATCGTCGCACTTCCCGTTGCCTTTATCGTCACGTTTGCGGCCGGCGTCGCGATGGAGCGGTTAGTCATTCGCCACCTCTACAAACGCCCGCTGGAAACGCTCCTCGCGACATTTGGTATTTCTATTGCGCTGCAACAAATCGCAAAGAACATCTTTGGCACGCAGGCCCGCCCGCTGACCTCGCCGTCGTGGTTGGACGGTGCGCTGGTGTTCAACGACGTGGTGGCGATCAGCTACATCCGCATCGCGATTTTTGTGCTCGCCGTGATGTTCCTCTGCCTGATCTTGTTTATCCTGAAAAAGACCCGTCTGGGGCTAGAGGTCCGCGCAGTGACCCAGAACCCAGGGATGGCAGCTTCGATGGGCATTAACCCAGATCGCATCAATATGCTCACCTTCGGGCTTGGCTCAGGGATTGCGGGGATCGCAGGCGTTGCCATCGGCCTCTACGCCAAAGTCACGTCTGAAATGGGCGCCGACTACATCGTTCAGTCCTTCATGACCGTTGTGGTCGGTGGCGTCGGGAACGTCTGGGGCACGCTTGCAGGGGCATCGCTGATTGGCTTCTTGCAAAAAGGGATCGAGTTCCTCAACCCGTCGAACACGCTCGCCGCGCAGACCTACATGATCCTCTTTATCATCATTTTCATCCAATTCCGTCCCAAAGGCATCGTCGCCCTAAAGGGCCGTGCGGCAGGGAACTGAGCCATGACAAAATCATTCCTTGCAACAAATCGTTCGGTCCTTGTGTTCCTCTTGGTCCTGTCACTTTTCACCCTCGCGGTGACCGTGATGGCAGAGGCAACGGGCTATGGCCTGATCTCGACATCCTTCGTGAAAACACTGGGCAAAACGCTCTGCCTCTGTCTGATCGCCATCGCGATGGATGTGGTCTGGGGCTATTGCGGCATCCTCAGCCTCGGTCACTTTGCGTTCTTTGGTATCGGGGGATACGCGATTGGCATGTGGCTCATGTATGCCCGCACCGAAGAAATCGTCGCGGGGTCTCTGGCGAACCAACCGCTCCCTGCAACGCCGCAAGAGGTCTCTGACGCCATCGGCACTCAGATTTTCGGCGTCGTTGGCAGCAGCGATTTCCCTCTGATCTGGAGCTTTGCGCATTCGCTACCGCTCCAGCTTTTGGCGATCCTGATCGTTCCCGGATTGCTTGCACTTGTCTTTGGCTGGCTAGCCTTCCGCAGCCGCGTTACAGGCGTCTATCTCTCCATCCTGACCCAAGCGATGACCCTCGCGCTGTCGCTCTATCTGTTCCAAAACGACAGCGGTTTGCGCGGGAATAACGGCCTCTCGGGTCTGCAAAACATTCCCGGTGTTTCCGCATCCCAAGACGACGTGTCGATCTGGTTCTTTTGGGCTTCAGCGGTCGCGCTTGGCCTCGGTTATCTCCTCTTTGCCTTTGTCACATCAGGCAAAATGGGCAGCGTCATTCGGGCCATTCGGGATGATGAAGCGCGTGTGAGGTTTCTTGGGTATCACGTTGAATCGTATAAATTATTCGTCTTTACGATCACGGCGATGGTCGCGGGCATTGCTGGCGCCCTCTATTACCCGCAAGCAGGCATCATTAACCCCGCAGAAATCGCACCGATTGCGTCCATCTACCTCGCGGTTTGGGTGGCGATTGGTGGGCGCGGACGGCTTTATGGTGCTGTGATCGGCGCAACGCTCGTCTCGCTCTTGTCGTCGTGGTTCACTGGCGGCAGCGCACCTGCGATCAACCTCGGTTTCTACAAAATCGTCTGGACCGACTGGTGGCTCGTCCTGCTGGGCCTGTCCTTTGTCGTGGTCACGCTGTTCTTCCCCCAAGGTATCGGCGGTCTGTTCGATTTCGTCGCGGTCAAACGCAACTCTGACTATGGCCCATCCGAGGGGGCATGGCGCGCAGAAGAAGGAAAGCCGGAATGAGCAAACGTCTCCTCGAAGTTTCGGGCGTTTCGGTCACCTTTGACGGATTTCGCGCGATCAATAACCTTTCCATCGCGATTGCAGAGCCTGAATTGCGGGCGGTGATCGGGCCGAATGGGGCGGGTAAAACCACCTTTATGGACATCATCACAGGCAAGACCAAACCCGACGAGGGCAAGGTCATCTGGGGCGAAAAATCCATCAGCCTCTTAGGCATGAGCGAAAGCCAGATCGCCCGCGCGGGCATCGGTCGTAAGTTCCAAAAGCCGACGGTGTTTGAAGCGCAGACCGTTCGCGAAAACCTCGCGATGGCGCTGAAAAACAAACGCGGACCGTTTGATGTGCTGTTCTATCGCAAGACGGCAAATGGGGCTGCGCGGATCGAAGCGCTCGCCGCAGAAATCGGGCTGAGTGATCAGCTAACCCGTGTTGCAGGAGAGCTGTCACACGGTCAAAAGCAATGGTTGGAAATCGGGATGCTCTTGGCCCAAGATCCACGTTTGCTCTTGGTCGATGAACCCGCGGCAGGGATGACGCCTGCGGAGCGGGAACAAACGACCGACCTCCTTGTTCGGGCGGCGAAGACCCGCGCCGTTGTGGTTGTCGAACATGATATGGAGTTCGTGCGCCGCCTGAACTGCAAGGTCACCGTGCTGCACGAAGGATCGGTTTTGGCCGAAGGCTCGCTCGATCACGTGACCCAAAACCCTGACGTGATTGAAGTTTATCTGGGACGCTAAGATGCTCGAAATTGAAAATCTCACACTGAAATACGGGCAGAGCCAGATTTTGAACGGCATCACCATGACCGCAAAGCCGGGGCAGGTGACAGCGGTCATGGGGACCAATGGCGTTGGAAAAACCTCGCTCCTCAAGGCGATTGCTGGGCGTCATCCCTATGACAAAGGCACTATTCGGTTAGACGGAAAAGACCTGCCGCATCTGACCGCATTTGGTGCCGCACGGGCAGGGATCGCCTATGTCCCGCAGGGCCGCGAAGTTTTCCCGCTGATGACCGTGCAGGAAAATCTGGAAAGCGGGTTTGCCTGCCTTGATCGGTCTGAACGCGGCGTGCCCGATAAGATTTTTCAGCTTTTCCCGATCCTCAAAGAGTTCCTGCATCGACGAGGCGGCGACCTCTCTGGCGGGCAGCAACAGCAGTTGGCAATCGCGCGTGCACTGATCACACGACCTCGCGTGTTGCTCTTGGACGAGCCAACCGAAGGCATTCAGCCCAATATCATTCAGCAGATCGGCCGCGTGATTGCACAGTTGCGCGATGAGGGCGAGATTGCAGTGGTTCTGGTCGAACAGTATTTCGACTTCGCCTTTAACCTCGCGGACGAATTCTATGCGCTCAACCGTGGCGATGTCGTGCTGAACGAGGGGAAAGCGAGTTTGGCGCGGAAGCAGTTGCTGGCGGCGGTCTCGATTTGATGCGCTGGGGGCGCTGCCCCCAAACCCCCGGGATATTTGGGGCACAAAGGAGCCTTAGGTGCCGCAGAAGGTGGCCGTGACCCGTTCATGCGGTTCGGGGGCACGAGCGAAATCGGGGTTTTCAGTGAAAGGTGCGGTGACGGCAGCGAGCATCGCGTCAAAGGGCGCGCGGTTGCCCTCTGTTGCTTCGCGAATGACTTCTTCGATGCGGTGGAGGCGTGGGATGACCTGCGGGTTCGTTTGCGCGGCGAGGGCGAGGTCGGGTTTTGTTGCGCGCCAATCGGTGCGCCAATCGGCATAGTCCTTATGGTCGAGTGGCTCGTCGAGGTTGGCGAAAGTGAGGGTGAAGTCCGCGCCCGTATCCTCCATCATTTTGAGGAACCGTTGGGCGAGGGGTTCTGCCTGATCCGATGCGGTAAGGCCGAGTTTCGGGGCGAAATGGCGAATCCATGCGCTGCGGTAGAGGCCAGCGAAGTTGCCCATCATAGCGTTCAAACGCTCGACAGTGGCGTCTTGATCGGGGGCCATGGGGACGAGGCTCGATGCGAATTGGGCGATGTTCCAGATCGCGATATGCGGCTGGTTGGCATAGGCATAGCGCCCCATGCGGTCGATGGACGAGAGCACTGTCGCGGGGTGGTAGGCGTCCATAAACGTGCAAGGACCGTAGTCGATGGTTTCGCCAGATACGGTCATATTGTCGGTATTCATCACCCCATGGATAAAGCCGAGCGCCGCCCAGCGGGCGATGAGGTCCGCCTGACGCTCCATCATTTGGGCGACGACATCCTCGACGGTTTCGGCGGTGGGGAAATGGCGGGCAAGGGTGTGATCGTAGAGTGCGCGTAACGCCTGTTCGTCGCCGCGAAAGGCTTGGAGCTGGAAGGTGCCAACGCGGATATGGCTAGAGGCGACGCGGGTGAGGATCGCGCCGGGGACGGGGCCTTCGCGGAGGATTTGTTCGCCTGTGGTCACAGCGGCCAGAGCGCGGGTGGTCGGCACGCCAAGCGCGTTCATTGCCTCTGACACAAGATATTCGCGGATCACAGGGCCGAGGCCAGCGCGGCCATCGCCAGCGCGGGAATAGGGGCTGCGGCCTGATCCTTTGAGTTGGAGGTCAAAGCGACCTTTGTCGCAGATAACCTCGCCCAAGAGGAGGGCGCGACCGTCACCAAGCCCTGGGTTCCATTGGCCGAATTGGTGGCCGCCGTAGGCTTGGGCGATCGGGTCGGCACCATCGGGCACCGTGTTGCCCGCAAAGACATCGACGTTGGCGCGGAGGGCTTTGGGGTCGGCGCCAAGATCGCGGGCGAGCGCGTCGTTCAGGGCAAAGAACTGAGGCGCACGAACGGGTGTCGCGGTTTGGCGGGTGTAAAGCTGCGCGGGGAGCCGTGTGTAGCTGTTATCAAAGGCGAAAAGTTGCATGATATCTATATGGGGCGCGGGGCTGCGATAACCAGATCAGAGCGTATCGGTCAGCACCAACAGCCCGTCGCGCTGGCGGAAACCAACCCGTTCGCAAAAGGCGATCAGCGATGGATCTGGCGAAGGAAGACGAGCATGCAGGGCTTTGACGCCACCTTGACCCAAGGCCACCGCGACGGAATGGAGCACCTCGGTTCCGATGCCACGGCGGCGCACGGACTGACGAATAAACGTCTCATCGACCCAACCTTCCATCCCGCCTAGAGCAATCGACCAACCGAACGTGACCAGCACATAGCCTAAGGGCGCACGTTGCGGTCCGATGAGCCAGATCGCACCGTGGGGCGACCCGTTCAGCAATGGGGTGATGGCGCGGCGGCGGCCTTCGTCATCGGATGGGATACCGATTTCGGCATGGTTGCGTTCGACGAGCGAAAGCACACGGTCGAGCGCGTCGGGACCCGCGAGCGTGATCGAGGTGGTCATAGGCGTGAAATCCGATCTGTCAACAGACGGTAGAAGCCTTCGGCGTGAAGATCACCGATGAACAACGCATTGGGTTTGCGTCCTGTCACGCGCCACCAATCAGCCACGGTCATGCCGAGTGTCAATTCGGACTGTGTTTCAATCTCTACGTTGATGTAACGGCCAGAAAACAGATGCGGATCAATCAGATAGGCGATGGTGCAGGGGTCGTGGAGGGGCGCACCTTCGGAGCCGTATTTCTCCATATCGAAGCGTTCAAAGAAGTCGGTCCATTCCGCAACCATCGTGCCAACATGGGTGCCCATATTGCGGAAGGCATCGATGCGGGATTTCGTGGTCAGCGCCTTATGCGTCACGTCCAAAGGCATGACGACGAGGGGGACGCCCGATTGAAACACGATCTGGGCGGCTTCGGGGTCGACGTAGATGTTGAACTCTGCGGCGGGGGTGATGTTGCCGACCTCAAAATAGGCACCGCCCATGAGGACGATTTCCTGCACGCGCGGGATGATATCAGGGGCGCGTTCAAAAGCGGTCGCGATATTCGTTAGTGGTCCGATAGGGCAGAGTGTGACCGTGCCCTCGGGTTCATTGCGCAGGGTTTCGATAATGAAATCAACGGCGTGCTGGTCCTGTAGTGGCATAGTCGGATCAGGCAATTGCGGACCGTCGAGTCCCGTTTTGCCGTGCACGTGTTCTGCAGTGACCAGTTTGCGTTTCATCGGTGCATCGCAGCCTGCATAGACCTTAACGTTGGGACGACCTGCGAGTTCACAGACGATCCGCGCGTTTTTTTGCGTGAGGGGCAGGGGCACATTGCCTGCAACGGCGGTTATTCCGAGTAGGTCGATGTCATCAGGGCTGCCAAGGGCCAAAAGAATGGCGACTGCGTCGTCTTGGCCGGGGTCGGTGTCGATGATGATTTTACGGGGTGCCATGACTGCCTCTTGTTCGCGTATTGCGGGCACAGTGCAGGGGCTTTGCCGTAGGTTCAAGCAGAAAGGACGCGTCGTCCCCCAGCGTCAAAAAAGGGCGGGATGTGATCCCGCCCTTTCTGAATTTAGTGATCGCCGCGCGAGAGGGCCGCAACGCCCGTGCGGGCCACCTCGACCAGACCCAAGGGACGCATCAGGTCAGCAAAGGCGTCGATTTTCTCGGGCGTGCCAGTGAGTTCGAACACAAAGCTCTGCAGGGTTGTGTCGACCACGCTGGCGCGGAAGATATCGGCAAGTCGGAGCGCCTCAACACGCTGCTCGCCTTTGCCAGCGACCTTAAAGAGGCCCAGTTCACGCTCAACGCTCGGTCCCTCGGCGGTGAGGTCATGAACCTCGAGCACGGGAATGATGCGGCCCAGTTGGGCTTTGATCTGAACGATCACCTGCGGGGTGCCAGAGGTGACGATGGTGATGCGCGACTTGTGACCTTCGTGGTCGACTTCGGCCACGGTGAGGCTTTCTATGTTGTAGCCGCGACCCGAAAACAGGCCGATCACACGGGCGAGGACGCCCGGTTCGTTCATCACAGTGACCGCAAGGGTATGGCGTTCAACGGTGTCGCCATAGGTCGAGCGTAGGTCATAAGCCGAGTGAGAGGAGGAGCCTTTTTTGATCCGTAGTGCAGACATCTTTAGTCCTCCTTAAACTAGGGTTGCGCCGCTGGCGAATGCCGCAGCATCTGCAGCAAGCAGCATTTCGTTGTGCGGTTTGCCCGACGGGATCATCGGGAAGCAGTTCTCGTGTTTCTCAACAAGGCAGTCAAAGATCACAGGACCGTCGTGTTTGATCATCTCCATGATCGCGTCGTCGAGGTCAGCGGGGTCTTTGCAGATGATGCCTTTGGCGCCGAACGCTTCGGCGAGTTTCACGAAGTCGGGCAGGGATTCAGACCACGACGACGAATAGCGTTCGCCGTGCAGCAGTTCTTGCCACTGACGGACCATGCCGAGGCGTTCATTGTTGAGAATGAACTGCTTCACAGGCAGGCGATACTGCATCGCGGTGCCCATTTCTTGCATGTTCATCAGCCACGACGCTTCGCCCGCGACGTTGATAACGAGAGCATCGCGGTGTGCCATCTGAACGCCGATAGACGCAGGGAAACCGTAGCCCATTGTGCCCAGACCGCCCGAGGTCATCCAACGGTTCGGATCTTCAAAGCCGAGGAACTGTGCGGCCCACATCTGGTGCTGGCCAACCTCGGTCGTGATGTAACGATCCATGCCTTTGGTCAGTTCTTCGAGACGTTGCAGCGCGTATTGCGGTTTGATCGTCTTTTCAGAGCCCGTGTAGGCGAGGCAGTCAATTTTGCGCCATTCGTTGATCTGGGTCCACCATTTCGCCAGACCTTCTTTTTCGGTCACGCGGCCACGGGATTTCCAGACTTTCAGGATGTCCTCAAGGACATGCGCAACATCGCCAACGATGCCGAGGTCGACGTGGATGACCTTGTTGATCGAGGACGGATCGATATCGATGTGAACCTTCTTCGACTTTGGCGAGAAAGCATCAATGCGGCCCGTGATACGGTCGTCGAAACGTGCGCCGATGTTGATCATCAGATCACAGTCGTGCATCGCCATGTTGGCTTCATAAAGGCCGTGCATACCCAGCATACCGAGCCATTTGTCGCCAGACGCAGGATAAGCGCCCAGACCCATCAGGGTCGAGGTGATCGGGAAGCCGGTTGCTTCGACCAACTCGCGCAGCAGTTGGGAGGCCGCAGGGCCAGAGTTGATGACGCCGCCGCCTGTATAAAAGATCGGGCGTTTGGATTTCTCCATCAGCTTCACGAGGTCATTGATGCCCTCGATGGAACCCTTAACCTGTGGTTGGTAGTGTGATTTGCGTTTGGTCTTTTCGGTGTATTCGGCGGTCGCGAATTGAACATCTTTCGGGATGTCGATCAGAACTGGACCCGGACGACCCGACGCCGCGATGTGGAACGCCTCGTGGATGGTGCCAGACAGCTGAGCGGTGTCTTTGACCAGCCAGTTGTGTTTGGTGCAGGGGCGGGTGATGCCAACGGTGTCGGCCTCTTGGAACGCATCCGAACCAATCATAAAGGTCGGAACCTGACCCGAGAAAACAACGATCGGGATCGAGTCCATCAGCGCATCGGTCAGACCGGTGACAGCGTTCGTCGCACCTGGACCAGAGGTTACGAGAGCAACGCCCACCTTACCGGTCGAGCGCGCATACCCTTCGGCGGCGTGGATCGCAGCCTGTTCGTGACGGACCAGAACGTGGGTGATGTCGCTCTGTTGGAAAATTTCGTCATAGATCGGTAGCACGGCGCCGCCGGGGTAACCGAATATCGTGTCCACACCCTGATCTTTCAGAGCTTGAACAACCATTTTAGCGCCGGTCATCTGACGAGACATCTTCGTTCTTCCTTATCCTGCGTCGTCGTTACTTTTAACGTCGTTTTCATACAAAAAAGCCCCCGAGATTTTCGGGGGCGCATGGGGAACCGTTATGGTAAAACCGTTACCGGCCCATGCGCCATTTTCCCACCACTACTAGAAGGTTTTTCATCCCTCGGGCCTTTCGATTGCGTGCGCGAACCTTATGCACGCCGGAAAAGCGAGGTCAACCTGTCTGATAGAGAAAATGTCGTGAGGCGGGCATTTTTCGCAACTTTCTTTCAATTTGTCGCGGGTGGGGTCGAATCGATAAGGGACCGCTTGGGGCGATTAACTGGTTAACGGGCCGTTAAATCGCAGGGCTTTGGGCGAGATTGTTTCTCAGTTCAGGCCAATCCGAGTTATTCACATGATTTGTGAGGGCGGCAGAGCCACCGCATTAGGAATTTCTTTACGATTGTGTCGAAAATGAGGCATGGTCCCTATGGTTGTTTAATCGTGGGGGATTTTAGAATGACTTTGATTAATGATCTGATTGCTGCACGTCAGGCCGTTACCGCAGTTGGTGTAACCTATTTGGTCCCAGCGGTTGATATTGGAAACGCGGCAGGGACGAGCGTTTTTATCTGGGAGGAACCATCGCTTGCGACCGATGGGGCGACAGATTTGTTCGTTGCGCTGGTCGATGGCGATGACAACGTCATCCCGCAAGGCACCCAAGAGATCGTCGGCATTGGGCCGACCCAAACGGGCGATACGCTCTATGTCTATTCCGACACTGGCGTTGTGACGGTCGAATATGACTCGACCGATGGTCTGGTGAAATTGGAACTGACCGTCGATGGCGAAGACCTAACGGATATCGCCGTCACCCCGATTGATGACTTTAGCGTCAACGTTGATGCGGACCTCGCGGTTTTCAATGGCACCGAAGACGGTGAAACGATCAATGGCAGCGCGGTTGCCGATCAGATCAACGGATATGGCGGTAATGACGACCTGCGCGGCTTTAATGGCGATGATGTGATCGACGCGGGCGCGGGGGCTGACACGGTGCGCGGTGGCACGGGCGATGATTTCGTCTCGGGTGGTGTGGGCAACGATATTATCTATGGCCAAGGCGGCAATGACGAACTGAACGGAAACAACGGTCAAGATTCGATCTACGGCGGGTTCGGTGATGATAAGGTCTTTGGCGGCGAAGGCGGCGACCTGCTCAAGGGTGGCGCTGGCAACGATATCATGCGCGGCGGTGCTGGGGCGGATAACGTCTCGGGCGGGGCTGGCAACGATACGATCAATGGCAACCTTGGCAATGACGCGCTCTATGGTGGTCGCGGCGACGATACGGTCAGCGGCGGCACGGGCGACGACAGCATTTGGGGTGCCATGGGCAAGGACGTGCTCTACGGTGATGCTGGTGATGATGTGGTCCTCGGTAATTCGGGCGACGATTTGATCTATGGCGGTGACGGTGACGACAAACTGCACGGTGGTGCGGATGATGACACCATCAACGGCGGCAATGGCAGCGATGTTGTGACGGGCGGCGCGGGCAATGATGTGATCGACACTTCGGGCAATCTGGCGACCGAGGTCGTGGTTGCCGATATCGCCCTTGGTACTGTGAGCGGCACGCCAGACATGGCCTATGAAGGTGTGTTCACCGCAGACACCGATCCAACAGACGATATGGATACGGTCTGGGGCGGCAACGGCGCTGACACGATCATCACCGGCGATGACGCGGACCAAGTTTGGGGCGGCAAGGGTGATGACAGCATTGACGGCGGCTTTGACAACGACACGCTCTACGGCAACTTTGGTAAGGACATGATCATCGGTGGTGAAGGGTCGGACTATATCAACGGCGGCTCTGGCGACGACGTGATCTATGGCGGCCAAGGCCCTGATGAGGTGCAAATCCTCGACATCGCTGATGTAGGCGAAACACCTGATCTGGCCCCCGACAACGATGACGACGACATTTATGGCGGTGGCGGCAACGATACCATCTACGGTGGCGATGACAGCGATACGATCCACGGCGGGGTCGGTGACGACTTTATCCAAGGTGGCATTGACGACGACGCGCTGTTTGGTGATGCGGGCAATGACATCTTTGACTTTGCGGATGGTGACGGGTCCGACGTGATCGGCGACTTTACCATCGGTGAGGATAAGGTGCAGATCCTTGGCGGCTCGTTCGGCGACCTTATGCTGTCCCAAGACGAAAGCGCCGCGATCATTGAATACGGCGACCTGATGATCCGTATGGAAAACATGAATGCAGACGATCTGACGGCGTCGGACTTCTTGTTCGGGGATATCCTAGAGCCGATTGCGGTCGGTTAATCTAGGCGCCAGTCAAACTAAAAGAGCGGTGCGCGATCAGCGCACCGTTTTGCTATCGGGCAGTTGGATGCGCGAAACTTGTTCCGCAATCGGATCGATCGAGAGCGGATGGGTCGTTGCCTCGTAATCGTCGGGATTGCCGATGTCCTGCCATGCGCCCTGATAAAAAATCTCGAGCGCGGAATAGTTCGATTTATAGCCCATCTTAGGGCTGCCAGGCACCCAATAGCCCAAGTAGACATAAGGAAGACCCATTTCGCGGGCGATTTCGATATGATCAAGCACGAGGTAGGTGCCGAGCGATTGGCGCTCTAGCTCTGGGTCAAAGAAGGAATAAACCATGCTCAACCCGTCATCGAGGATGTCGGTCAGGCAGACGGCGCGCAGGGCGCGATCTTCGTCTGTGACATCGGTATATTCAATGAGCCGCGTGCGGATCGGCGTTTCCTCGACCATGGCGGCAAATTCAAAGAGGTCCATGTCCGCCATGCCGCCCGTCGCGTGACGACTGTCGAGGTAGGTGCGGAACAGATCGAACTGTTCCTCAGTTGCCCAAGGGCTGGTCGCACGGCGGGCGAGGGCGCGGTTGCGTTTGATCACGCGTCGCTGACTTTTGGATGGTGCAAAATCCGCAACCCTGATGCGGGCGGACATACAGGCCGAACAGTCGGAGCAGGATGGGCGGTAGAGCACGTTTTGCGACCGACGAAAGCCCTGTTTGGACAGTGCATCGTTGAGCTTTGTCGCGCCGTCGCCCTGAAGTGCAGTGAACAGCTTCCGCTCCATCCGTCCGTCGAGATACGGACAGGGCTGCGGGGCCGTCACATAAAACTGGGGCGCTATCGGGAGCGTGTGGCGCATTAATACTCGGATCGCAAAGAATTTGCGCGAGGTTAGCAACCTCGCGCTGTTTGTCCAAGTCTCTACGACGACTAAAGCATTCTGTTTATAGCGGCAGTGCCTAGAATGTGATCCGTCAGACCTTGGTTCCGTTCAGAGAGGAGCATCATCAGCACCGAAACGAGCTGCAGTGGGAAGACTGCGATCGAGACGGTATAGCCAATGGTGTGCCAAAACGCGGTGCGACTGTCCAAGCGGTGGCCGTCGCTGTCACGCAATTCGACGCCCATCATCCGCATCCCCCACGTCGCGCCCGCGCCTGACAGGGTTGACCAGCGATAGATGAACCCCACCACAAACAAAAACACAGGGAAAAAGAACAGGGCGGTGAAAGCCGTAAAGGGGATCAGAACGATTGCCGTGCCGAGGATCAGTGCCGTGTCGATCACCCACGCAATCGCGCGCTTGGCGGTGACACCGTCGTAGAAATCGGCGCGCATCTGAGGATCAGGAAGGCCGTAGGTCATTGTATCGCTTTCATGGTCAGAGGGTGGGTGGCCGAGGGGAGCGGCCACCCGAGGGTAATTGGATTAGACGGTTTCGTCTTATTCTTTGGGCGCACGAGCGGCACGCGCACGGTCATCCATGAATTGATCGAATTCCGATTTGTCTTTGGCTTCGCGCAGACGCTCAAGGAAGGCCTCAAAGTCCTGCTGTTCCTGTTCAAGGCGGCGCAGCGTTTCGTTTTTGTAAGCGTCGAACGCGGAGTTGCCAGAGGTGCGGTAGGCCGCGTGCGAACCAAAGGGAGAGTGTGCCTTGCGGCGGTTAGAACATTTTCCACTGAACATGCGTTTGCTCCAGATCATATATGCAAGAAGGGCGAGGCCGACCGGCCAGAAAAAGATAAAGCCAAGGACCATAGCGGCGATCCAAGCGCCTTTGCCGCGTTCGTCGAGCCAAGTTTCGGCCCGCGTGAACCAGCCACCTTTCGGTGCGGTCGGGTGAGGGGTCGTAAAGGTATCAGACATTGAAGGGCTCCGTTTCGGGGGTGATGTTAATCCGTTTCACATCACCGATATCGGAATGCCCAACCCCACCTTCAAGGGTCTATGTTAAAGATTTTCACATTTATTTCTGGTTGTGCGATTAAGGGATTGATCCCGTTCAGAAATTATTTCGTGAAATCGGCAGAATTTGCGCCTGTGATCCGCAAAAGATCGACAGGGGCGATGGGAAAGATATGGCGCGGGGTGCCCGCTGCGGCCCAGATTTCGGTGAATTCAGACAGGCGCGGATCGAAAAACGCACGGATCGGGTTCAGGTGGCCGACAGGGGACACACCGCCAATGGCAAAGCCTGTCTGCGCCCGCACGAGGTTTGCATCGGCACGGCCCAAAGGTTCGCCTGCTAGTGCGGTGGCCTTTTCCGCGCAGACTTGGTTCCCGCCCGCGGTCAAAAATAGGATCGCCTCGCCTGAGGTTTCGCCCTGAAAGATGATCGATTTGGCAATTTGGTCGATGGTGTAGCCAGCGGCCTCTGCAGCTTGGGCGGCGGTGCGAGCTTCGCCCAATTCGACGGGCGTGATGTCGAGACCCGCGTCATGGAGCGCTTTGGTCACACGTTTCAGGCTCTTGCTCATCACTTTCTCCGCTTTGCGTCTGATCAAGGCAGTTGAATGGGGAATTGACGAAAATTCAATGGCCTATGAGAGTGTGCCCATGACCTTCGAATCCCGACTGACCCGCAGCCCCCGTCCATTTGATACTGACCGTGCAGAGGACGCTATCGGCTATTTGCCTGACACCCCAGCGGGGCTGGTGCCTTTGGTCAAAGGGGCGGGCGGGTGCAGCCCCTATTTGCTCGACCTGATGAAGAAAGAAGCGGCGTGGATCGTGCCTGCCTTTGACGACCCCGAGGCGGCGTTTAAGGGTGTCTTGACAGAAGTCGCAGCACTTTCGGTTGATCAGCTGTCTTCTGGCCTGAGGCAAGCGAAACGGCGCGTGGCTCTGCTGACGGGCTTGGCTGATTTGGGTGGGGTATGGCCGCTGGAAACGGTCACCCAAGCGCTCTCTGATTTCGCGGATGCCTCTGTCGATGTGTGTCTAAAGACACTCGTAGCGCATGAGATTGGGCGCGGGAAAATCCCGGGCCTGTCTGATGAGGCCGCTGAAACGGCGGGCGGAATGGTCGCTTTGGCCATGGGCAAGGGCGGTGCGGGAGAGTTGAACTATTCCTCTGACATCGACCTGATCATGCTCTTTGACGAAGAGCGGTTCGATGACAGCAATTACCACGACGCGCGGGCGGCCTTTATCCGTGTGACGCGCAAGTTGACCACGCTCTTGTCGGACAACACCGCCGAAGGTTACGTGTTCCGCACCGACCTGCGTTTGCGTCCCGATGCCAGCGTCACGCCCGTCTGTATCCCGATGATCGCGGCTGAGCATTATTATGAGTCCGTCGGTCGGACGTGGGAACGTGCCGCCTACATTAAGGCGCGTCCAGCCGCAGGCGACCTAGAGGGCGGGGCGAAGTTTCTTGAAACCCTGCGCCCGTTTGTTTGGCGCAAGCACCTCGATTTTGCGGCGATTCAGGATGCCCATGACATGCGGCTGAAAATCCGCGACCATAAGGGGCTGCATGGGGCGCTGAACCTTGATGGGCATAACATTAAGCTAGGTCGTGGCGGGATCAGGGAGATCGAGTTCTTCACCCAGACCCGCCAGTTGATTGCGGGTGGTCGTGATCCGAAATTGCGGGTGCGTGAAACACGGCGCGGGCTGGAACGGCTTGCGGCAGCGGGGTGGGTGCCTGAGCAGGACGCTGTAACGCTCTATGATCATTATCGTTTCCACCGCGAGGTCGAGCACCGCGTTCAGATGATCAACGACCAGCAGACCCATGCTTTGCCAAATTCGGCAGAGGGTTGGGCGCGACTTGCGGCCTTTATGGATCGCGACGTTGCAGACTTGCGGGCCGAACTGACCCAACGGTGCGAAGAGGTGCACACCCTAACCGAAGGGTTCTTTGCCCCCGGTCAGGCGGCAAAGCCCGAAGACGATTTTGGCGCAGAGATGGAAGCCCAGTGGCGCGGCTATCCTGCGTTCCGGTCGGAGCGCGCGGTCGATATTTTTAAACGTCTGAAGCCAGAGATTTTCGGTCGTTTGAAAGAGGCGGCAAAGCCCGATGAGGCGCTGTTGCAGTTCGACGGGTTCTTGCGCGGATTGCCTGCGGGCGTTCAGCTGTTTTCGCTCTTTGATGCGAACCCGTCGCTGACCCAATTGATCGTGGACATTTGTTCGACGGCCCCTGCGCTGGCGCAATATCTGTCGCGCAACTCTGATGTGTTCGACATGGTGATCGGCGGGTCGTTCTTTGCCCCTTGGCCCGGCGTCGAAGAACTGTCGCGGTTGCTCGCTCGCGCAATGTCAGAGGCACCCGATTATGAGGCGCAGCTGAATATGGCGCGGCGGTTCATGAAGGAATGGCACTTCCGCGTTGGCGTGCATCATCTGCGCGGCTTGATCGATGCCCAAGAAAGCGGGCGCCAATATGCGGAACTGGCAGAGGCCGTGATCGCGGGGCTTTGGCCGCTGGTCGTGGCAGAGTTCAGCGCGAAACATGGCACTCCTCCGGGGCGGGGGGCTGTGGTCCTTGGCATGGGATCGCTCGGGGCTGCGCGGCTCAATGCGGGATCAGACCTCGACCTGATAATGATCTACGACGATCAGGGTGTGGAAATGTCCGATGGACTGCGTCCTCTTGCAACGCGCCCCTATTACGCCCGCCTGACCCAAGCGCTCTTGACCGCTGTGACCGCACCGATGACGGATGGGCGGCTCTATGAGGTGGATATGCGGCTTCGTCCCTCGGGGCGGCAGGGGCCTGTCGCGACCTCGATCCTATCGTTCGACAATTATCAGCGGACAGAGGCGTGGACATGGGAACACCTCGCGCTGACGCGGGCGCGGCCTGTTGCGGGGAACATGGAACTGGGGGCCGAGGTCGAGGCACTCCGCCTCGCGGTGCTCAACGAAAAATCGACGGGCCAGACGGTATTGACCGATGTGGCCGATATGCGCCGTCGCATCGCAGAGGCCAAAGCGCCTCAGGGTGATTGGGACGCGAAAATCGGGGCGGGACGGTTGCAGGATGTCGAACTTTGCGCCCAGACAGCAGCGTTGCGAGCGGGGAGTGCAGCGCGCACCGTGCCCGAACAGATCGCGGCGGGTGTCGCCTCTGGATGGCTGGATGCCGCGGATGAAGCGGCCCTAACACGTTCTGCCGCGCTATTTTGGCAACTGCAGGCAGCAGCCCGACTTCTCACGGGGGGTGTTTTACATCCCGAAGACCTTGGCGAAGGCGGTCGGCGCTTTATCTTGCGGGAGACCGGATGTGCCGACACCGACAGCTTACTTCAGACGATGGAGGCAGCCGCGGCAGAGGCGGATGCGGTTATCACCCGTTTGTTGGATTAGATGGACCATGTCAAAAGACAAACTCGACCCTGTAGGCGTTATTCGCGAGTCCTATAACATCGACGGCATTGGTGCCGACGATTGCCGGACGATTTTCCTTGGCTGGGTTCTCAAGGTGCCTGTCGAAGAGGACACCGACGATTTCGTGCGTCAGCTGCTAGAGCGGCACGCGGATGAGCCAGCAGATCACCCGATGACGGTGACGCTCAAGGCGGCTCTGGAAAAAACAGACCGCCCGGCGCGGCGCGGCGGACGGTCTGCACGGGTTATCACCCAATAGGGATTAGCGGGCGAGCGCGGCGGCCTCTTTGGCCAATGCCTCGATCCCAGCCCAATCGCCAGCTTTGACGAGGTTCGCAGGTGCGACCCATGATCCACCGCAGCACAGCACGTTGGACAGCGACAGGTAGTCGTTGACGTTCTTCATGCTGATGCCACCAGTGGGGCAGAATTTGACCTGCGGGATCGGTGCGCCAATCGCCTTGAGCGCAGGGGCGCCGCCGTTTGCCTCGGCTGGGAAGAACTTCATTACGGTATAGCCGCGCGCATAGAGCTTCATCACGTCCGACGGGGTTGCGGTCCCTGGCAGAAGCGGCAGGTCGTTTGCCTCGCAAGCATCAAGAAGTTCGTCGGTCACACCCGGCGACACGCCAAAGGTCGCGCCCGCAGCCTTGGCCGCTTCGACGTCTTTTGGGGTGAGGAGGGTGCCCGCACCAACAACGCCACCCTGAACGGTTGCCATCTCGCGGATGACATCAAGTGCAGAAGGGGTGCGCAGTGTCACTTCGAGCGCCGGCAGACCACCCGCGACGAGGGCGCGTGCGAGATCCGCAGCGGTACTTGCGTCGTCGACGACGAGCACAGGAACAACGGGGGCCAGTTCGCAGATTTTGCGGGCTTCGATGGATGCAGCTTCAGGGGTCATATGTTTAATCCTGTTGAATGAATGGGCGCGGTCAGAGGACGACCGCAGCGCCGTCAGAAGCGAGGCCGACATTGCGGCGGAAAACGTCAAAGAGTTCGCGGCCAACGCCGTTGCCATTTGCCGAAAGGTCAGGCGTAGCGGCAGTGCGGGTGGACAGGTCCACGCCGATCACCTCGAGCGTACCCGCCTTTGCATCGAGGCGAACAATGTCACCGTCTTGCAAATAGGCGAGCGGACCACCGTTCGCGGCCTCGGGTGAAACGTGGATCGCGGCAGGCACTTTGCCCGATGCGCCCGACATACGGCCATCGGTCACGAGCGCCATTTTATACCCACGGTCTTGCAGAACCGAGAGGGTCGGCGTCAGCGAGTGCAATTCAGGCATCCCGTTCGAGGACGGCCCTTGGAAGCGGACAACAACCACTGTGTCGCCTGTGAATTCGCCGTTCTGGAAGGCTTTCTTTACGTCGGCCTGTTCGTGGAACACGCGGCAGGGGGCTTCGATGATTTGGCGGTCCTCGGCGACGGCAGAAACTTTGATCACCCCACGGCCAAGGTTGCCTGTGAGTTGCTGCAGGCCACCATGCGCGTTGAACGGCTCTGCCACAGGGCGGAGGATTTTGTCGTTCAGCGTCTCCTTGGGGCCTTCAGCATATTGTACGCGACCGTCTACCAATTTCGGCTCTTGGGTGTAGCGCTCAAGTCCCTTGCCCGCAATCGTGGTCACGTCGTCATGCAGCAGACCAGCGTTCAGCAGCTCGGAGATCATGAACTGAAGACCGCCCGCCGCGTGGAAGTGGTTCACGTCAGCGAGGCCGTTTGGATAGACCTTGGCTAAGAGCGGAACCGCTTCAGACAGTTGCGCGAAATCTTCGAGGTCGAGGATGATCCCCGCCGCACGGGCCATCGCAGGCAAGTGCAGAACGAGGTTCGTTGACCCACCCGTTGCCATCAGACCCACGATGCCGTTCACAAAGGCGCGTTCATCCAGCACGTCACAGGCGGGCGTAAATTCGTTGCCCAGCGATGTGATCTGCGCCGCACGTTCAACGCCCGCAACAGTGAGTGCATCACGCAATGGTGTGTTCGGGTTCACGAAAGACGAACCGGGGAGGTGGAGGCCCATGAACTCCATCAACATTTGGTTGGTGTTCGCGGTGCCGTAGAAGGTGCAGGTGCCCGGACCGTGGTAAGAGGCCATTTCAGCCTCCATCAGTTTGTCACGACCGACTTCGCCCGTTGCGAATTTCTGGCGGACCTTGGCCTTTTCATCGTTCGGCAGGCCAGAGGTCATCGGTCCAGCGGGGATGAACACCGCAGGGAGATAGCCAAAAGTCGCCGCAGCCATCACGAGGCCGGGCACGATTTTATCGCAGACGCCAAGGTAAAGCGCGGCATCAAAAGTGTTGTGCGATAGGCCAACGCCAGCAGCCAGCGCGATAACGTCGCGGGAAAAGAGCGACAACTCCATTCCCGTTTGGCCTTGGGTCACGCCATCGCACATCGCAGGCACACCGCCTGCGACCTGTGCCGTCGCGCCGACCTTGCGGGCGATATCGCGGATCATGGCGGGGTAGGTTTCATACGGCTGATGCGCCGAAAGCATATCATTGTAAGCAGTAATAATGCCGAGGTTCGGGGCGCGGTCATCAACGAGCGCTGCCTTGTCTGCACCCATCGCAGCATAGGCGTGAGCTTGGTTTCCGCAGGCGAGGTGGGCACGGCGCGGCCCTTGGGCAGCAGCGGCTGACATGTGGTCCAGATAGGTGCTGCGCGTGTTTTCACTGCGCGCGCGGATACGGTCGGTTACCTCGACTAGCGTCCGGTGAAGGGACATTGGATTCTCCTGCGGTCTCTCTCTCGACGGGCCGTTTAGCACAATATGTTAACGCTAACAACTATCATGACAACAGAAAACCCATCGGTGCCGTGCGAGTGAAGTTTCACGAAATCAGACCACTCCCGCCACAGTTGTGCCGCTATTCGAGTGGATAGTTAATCAAACCTTAATGGTAGAAGAGTGGCCGAATGGCTGCCGAAGGGACTGAAGATGCGACTTTTGAAAACAGTATTTGCAACTGCACTGGTGTTCTTTGTTGCTGGGTGTGTGAGTGACAATGGTGTAACCCGAAATGCAACGCTAGAGGCGCCGTTGCCTTCGGTGGGTGAGCAGGCTTTGCCAAGCTACACCGTGCGGAACGTTCAGATCATTGTGCCCGAGACACTTTCCGTCTCTGAGGCAAATTCGATTAAACCTGTAGCCGACATCGTGTGGCGTGGGGATATTGGCGGCACGCGTCACGAACAACTCCGCGTTCTATTCGAAGAGGCTGCTCGCGATGGTGCGGAACGTCTGCGTGGTCAGGTGCCTGTCGTTGCTGAAATGACGCTGACGCGGTTCCACGGCCTGACCCAGCGCACCCGTTATTCTTTTCAGGGCGACTACGACATCAACTTTGTCCTTGTAGTGCGCAATGCCAATACAGGTGACGTGATCGAAGGTCCGCGCAATGTGCGCCTCGTCCTAGATAGCCCGCACCCTGATGATGTGCTGGCGATGGATGCCCGCGGCTATTCCGAGCGGATGTTCGTTAAGGACTACCTTGTTGGTGCGCTTGCACAGGTTCTGACGCACTAACAGCCTTTCCGAGGCTTACGAAACAGAGTAGGAGGGCGGCATGAACATGCCGTCCTCTTTGCCTATTGTGCGCCTCATGCCCAAAGCTGACGCCAGAGCGATCCGCTTTGGCTTCCCGTGGGTTTATTCCAACGACCTCGTCACCGACCGCCGCACCAAGGCGATCGAGGCGGGCGCTATTGCCGAATTGCAGGATGCCGAACGGCAACCGCTCGGCCTTGTGGCGTTTAATCCAGACTCGCGCATTATCGCGCGGATGCTGGATCGCGATACATCGGCGGTGATTGATCAGGCTTGGATTGCGGGGCGTCTGAAAAAGGCTCTCGACCATCGCGAACGTGTCTTTGCAGAACCGTTCTATCGTTTGGTTCATGCTGAGGCTGACGGGTTCCCTGGCGTTGTGATCGACCGTTTCGGTGATACCGTTGTGATGCAGCCGAACGCGGCTTGGGCGGATCGTCTGGTGCCTGAGTTTACTGCGGCTCTCCAAGAGGTCGTTGGCATTAAGACCGTGATCATGAACGGCTCTGGTCGTGCACGCGGCCTCGAAGGTCTGCCTGAGGAAATGAAGGTCGTTGCGGGTGACGCCCCAACAGCGCCGATCCCCGTGCCGATGAACGGTGCGATCTATATGGCAGACGTTATGGGCGGCCAGAAAACGGGCCTGTTCTATGACCAACGCCCGAACCATGCGTTCAATGCGGGGCTGTGTAAGGGCGCGAAAGTGCTCGACGTATTTTCGCACGTGGGTGGGTTCTCGCTAGCTGCACTTGCTGGCGGCGCAGAGAGTGCGCTGGCGGTTGATGGATCAGCTGCGGCGCTATCGCTTGCCGAACAAGGCGCAGAGGCGATGGGTGTGTCGTCGAAATTCGCAACCCGCAAGGGCGATGCGTTCGATGTGCTAGCGGCCTTGGCCGAAGAAGGCGAAACCTTTGACGTGGTCGTCTGTGATCCGCCTGCCTTTGCCCCGTCGAAACAATCGCTTGAGGCTGGCTTGCGGGCTTATGAACGTGTGGCGCGTCTTGCTGCGCCGCTTGTACGTGAGGGCGGTTACCTTGCGCTCTGTTCCTGTTCGCACGCTGCGGACCTGTCGAAATTCCGCAATGCGTCTGCACGCGGGATCGGTCGGGCAGGGCGCTCTGCGCAGATCATCCACACGGGCTACGCTGGGGCCGATCACCCGATGATGCCGCAACTCGCAGAGAGCGGATATCTGAAATCCGTCTTTTTCCGCCTGTGAGAGTTCTGATCGACGCCTGCGTTCTGTTTCCCACGGTCATGCGGGAAGTGGTGCTGGGCGTCGCGGCACAGGGGTTGTTTGAACCCCGCTGGTCGGATCGCATCCTTGAGGAATGGGCGCGAGCAACGCCCAAGCTCGGCGAAGGGGCAGAGGCCATTGCGCGGGGCGAGATCGCGCTGTTGTCCGCACGGTTCCCTCGGGCGATTGTGCCTGTCGCGCCCCATGTCGAACAACGGTTGTGGCTCTCGGACCAGAACGACATTCACGTGCTGGCTTCGGCGATTGCAGGGTCGTGTGACGCGATCCTGACGATCAACGCCAAAGATTTCCCGAAACACGTATTGGCCGAAGAGGGCTTAGCGCGGCTGGACCCTGACGGGTTCCTTTATTCCCTCTGGCTCGACCATCCCGCGCAGGTCCAAGCCGCCGCAGATGCCGTTCTGGCAGAGGCGCGGCGATTGTCAGCAGACGATTGGACCATGCGGTCCCTTATGAAAAAAGCCCGGTTGCCCCGTTTGGGTAAAGCGCTGGATTAGGCCCACTTTGCCGTGTTGTCGCGGATGGCGGCGATGCGTTCGTCGGCCTTTGGATGGCTCAATAGCCATGCAGGGATTTGGTTCGCGTGGCCACCAGAGAGCCGTTCGAGTTTCTGAAACAGGCTGATCTGTGGGTCGGCCCCGATCCCCGCCTTGAGCAAGAGCGCGGTCGCATAGGCGTCGGCCTCGTATTCATCACGGCGGGACAGTTTCGCGGCTAAGAGCGATAAAAGCGTATTGGCGAGCCACGGCCCGATCACCGGAATAAACCGACCGAGGATCCCCATCAGCAGCATCCGCAGTGCGTTTTGCCCACTGAAATCAATCATCCGGCGGCGCGAATGGCCCAAGGCCACGTGACCCATTTCATGGGCGATCACACTGGCGATCTCTTCGCCCGTGACCTCACCTGTGCGGAACTTTTGCAGGAACCCACGGGTGATGAAAATCCGTCCGTCAGGGGCGGCCAGACCGTTGATCTGGGGGATTTCGTAGACAAAGACCCGCACCCTTGGAATATCGAGAGCCTTGGCCAACCTATCCGTTACAGGTTTCAGCGCAGGATCGGCGAGTTCCGTCGATTTCGCATCCAGCTCGCGCCGCAAACGCCACGACGAGAAATGCCACATGGCGAGGGCATAGAGGATCGGGAGGACGAAAATCAGATAGCGCATGGTGTAAATATGGGAGCCTCACGCCCCGCGACAAGCCTAACCATGGCGATGATGATCGCGCCACCGTTTCCACAGCCAATGGCCAAAGCCTAACGTGAGGACGAGCGCGACCAGAAGGCCCGAGAGGTCAGAGGCAACTTCTGCCGCATAGATGATCTGATCCGCGAACAGGAGGCCGAGGGTGATGTAGATCAGAACCCAAACAGCCTCGCCTGCGGCGCCCCAGATGGTGAACCGCAGACGGTTCATCCCCACGATCCCGCCCGCGATATTGGCATATGGCCCCAGCGGGCTGAGCGCCCAACGGCTAAGGAAAATCGCTATGCCGCCATGTTTGTGGGTGAGGTCTTGGGCCTGTTGAAACAGTTTCGCCCGTTTGGGGTGGCTAATGATCTTATGGCGGATATGGCGGCCACCATGTTTGCCGATGATATAACCCGTCTGATCGCCTACCATCGCGCCCCCAAAGGCCGCAGAGGACACGGCGAGGTAGCTCAAATCACCCGCGCCGACAAAGGCGCCCCCCGCCATCATCGCAAGAGAGGCAGGGATCGGTAGGGCGAGACACGACAGGAAGGTTACAATGAACAAGATCCACGCACCATAGACCGCGACTTGCCCCAAAACCCATTCGGTCACCGCACGTTCTCCGCTAAAAAGGCCTGAACTTCGGCGATGACTTGGGCCACGGGGACACCGCGCAACTCTGCGATATCTTCGAGCGTCGGTCGGCCTTCGGGTTTTTCCGTGATGCCGATGGCGGTGGCGAGGTCGCGACTATCCACATGCCAGCTGTGCGCGATGAAACCAGGTGTCATCCATTCCGCAGGATCAACGCGCCGGTGGGCGGGATCATTCCAAAACAGCATGTCGAGCACGAATTTAACGAGGAAGAACCCCAGCAAAACGACAGCCAGCGCAAAGCCCACAATGGCGATGCGGTGTTTGGTAAAGAAACGGTTTAGCCTGCTCATCCCAGCGCCTTCATGCCGCGTTCGATCCCTTCGAGCGTCATCGGCACCATGCGGTCAGCACCAAAGATGTCGCGGATCATTCCGATGGATTGAGTATACCCCCAAAGCCGTTCAGGAACAGGGTTGATCCACAGGTGATTGGACCACTGATCTCGCGCCCGCTCGAGCCAAACCTGTCCTGCCTCTTCGTTCCAATGTTCATTGGCCCCGCCGCGATAGGCGATTTCATAGGGGGACATCGAGGCGTCACCGACAAAGATGCATTTGTAGTCGGGGCCATAGGTGTGCAGTACGTCCCATGTCGGCGTTTGCGCATTCCAACGACGGGCATTGTCGCGCCAAACGCCTTCGTAGAGGCAGTTATGGAAATAGAAATGTTCGAGGTGTTTGAACTCGCTCCGTGCGGCGCTGAAGAGTTCTTCGACCACCTTGATATGCGGGTCCATTGAGCCGCCGATGTCAAAGAACAGCAGCACCTTCACCGCGTTGCGCCGTTCGGGGCGGGTCTGCACGTCGAGATAGCCGTGCTCTGCCGTGGCGCGGATCGTACCATCAAGGTCCAACTCGTCCGCCGCCCCATCACGCGCCCATTTGCGCAGACGTTTCAGCGCGACCTTAATGTTGCGGGTGCCAAGTTCGACGCTATCGTCGAGGTTCTTGAATTCCCTTTTGTCCCAGACTTTTACGGCGCGTTGGTGTCGTGATTTGTCTTGACCAATACGGACGCCTTCGGGGTTGTAGCCATAGGCGCCAAAGGGCGACGTACCCGCTGTGCCGACCCATTTCGATCCACCTTGATGGCGGCCCTTTTGTTCTTCGAGCCGCTGTTTCAGCGTCTCCATCAACTTGTCAAACCCACCGAGCGATTGGATTTCGGCTTTTTCCTCGTCGCTCAGGGTTTTTTCCGCGAGCTTGCGGAGCCATTCCTCAGGAAGGTCCATCGCCTCGACCACATCGTCGAAACTGATGCTCTCAAGCCCTTCAAAACTAGCGGCAAAAGCGCGGTCGAATTTGTCGAGGTGGCGTTCGTCTTTTACCAGCGCTGCGCGGGCGAGGTAGTAAAACGCATCCACGTCATATGTGGCGATCCCTGCGGCAAGCCCGTCGAGGAACGACAGAAACTCCCGCAACGAGACCGGCACGCCGCCTTTCCGAAGGGTTTCGAAAAACGGCAGAAACATCGATTATGGCCGATAGCTGCGGTCGATCCCGATCATGATGAACAGCGCGATCGTGCCGAGGATCAGCGCGTAAACCGCTGCCCATTGCAGGATGTCGAGGGCGGAGCCGCCCCGTAGCTTTGCCCGAAGGCCCCCGAAAATGGCACCGAGAAGCAGGCCGAAAATGGGGATAAGCATGGGGCGTTTCTCCTTATCTTGGATCGAGTGCGGCAACCTCGCGCAATCGGGTCCTGACGTTTTGATCAGAGCCAAATCCATACCGCGCCCACGCCAGACTGTCCATGCGGGTTTGGGACGCCTCTGACGCACGACCGAGGTTGTCCAGTGCTTCGGCTTTGAACATCATGAGGGTCGCAAGTAGGGCCGCGTTTTCATGAGCGGCTGCAATAGGGATCGCTTCGTTCGTGATCTGCAGGGTCTGGATGTTGTCCCCTTCAGAGAGAGAGAACGCCGCTAGTTGCACCGCCACATGGGCGCGTTGCAAACGGGTTTCGGCACTGGCGCGATAGGCGCGGTCTGCTGCCTCGAACGCGGCACGGGCGAGGGCAGGGTCGCGCCCGACTTGCAGGCGACCATAGACGAAATTGGCAAAGCCTTCGCGGGTGTTCGACCATCCATAACTGCGCGCAAGGTTCACAGCGCGCTCTGCCGCGGCGGTTCGTCCACCAGCGGGTGTCCCAGAGGACAGCGCCGTTTCCATCGCGTCAATCCAGTCGCGGGACGTGTCATTGACGGGCCGACCATCGCTGCGTTCACCTGCTGGGTTCAAACGGGCAAGGATGGCGGGCAGGCGCGCGGCGACTTCACCGCGGGTCATGCCATTGCGCAGTTCGGGCGAATAATAGGCCTTGAGCATCAGCATATCAAAGCTGGTCAGCACCGCATGCATGTTGTCATCGTTAAAGATCGAATCCGGCAGGCGGTAGAGATCGTTGAGCGGGCCGATGGCTTGGGCTAGTTCTTCGTGCAGGCAGTCGCGAATTTCTTGCGGTGCCACATCGGCGGGCACAAAGACGGTCGCACGGTCGCGGCGTTCCAGCGTGGTCCAATCGACCTGCGGCGTGCGGCGCACTTGTTTGAACTCTTCCCAGCTCGATACGCGGGGCACCACGAAACAAGCGGCGCGTGGGACAGCGCGGGTTAGCTCGGCCCGTGGAATGGCTTGGATTGTGATGGCGGCCTCAGGCGCACCCGTTAAGAAAATGTCGATGCCCGCCTCGTTTTGCATCCGCGCCAAAAGCGCGCGCAAATCGGTGACGAGGGTCGCATTGGCGGGGCCAGTGACGCGCACCGAAATTGGGCCTTCGAACCGTGTGAGCGTGGCAATCGGGCGACCGCTCTCCATACGGAACGAGAGGTCGAGGAAATCGCGCAGCAGTTCGCTGTTCGGGCGGGTCGGCAAGGAGACGTTGTTATTAGCAAAGGTCCGCATTGGCGGCAGGTGATCCTCCATGCTCAACGCACGGGTCGGTTCAAACGTCTGCGGCATCGGTGTGCAGGCGGTCAACGTTGTCACGGCCATCAGGTAGGCAGCTCTCATAGCAGGCCTCCTTTGGGCAGACAGGTCGCATTGGCGCCCAGCAGGGTGGCGCCAATTGTTTGTAACAGTCCAGACAGGCGCGATTGCGCGGTCTGGTGATCTTTAACGGTCCACAGCCTAGCCCGACCCGCAACCATTGCGGGGGGGAACTGGCGGCATTCGACCGGCATTTTTGCCTTGGTCAAAGTGCTCTCCTCAATTTACCCACAACCCTAACCTGCCGAAGGAGTGGGGCCGCATTCAGATCGCAAAGGGGTTTTACCAAGGCGAGCCTTACGCAACACGACAACTAAAAGGCGTCGTGCTGCCACAAATCACGCGAAAAATGGCAATTGTTTACCAATTTGGCGAAATCGTGTCGCAGCCGCGCCACTATCGTAGTGCGTGGCAACAATCATGCCGCAAGATGTTGAATCGAAGGATCAGCGCGCCCGACGCGCCATAAAGGCGAGTCGTTCGAAAAGATGAACGTCCTGTTCATTTTTCAGCAGCGCGCCGTGCAGTTTCGGCAGCGCATTGCCCGAATCCTGTCGCAAATCCTCGGCGCTGAGGTCCTCTGCGAGGAGGAGTTTCAGCCAGTCGAGCACTTCAGAGGTCGATGGTTTCTTTTTCAACCCAGGGGTTTCACGCACTTCAAAGAAGCGGGTGAGGGCTGTCGACAAAAGGTCGGCTTTGATATTGGGGTGATGGACCGCGATGATCTGGCGCAGCGTGTCGGCATCGGGGAAACGAATGTAGTGAAAGAAACAACGGCGCAGAAACGCGTCGGGCAGTTCCTTTTCATTGTTCGAGGTGATGATGACGATCGGGCGATTGATTGCGCGGATCGTTTCGCCCGTCTCATAGACATGGAACTCCATCCGATCGAGTTCTTGCAACAGGTCGTTCGGAAATTCGATGTCGGCCTTATCTACCTCATCAATCAAAAGGACGACCTTTTCATCGGCCTCAAACGCCTGCCAGAGCTTACCTTTTTTGATGTAGTTTTTCACATCGTGAACACGTTCGTCGCCCAACTGGCTGTCCCGAAGACGGCTCACCGCGTCGTATTCATAAAGACCCTGTTGCGCCTTTGTGGTCGATTTGATGTTCCATTCGATCATCCGCAGACCTAGCGCCGCAGCGACCTGACGGGCCAGTTCCGTTTTTCCCGTTCCCGGCTCCCCCTTGACCAAGAGCGGACGTTCCAGCGTGACCGCGGCATTCACCGCAACCTTAAGATCGTCGCCAGCCACATAAGAATCGGTTCCGTTGAACTGCATTGTCGTCCGTCCCTTCAAAGTCGTGTGACAGTATCACGACGAAAACGACCTGCAACCATTGACGAAATTACCATTTTCGGGCGTGACACTCCTGTGCTGAGAGAGTAAAGGAGGGCGCGAGTTAGAGGGAGTGGCTGATGGCCGATGAACCCAACATGACGGCCGACAGCGCGATTAAGGGTAGTTCGATGAAAGCCGAGAATTTTCTTCCGGAAGATTACCGTCCCGCCGAGGACGAACCGTTTATGAACGAGCGTCAGCTCGAGTATTTTCGTCGTAAATTGATTGCGTGGAAAAACGATATCCTCGAAGAAAGCCGCGACACGATCACTGGCATGAAAGAGGGCACACGGAACATTCCAGACATTGCTGACCGCGCGTCTGAAGAAACTGACCGTGCGCTGGAACTGCGCACCCGTGACCGTGAGCGCAAGCTGGTTTCGAAAATCGACGCTGCGATCCGTCGGATCGACAACGGCGAATACGGCTACTGTGAAATGACCGGTGAACCGATCAGCCTCAAACGTCTTGATGCGCGTCCGATCGCGACCATGACGCTCGAAGCACAAGAACGCCACGAGCGCCGCGAAAAAGTTCACCGCGACGACTAAGGTATGACCACCGGCGCAAATTCCGGCCGGCGGGTCGTTATCATTGGGGGCGGCATCGCGGGTCTCGCGGCCGCCCTTTGCTTTGCCCGCACGGGGGCAGAGGTTCAGGTTTTCGAACAGGCCGACGAATTGCGCGAAGTGGGCGCAGGGTTGCAGATCACGCCCAATGGCGGAGCTGTTCTCGCGGCCTTGGGTCTGGGCGCGATTGCTGATCAGCGCAGTATTTCCGCTTCGGCATTAGTACCTGTCGATGCCATGACGGGCGAGGCGATTGGGCGGTTCGATTTATCGCGGCTCCCTGGTCAGCCCTATCGGTTCTTCCATCGAGCGGATTTGTTGGACCTCTTGGCCGAAGGCTGCGAGCGGGCCAAAGTCAAAATCACTTTAGACGCTAAAGCGGTCGAGGTTGGTGAGACCCATGTTCGGTTTTCCAACGGCGATACAGCAGAGGGTGATCTGATCGTCGGTGCCGATGGACTTCATTCTGTGGTGCGTCCGATCCTGAACGGTGAGGATAAGCCGTTTTTCACAGGGCAGGTCGCGTGGCGGTCTGTGGTCAAGGTGCCGTCATCCCAGCCCGAGGTAAAGATCTGGATGGGCGCGGGCAAACACGTCGTGACCTATCCACTGGTGGGCGGGCGGATCAATATCGTCGCCGTGCAAGAGCGCAAGGAATGGGCCGCTGAGGGCTGGAACTTCTTTGACGAACCTGACGTGCTGCGCGAGGTTTTTTCCGATTGTCACCAGAGCCTCTTTGATCTCTTTGATCAGATGCAGACCGTCCGCCGTTGGGGTCTTTTCCGTCATCCCGTGGCCAAGGTTTGGCATGACCACAGTCGCGCGATATTAGGCGATGCGGCGCATCCGACGTTGCCATTCATGGCGCAGGGTGCAAACCTTGCGCTAGAGGATGCCTTTGTCATGGCGCGTTGTCTGGACGATGATCCGTCCGTGCATTTCGGCCTCAAGGCGTATCAAGCGGAACGGCGGTCGCGGGTCAATCGTGCGATTGAGGCGGCGAACCGCAATGCGGTGAACTACCACCTTACAGGGATCAAACGCCGCGTGGCTCATGCGGGTCTGCGGACGATGGCACAACTCACACCGAACCTGTTTTTGGGGCGGTATGACTGGCTCTATAACTACGATGTGACGGCTTAGGCGTCCAATTCGAGCCAAACAGGAACGTGGTCGCTTGGTTTATCTTTGGCCCGTTCGTCTTTCTGAATGTAGCAATCGACCATGAGGTCTGCGCACTGCGGTGTCATCAGGAAGTGGTCGATGCGGATGCCGTCATCGCGGTTCCATGCACCCGCCTGATAATCCCAGAAACTATAGTGACCGCCGCCGATGGTGCGGGCTCGGAAGGCTTCGGTAAAGCCGAGGTTCAGGATACGGCGAAACGCGGCGCGGCTCTCTGGACGGTAGAGCGCGTCTTCGGTCCATGCCTCTGGGCGCTTTGCGTCCTCGGCCTGCGGGATGATGTTGTAATCACCCGCCATGAACGCGGGCATCTCATCCGCCATCAGTGCTTGCGCGCGGGCATAGAGACGTTCCATCCATGCGAGCTTGTAGTCGAATTTGGGACCTGGTGCGGGGTTACCGTTGGGCAGGTAGAGGCCACAAATGCGGACGGCCTCTTTGTCGCCAATCACGGTCGCCTCGATCCAGCGGGCCTGTTCGTCGCTGTCATCGCCGGGCAGACCGCGGGTCACATCCTCGAGCGGGAGGCGGGACAGGATCGCGACGCCGTTAAAGCTCTTTTGTCCATGGGTTTCAACGCGGTAGCCCATGTCTTCGAAATTTTCGCGGGGGAAGTTTTCGTCGACCGATTTGATCTCTTGTAGGATCGCAACGTCGGGTTTGCTCTCTTCCAGCCATTCAGTCAGTCGTTCAAAACGCGCTTTGATCCCGTTGATATTGAACGTCGCGATTTTCATGGGCTGCCTCCTGCGTTGCGCCTGTTGTCCCCGCTAGAGCCTTCAGACGCAAGGGCTTTGTCACATGGAAAACGAGGTTCCGCAGCCGCAAGACGAAGCCGCATTAGGGTTGTCGATGGCAAAGCGGGCACCGATCAGTTCTTCGGTAAAGTCTATGGTGGCCCCAGCGAGGAACGGCAGCGATGTCGGGTCGATCACGACTTTTTCACCAGCCCCCTCAAGGATCAGGTCATCCGCCGCAGGTTCATCCAATTCGATCTGATATTGAAACCCAGAACAGCCGCCGCCTTCAACCGCGATGCGCAGGGCCTTGCCCTGATCAGCTGCGCCGATTTCGGCCAGTCGTTCAAAGGCACGTTGGGTCACGTTGGGCGGGAGGTTGAGCATTTTCAGGCCTATAAGTTGCAGCGTGTTTCAAATATAGAGGTCCTAGGCAGACACAACAAGGCAGGGCAGATCACATGAGTGCGCCTTTTGCGACCGATCCGACGAAAACACGCGGACGTCTTTACCCCGAAGAAGAGAGCCATTTCCGCTCCCCGTTCCAGCGGGACCGTGACCGCATCATCCATGCGAGCGCGTTTCGGCGGCTGAAACACAAGACGCAGGTCTTTATCGAACACGAAGGCGATTATTTCCGCACCCGTTTGACCCACTCAATCGAGGTGGCGCAAGTCGGACGGACGATCGCGGGCACCTTGGGTCTGAACCAAGAGCTGACAGAGGCGGTCGCGCTCGCGCATGACCTCGGCCACCCGCCGTTCGGTCACACGGGCGAAGATGCGCTGCACGAGTTAATGGCCCCCTACGGTGGGTTTGACCATAACGCGCAGGCCATTCGGATCGTCACCAATCTGGAACGCCACTATGCGGAATGGGACGGGCTGAACCTGACGTGGGAAACGCTTGAGGGGATCGCGAAACACAACGGGCCTGTTGAGGGCGAGATCCCGTGGGCGCTCCAGCAGTATAACGCGCTGCATGACCTCGAACTGCACACCCATGCGAGCGCTGAGGCGCAGGTAGCGGCGTTGTCAGATGACATTGCCTACAACAACCATGACTTGCACGATGGTCTGCGGGCAGAGCTGTTCAGCACCGATGAATTGGCGGACTTGCCGATCCTTCATGACTGCTGGGCAGAGGTCGATAAAAAGTATCCGGGCCTCAACTATTACCGCCGCCGTCACGAAGCCTTGCGCCGTTTCTTTGGCATTTTGGTCGAGGATGTGATCGCGGTCAGTCAGCGCAATCTGGCAGAACTCGACGCTCATTCGGTCGAGGACGTGCGCCATGCTGGACGGATGATGGTTCAGTTCTCTCCCGCCCTGTGGGAGGATTTAAAAGTGATCCGTAAGTTCTTGTTTACACGTATGTATCGCCACCCAAGCGTGGTTGAAATGCGCCGCCATGTCACCGCCGCCGTCAAGGATTTGTTCCCGCTCTTTATGGCGGACCCAACACATCTGCCGAAACAATGGCGGAAGGATTTAGAGAACGTCGGCTCAGAGACGGACCTTGCCCGCATCGTCTGCGACTATATTTCAGGTATGACAGACCGCTTTGCCATTCAGGAACATGCGCGTCTGACCGGATCGGATATAATCGAGAGGACGCGCGTTACAAATGTCGGTTGAAGGGGCAGTGGGGCAGATGGCCCCCGTGATGGCGTTCGCACTCGTTGGTGCCTTGGGGGTCGGATCACAATGGTTGGCGTGGCGACTACGAATGCCCGCAATTGTTCTGATGCTGCTCGCTGGGATCATCGTTGGCCCTGTGCTGGGTATTTTTGATCCATCCCGCGATATTGGCGCGCTTCTCTCGCCCATGATCGCGATTGCGGTTGCGATTATCCTGTTTGAGGGCGGCCTGACGTTAGAACGCCACTCTCTGTCGGACGCGGCCAAAGGTGTGCGGCGACTGGTCTTTGTCGGTGCGCCAATGGGCTGGATCACCTCGGCTGCGGCCTTGCACTATGCGGCGGGACTGTCGTGGGAAACCTCTGCCGTTTTTGGCGGGATCATGATCGTCACTGGCCCCACCGTCATCGCGCCTTTGCTGCGGCAGGCACGACTGTCAAAACGTCCTGCAAACCTCCTCCAGTGGGAAGCCATCTTGAACGACCCCATCGGCGCATTGGCCGCCGTTCTCGCGTTCGAAGTCGTCGTGGTTGCGCGGACCGCATCGGACGGCGGGGCCGCGACGTTAGAGTTCATCACGGGCATCGGGATAGCCACGGCCTTGGGCCTCTTGGCGGGGTGGGGCGTGTCGAAATCGTTCAAGCGGGCGTGGGTGCCCGAATACATGAAGGTCCCCGTGATCTTTACCGTGCTATTGGCCGTTTTTGCGATCGCAGACACGGTTCTTCACGAAAGCGGGCTGTTGACGGTCACGATCATGGGTATCTGGATCGCCAATGCCAAATTGCCGTCATACGTCGAGCTGCGCCGTTTCAAAGAGCACGCGACGGTTCTACTGGTGTCGGGCGTCTTTATCCTGCTCGCGGCGAACCTCGATTTCGCGGCGCTTGGGCGGCTCGATTGGCATGCGGGGCTGTTTGTGGTGTCGGTCATTTTGATCGCGCGACCTGTGGCGGTGTTCACCTCATTGGCGTTCACGGATGTGCCGTGGCGGGAACGTGTGTTGGTCGCTTTCACTGGTCCTCGTGGCGTTGTGCTGGTCGCGGTCGCGGGGCTGTTCGGGGAACGCCTTGCGCAGATCGGGGTTGAGGATGGCGCGGTGGTTGCACCGCTCGCCTTTGTCCTCGTCGCGACGAGCGTGGTTCTTCACGGCTTTACGCTAGCGCCTTTTGCGCGGTTCCTTGGGCTGACGGGCGGCGAACGTCCGGGGGTTATTATCGCGGGCGGATCGCGTTGGGCGACGGGGCTTGCTGAGGCGTTGAAAAAGGCAGATGTGCGGGCGTTGATCACGGACCCTAACCACATCCATTTACGTCATGCGCGATCTGCTGGCGTGCCGACGTTCACAGGTGATATTCTGTCAGAGGCTGCAGAGGATCGTCTGGAATGGGTGGGCTATCAGACGATCATCGCCGCGACCGACAACGATGCGTATAACACCCTCGTCGCGACCGACCTTGGCCCTGAATTCGGGCGGGATCGGGTCTATCAGGTGCAGCGCGAAAAGAGCGACAGTTCGCGGCACGCCTTGCCCAATAGCTTGGGCGGCAAACCCTTTGGCCCTGAAAAGACCATGCGCGATCTAGAGACGATGATGCGCGAAGGGTGGCTGTTCCGTGTCACCCGTTTGACCGAAGAATTCACTGCCGATCATTGGCGCGAAAAACGGCCTGATGCGGTGTTGATCGCGCGGGTCAGTGCGTCGGGGGATATTAGGTTCATTCGCCGCGATGATCAGATCAAGGGTGCGCCAGATGTACAGATCATCTCAATGTTGCCGCCCGGCAGTCTAGAGAGCGAAGCGTCCAAAGTGCGTCCAAACCTGCCCGACGATTTACCTGCGTGAACTAAACAGGCGCGGGGCAAAGAGGCCCAAGAGGATCACCACGACCAGAACCGCGGACCCAATGCTCGACGTGAGATGGAGAACGGGGAACTCATCGGTGGAGTCTGGCATGTGCCGCATCCCGCCTCGTTGCCCAATGGTCATCATCGGTAGGTAGGTCAGCAAGAGTGCTGATCCGAGTGCGCCAGAGTAGACCCACAGACACCACTGCGGACCCTGAGGTAGTTTCCATCGAAACCAAGCGGCAAAAAACGCAAAGAGCATCAGACCGTGCTGAGCAAGATGGTTGTTGGCGATGAAATAATAGCTGCGCCCGAGGTACATATCGTCCGCCAGAGTCGACACGAGGTCAAAGGCCATGCCTGTGATCAGAACCAACCCGATGCCGACAGTCAGGTGTGGTTCGTCAGGACGCATCGGGTCGATCATGACAATCGCGAGGATCGCCAAAAGAATGACTTCGGGCACGATAAAGAGCGACAATCCGATGTCTGCGCCCGTGTGCAGGCGGAAGAAGTTAAAGAGACCAAAGGTCATCAGCGTGATGACCGCAAGGAGGGCTGAGCCGAGCTTGTAGGGTTTCGATGTGCAGACGTTAGAGGCGCTCGCGAGGATGGTGAGTGTGAGAGCCGTCATCCGAAAGTAATCTTCGGAGAGGAACATGGCGCCCGCAGAGAAGTCTTTGATCTCTGCATAATGTTCCAGACGAAGCGGATAAATCGGGAAACTCGCAGGCCAGAGCATCGCCCCTGTTTCCCACAGCGCAAGCAGCAATTGAATGAGCGCGATGATAAGCGCCGTATTGCCCCACAGATTGCCGAGCGGTGCGCCGCGCATACCTGCGGTGAAGGCAAGGAATGAGGCCGACAGAAGGAAGAGCGTTGTCGCAAAGAGCCCGTGGACGTGGCTGATATTCTCATAGGCCGCTTTTACATCGGGTTCGCCAATCCAGCGGGTGAAGGCCATAATCCCGGGGAACGCGAGTTCGATCCTGATGTAGGACACTAACCCGAGGGTGATTAAACCAACAAAAGCAATGAGCGAAACAGTAAAACGTATCATGCTGAATCATCGCTCTACTGGATAGGGTTGGCAAGTGGTAAGATCGCTTGACCGTTGACCTTAGCGCATTGCGTGGTAAACCCGCCTCGAACCCGAGAAAGACGATAAAATGAACCTGTTTTCCGATATCCGTGCGCTTGTCATTGATTGCCTCGATACCCTCGTGACCGACGGCGTGCTGCCTGCTGGTCTCGACTTTGCCAACGTTGCGGTCGAACCGCCGCGTGATGCGCTGCATGGGGATATGGCGACGAACGCCGCGATGGTATTGGCAAAACCTGCTGGTAAGAACCCACGCGAGATTGCGACGGCTCTTGTTGAAAAGCTGCTCGCGGATCCGCGGATCGACAGCGCTGATGTGGCTGGTCCGGGGTTCCTGAACATGCGTCTGGCGGCTGCGGTTTGGCCGCAGATCGTGTCGGCTGCTCTGACCGATGCGACCTATGGTCAGTCGGCCTTGGGCAAGGGCATTAAGGTGAACGTCGAATACGTGTCGGCCAACCCGACAGGTCCAATGCACGTCGGTCACACTCGTGGCGCGGTGTTTGGTGACGCGCTAGCGTCGCTCTTGGCCTATGCTGGCTATGACGTGACCCGCGAATATTACATCAACGACGGTGGTGCACAGGTCGATGTTCTAGCGCGCTCTGCCTTTGAACGTTACCGCGAGGCGAACGGCCAAGAGCCGCATATCGCCGAAGGTCTTTACCCCGGTGACTACCTGATCCCTGTTGGTCAGGCGCTGAAAGAGAAATACGGTGACAGCCTGCTCGGTCAGCCCGAAGAAGTGTGGCTCGCCGATATCCGTGAATTCGCGACCGCTGCCATGATGGACATGATCCGCGACGACCTTGCTCTGCTGGGCGTGAAAATGGATGTGTTCTCGTCTGAAAAGGCGCTCTACGGCACAGGCAAAATCGAAGGCGCGATTGATCAGTTGCGCGGCGATGGCCTGATCTACGAGGGCGTGCTGGAACCACCCAAGGGCAAACTGCCCGAGGATTGGGAACCGCGCGAACAGACCCTGTTCAAGTCGTCCGACTTTGGCGACGATGTTGACCGTCCGGTTAAGAAATCAGATGGCGCGTGGACCTATTTCGCACCCGATATCGCCTATCACTACGATAAGGTGCAGCGCGGCTTTGATCAATTGATCGACGTCTTCGGCGCCGACCACGGTGGCTATGTGAAACGGATGAAGGCGGCTGTTGCGGCGCTCTCTGGCAATCGCGTTCCTCTGGACATCAAACTTATCCAGTTGGTGAAGCTCTTCAAAAACGGCGAGCCGTTCAAGATGTCGAAACGGGCAGGGACCTTTGTGACCCTGCGCGATGTGGTTGAACAGGCGGGCGCTGACGTGACCCGTTTCCACATGTTGACCCGCAAGAACGACGCGCCGTTGGACTTTGACTTTGATAAGGTGCTGGAGCAGTCGAAAGACAACCCAGTGTTCTACGTTCAATACGCCAACGCGCGGATCAACTCTGTTGTGCGTAAGGCGACCGAGGCGGGCGTTGATGTGTCTGAGTCCGCGCTTCAGGGTGCTGACCTGACCAAGATCGGCCACGAGGCCGAGGTGACGCTGATCAAAAAGCTCGCTGAATGGCCGCGTCTTGTTGAAATCGCAGCCAAAGGTCACGAACCGCACCGGATCGCGTTCTACCTCTACGAACTGGCCTCTGACTTCCACGGCCTGTGGAACAAGGGCAACGACGATACCTCGTTGCGGTTCTTCCAAGAGGGCGATGTTGCAACATCCCAAGCGAAAATCGCACTGATCAAGTCCGTAGCGGTTGTCATATCGCACGGATTGGGTATTTTGGGCGTCAAACCGGCAGAAGAGATGCGCTAAAGCGTCCGATTGTCGGAAAAGCAGGCAACCAAAATGGATCGTCGGGGCAGACGGAAACCCGACGGCGATGAGGCAACGATGGCAGCGTACTCAGACATGAACGCCCCGCAAAACGGGCGTGCACTCGATACGGGTAAACTCGTGAACGTCGCTGGGGGATTGGTGTCCCTCGGTCTCGTGATTGGTATTGGCGTATGGGGCTACAAGCTCGTGATGCGCGATGTGACGGGTGTTCCTGTGGTTAGGGCGATGGAAGGTGCGATGCGCACTGCGCCCAGCAACCCCGGTGGTGATATCGCGGATCACGTCGGTCTATCGGTCAATGCTGTTGCCGCGCTGGGTGGCGCAGCTGCGCCCGAAGACGCCGAAACGCTGTTGCTTGCGCCGCAGATGGCGGCACTTCCTGCCGAAGATTTGGTTGTCATGCCCACCGCCGAAGCGGGCGAAGTGATCCCTGACGGTGTCGATACCCGCGCACCTGCGCCCGAAGCTGACGCCGTTGGTGTACCGAGCGTTGCTGTGACTGACCTCTCTGCCAGCGGTATCCAACCGTTGAGCGCTGACGACATCCTCGCGATGGCAGATCAATTGGCTGCGGGTGCGACACCGATGGAAGCGGTTGATACCTCTGCCGTGCCGCCCGTTGAAACCGCGATCAATGGCGTGTCCTCTGCGGTCATTGCTGACATCATTCCTGCCTCTGTTCCCGGTGTGTCGCGGTCCCCGCGTCCAATGGCGCGTCCCGAAGGTCTGAACCCGATTGCGGCGGCGCTGGCTGCGGCAGCGGCGGCGCCTGTTGCGGCACCGCGCACTGTGGCGACGGATGCAACGGTGACCACCACTGTGATCCCTGTTGGCACGAACCTTGTCCAGCTTGGCGCCTATGACTCGGTTGAGATTGCAGCCCGCGAGTGGGTCCGTTTTAACGACCGTTTCCCAGATTTCATGGCGAACAAAGACCGCGTGATCCAGCAGGCTGAACGCGGCGGTCGGACGTTCTTCCGTCTGCGGGCGATGAACTTTGCTGACCTGTCGGATGCGCGTCGGTTCTGTGCGGCTCTGACTGCTGAAGGCACAGACTGCGTTCCTGTCGTGGTGCGCTAAGTGGCGCATGGGGCGTTTATCCTCGCACCTGAGGGGGGCGAGGTAACTGATTGGGAACGTGGGTTTTTCAAAGATGCGGACCCTTGGGCCTTTATCCTTTTTGCCCGCAATATCGACACGCCAGACCAACTTCGACGTCTGACGAATGACCTGCGGGATACCGTGGGCCGAGATGCTCTTGTCCTGATTGATCAAGAAGGCGGACGTGTGCAGCGGATGCGCAGCCCGCATTGGCGCGAATGGTTGCCGCCACTCGATCAAGCCGAGACAGCGCGGGACGCGGCGCGGGCGTTTTGGCTGCGCTATCGGATTATCGCTGATGAACTGCGCTCCGTTGGGATCGACGCAAACTGTGCGCCGACATGCGACGTGGCCCAGCCTGACACACATCCGTTCTTGCGCAATCGCTGCCTCGGCACCGATGCCGCCACAGTCATCGCCAATGCGCGTGCCAGCGCAGAGGGGCATCTAGCAGGGGGCGTCCTGCCGATCCTGAAACACATGCCTGGACATGGGCGCGGAAAGGTGGACAGCCACCTTGGCCTGCCTGTCGCAGATGTTTCCTTGGACGACGCCGCCGTCACCGATTTTGCCCCGTTTCGGGCGCTGAACGATCTGCCTTTGGGCATGTCGGCGCATATTGTCTACCCTGCGATGGGCGATCGTCCTGCGACGCAAAACCCCGATATGATCCGCCTCATCCGCGAGGACATCGGGTTCGACGGCCTTCTCATGACCGACGATATTTCGATGGAGGCCCTCAATGGCACCGTCGATCAGCGCGGGCTGGTGTCGCTGCAAGCTGGCTGCGATGTGGTGCTCCACTGTAATGGTGAAGCCGCAGAGATGGAGGCGATTGCCAACACCTGTGGTCAAATGTCAGAGGCGGCAATGACCCGCGCAGAGGCGGCGATGGCCTGTCGGAAAACGCCAGAACCCGTTGACATCGAAGCGATTGAAGCCGAACTTAACGCGCTATTAGCGTAGGGACGGCATGGCCGAACAGCAGCAGTTATTCAACACCGACCGCGTGAGCGTGTCAGAGCGCCTTGCCGCCGAGGCGCTGGTTGTTGACGTGGGCGCGTTCGAGGGACCGCTAGACCTCTTGCTGACGTTGGCGCGGACGCAAAAGGTTGACCTTCTGCAGATTTCGATGGTCGCGCTGGCCGAGCAGTATCTGGCCTTTGTCGAAAAGGCCAAGGAACTGCGGCTCGAACTGGCGGCGGATTATCTTGTGATGGCGGCGTGGCTGGCGTTCCTGAAATCACGCCTCTTGCTGCCCCCTGATCCGACCGAAGAAGGCCCATCGGGTGAAGAGCTCGCCGCGCACCTTGCGTTCCAGTTGGAACGGCTAGAGGCGATGCGGACCGCTGCGGCAAACCTCATGGCGCGGGACCAAAAGGGCCGTGATTTCTTTGCCCGTGGTATCCCTGAAGATGTCGAACGAGTGCGCTCGGTGCGATATACGGCGACGTTGTTGGACCTCATGCAGGGCTATGCGCGGATCAGGACCAAGGACGAATTCCGTCCCTTTGTCTTTGACCGCGAACACATCGACACGATGGAGCGCGCGTTAGAGCGGATGAAACCGCTGATTGGCTACGCGAAAGAATGGACCGATCTGGTGATGTATATGCCAGATGGCTGGCAGGGCGACAGCATGCGGACACGATCCGCCACGGCTGCGACCTTTGCCGCAACGCTGGAATTGGTCAAAGAAGGTAAGATCGAATTGCGGCAGGGCGAAACCTTTGCCCCGATCCAGATCCGTAGGAGAGCGCCACGCGATGGTTGACGAAACTGAAGCCACACACCGCGATATCGAGACCGAAGAGGCAGAGATCAGCCTCTTTGACGCGCCGCCGATTGGTGAACAAGAGCGCATGGTCGAAGCGATCCTCTTTGCCAGCTCCGAACCTGTCACGATCCGTGAGTTGGAAGGACGGATGCCGCATGGCTGCGATCCCGCCGAGGCCATCGCCCACCTGCGCAAACGCTACGAGGGGCGGGGGGTGCGTTTGGTAAAGGTCGGGGAGGCATGGGCGCTGCGCACTGCGCCTGATCTCGGCTATCTGATGCAGAAAGAAACGATCGAAGTGCGGAAGATGTCCCGCGCAGCGATCGAAACGCTGGCGATCATCGCCTACCACCAGCCCGTCACACGCGCTGAGATCGAAGAAATCCGTGGCGTGTCCGTATCGCGCGGAACAATCGACCAATTGATCGAGATGGAATGGATCCGCTTTGGCCGCCGCAAGATGACACCGGGTCGGCCTGTCACCTTTGTGGTGACACAAGAGTTCCTCGACCACTTTGGGCTAGAGAGCGCGCGCGACCTGCCTGGGCTCAAAGAATTGCGGTCTGCGGGCCTATTGGATAACCGTCCGCCGCCAGGAATGGGGCAACTGTCTGGTGAGGATGACGAGGATGATGATCAGGGCGATCTGTTCATCGAAGAGTGATGTCGTGCGCCTTTGGGTTGTGATAGGCTGTCCCTGAGGCAGCAAAGGATCAGCAATGAACCAAGATCAAATGATGCGGACGGTGATGCGCATGTTGATGCGCGTCCTACGTCAACGCGGCCTGTTTCAACGGCTCTGGGCAAAGGTCACGGGGAACAGCAATGATACGCCAGAGGCGCGGGCGCGGTCCCGTCAGATCGGTGAGATGACAGGGCGGATTGGCAAAGCCACGCGGGTTATTCGTGGGATTTCGCGGTTCCGCTAAAGGGTGAGATCGCGGGGCGCTGCCCCGCACCCCGGGATATTTTCAGCACAAAGGCATCAGGCCTCTTCGTGCAGTTTTTTCCATGCATTCAGGCCGCCGCCGATGAATTTTGCATTGGCATAGCCCATGTCACGCAGGCTTGCCGCTGAGAGAGCGCCACGGTTGTAGGCGTTGCAGTAGCAAAGAATGGTGGCGTTGAGGTCGGTGATGATGCCTTCGACGTTCATCTCCAGTTTGCCGCGGCTGATGTTGATCGAGCCGGGGATATGGGTTTTGGCATGTTCGTCGGGATCGCGGATGTCGAGCGCGATGGCACCGCCTGCGATCAGGGCATCAACGTCTTCGGGGGCGACTTCGTCCACGCGGGCGCGGGCGGCGTCGGACATGGCTTGGAATTTTTCGGTATAGGCCATTAGGGGCTCCTTTGGTTGCAGCCCCTTATTCATATATTTAAATTAAGATATGTAAATGTGTATTTTGGATGGGGCCGCGAAATCGCAGCCCCAGTTGGTTATGCGCGGAAATGTTTGGAGAGTTTCAAACCCTGACCCTGATAGTTCGATTTGATCTCGCGACCGTAGAGCTGATCGGGGAGGGCCTCCATTTGTTCATAGACCAAGCGGCCAACGACCTGACCGTGTTCGAGAACAAAGGGGGCCTCGTGGCAACGAACCTCTAGGACGCCACGGGAGCCTTGACCGCCAGCCTCGGCATGGCCGAAACCGGGGTCAAAGAAGCCAGCGTAGTGGACGCGGAATTCACCAACCATCGCCAGATAGGGTGCCATTTCAGCAGCTTGCATCGGTGGGATGGTAACGGCCTCGCGGCTGACGAGGATGTAGAAGGCATCCGGATCGAGGATGATTTTACGATCCTTAGTGTGCACTTCTTCCCAGTATTCGCTGGGGTCGTAGTGGTTCAGGAGGTCCAGATCGATCACGCCCGTATGCGGCTTTGCACGGTAACCGACGAGGGTGCCAGATGCAGGGGCGAGGTCGACCGAGAAGCCCAGACCGTCGTCAATCACCGCCTCACCGTTCACCAGCGGGGTTTCAGCGTGCAGCGTGCGGAGTTCATCGTCCGACAGCACGGCCTGACCTGCGCGGAAGCGGATCTGGTTCAGGCGCATCCCTGGACGGACAAGGACAGAGAACGAGCGCGGGCAAATCTCAGCATAGAGAGGGCCTTCATAGCCAAGCGCGATACGGTCAAATTCAACGCCGCCATCAGTGATGGTTCGGGTCAGAAGATCAAGGCGGCCTGTTGAGGATTTCGCGTTGGCGACGGCTTGGATGCCATCGGGCAGGGCGAGGCTCTCCATCAAGGGGACGACGTAGACGCAGCCTTTTTCCAGAACAGCGCCATTCGTGAGGTCCACGCGGTGCATTTCAAATTCAGAGAGGCGATCGGCCACGGTACGACCTTCGCCGGCAAGGAACGAGGCACGGACACGGTAGGCCACTGTGCCGAGGCGCAAATCGAGGCTCGCAGGTTGGATTTGTCCGTCTACGTAGTCAGTCGTCGCCGTGATCGCGCCCGATTGCATCAGGTCACGGATACGTTGGCTGGGCAGTACACCGGTCATCTTTGCCTCCCATAGCAAAACGCCCGCCCAGAGCGGGCGGGCGATTTTGTTGGTCGGGCTAGCAGGACTCGAACCTGCGACCTTCCGTCCCCCAGACGGACGCGCTACCAGGCTGCGCTATAGCCCGACGTGGAGGCCTAAATACCCGATTTGCCGATAAGGGCAAGGGGCAAGGCCACGAATTATTGCAGCGAGGCAATGATTTCCGGCAAGGCGCGAAAATCGTCAAATGTCGCTGCATGGGTGAGGTCGGAAATGGGCGCTTTGCGGTAGCCCTCGGTAAAGAGGACAAAGGGCACCTCTGCTGCGGTGGCCGTTTCGGCATCGACTTCGCTGTCGCCGATATAGATGCGGTTTGCGCAGCTCAACGCGTCGAATGCCGCGTAGAGCGGCGCGGGGTGTGGTTTGCGCTGGGGCAGGCTGTCACCCGATATCACAACGTCAAAGAGGTCAGTCAGACCGAGGTGGTCCAGAACGGCCTGTGTCGCGGCGCTCGGTTTGTTCGTGCAGATACCCAAACCGAAGCCCGCAGCGCGAAGGCCCTCCAAAGTGCCGACCATGTGGTCGAACGGGATATTGCCGTCATGTGCCGCCTCGTAATGGCGCATCATTGTGCTCAGGGCGGTGTCAGAGTCATCCTCAGGCAGCCCTGCCGCCGCGATCGACTGTTTAACGAGGTTCGGGGCGCCTTTGCCGATGAACCCGCGAATCTGTGTGACGGGCAGGGGGGCACATCCCATATCGGCGAGCATGGCATTCACAGAGCCAGAGATCGCGGGCAGGCTGTCGATCAGCGTGCCGTCGAGGTCAAAGACAAGAGCAGTATTGTGAGGCAAGGATCAGTCCTTCAGCATCCGCGCGTGGACGTCAGACAGACGGGCCAAGAGCGGCGCGATCTTGGCGCTTTTGTTGGCGACTTTAGCAGCGTCAGCACGGGCAATCGCGGTCAGGATCGACACGGAGCCCGTCGGTGCAGGGACAGGGGCGATAGGCTGTTGGGGTGCGTGCAATGGCACAACGTTCGACTGCGGATCAAAGGCGCTAAAGAGGTCACCAATCGCAGCGGTTTCATCGCGCTTGTTCAGCTCTGGGTCTTTTTTCGATGGCTTCTTGGCTGCCTTCGCAGGCGCGGATGCATCCGCCACTGGCTCTGCCACAGGGGCCTCGATCACCGGCTCTGGCGCAGGGACGGCAACGGGGGTTTCCGCCTCGGTCGTTACATCGCTGCCAATGCCGACAACATGCTTAATACCTTGTTCCCGCAGCAATTTCTGCGCTTCTTTGATCGACAGGCCATCACCGTGCAAAAGCTGTTTAAGCCCTGCAATCAGTTGGATGTCTTGGGGTCGATAGTAACGGCGCCCGCCCGCACGTTTCACGGGTTTGATCTGGGAAAACTTGCTTTCCCAGAACCGCAGGACATGCGCGGGCGTGTCTAATAGCTCTGACACCTCGCTGATGGTGCGAAAGGCGTCATGCGACTTCTTCATCGGGAATTAGCCTTTGTTGCCAGCCGCAATGCGGTCTTTCATCAAGTGGCTCGGACGGAAGGTCAGTACACGACGCGGAGAGATCGGAACCTCTTCACCCGTTTTGGGATTACGACCGACACGAGCCGCTTTTTCACGGACAGAGAAGGTGCCAAATGAACTGATTTTCACAGTTTCATTCTGAACCAATGCGTCGGAAATATGGGTCAGCACGCTTTCGACGAGTTCTGCGCTATCGTTGCGGGACAGGCCCACTTCAGCGTGGACAGCTTCGGCCAGATCCATACGTGTCAGTGTTTTTTCAGACATCTCATCCCCCTGAGGTTTTCAGAAGCTTAGGCAGAGCGCAATTTAGGAGTCAATAACAACGACTTGCAGATCGCAGTTTCAGCGGCTCTTTACCACCGTACGACGACTGAGCCCCAAGCGAGTCCGCCGCCGATGGCTTCGGTTACGACCAGATCGCCTTGTTTGATCTGTCCGTTCGCCACGCCAACCGACAGTGCGAGAGGAATCGAGGCGGCCGAGGTGTTGCCGTGATCCTGAACGGTCACAACAACGCGGTCCATGCCAACGCCCAGCTTTTTCGCGGTCGATTGGATGATACGGATGTTCGCCTGATGCGGCACAACCCAATCCACATCGTCAGAGCCGAGGCCGACCTTATCCAAGGCGGTGTGCGCGGTCTGAGCCAGCTTTTCGACAGCGTGGCGGAAGACTTCTTTGCCTTCCATGCGCAGAACGCCCGTCGATTGGGTCGACACGCCACCATCCACATAGAGGAGGTCACGGTAGCTGCCGTCAGAATTCAAGTCGGTCGACAGGATCCCACGATCATCGGTCGAACCCGTGCCCTCTTGGGCCTCAAGGATCAATGCGCCAGCACCGTCGCCAAAGAGAACGCAGGTGCCGCGATCTTGCCAGTCCATGATGCGGCTAAAGGTTTCTGCGCCAATCACCAGAACGCGTTTAGCAGAACCTGCCTGAATCAGCGCGTTCGCATTGGTTAGGGCAAAGACGAAGCCAGCGCAGACCGCTTGAAGGTCAAAGGCAAAGCCACGGGTGTTGCCAATGTTGTGCTGCACCATGGTCGCTGCCGACGGGAAGGTCAGATCAGCGGTCGAAGTTGCCAAAACAATCGCGTCGATGTCATTGCCCGTAAGACCCGCGTTTTCCAGTGCGGCTTTGGCGGCATTGGTGGCTAAGTCCGATGTGGTCTGGCCTTCGGCGGCGAAATGACGGCGTTCGATGCCAGAACGCGAAACGATCCAGTCGCTGGACGTGTCGAGCTTGTCTTCGAAGTAGCTGTTGGGAACAACGTTCTCGGGCAGGTAGTGCCCGACACCTTTTACAACAGCGCGTATCGTCATTTAGTTTTGCTCGCCTTCTTGGCCGGAGGTCGGGACCGGCTCACCCTCGTGGAGGATATCTTGGGGGAGGGTGGCTGCAGATGCAACCCGTGCCGCAAGTTTGTCAGCAAACCGGTTCTGACCCAGCGTGTAGGCCAGTTTGAATGCGGCGGCGTTGCCTTTGGCATCTGCACCACCGTGGCTTTTGACCACAGTGCCGTTCAGGCCGAGGAAGACACCACCGTTCACATTGCGCGGATCTATCTTTTTCTTCAAACGGCTCAGCGATGTGTAAGCGAAAGCTGCGGCCAGTTTGGACCAGATCGAATGGGTGAATGATTCTTTCAGGGCGTCGGAAATCAGGCGGGCGGTGCCTTCGCCTGTTTTCAGCGCGACGTTGCCGGTAAAGCCATCGGTCACGATCACATCAACGCGGTCAGAGGGCAGATCGCCACCTTCGACAAAACCGATGTATTCGAATTCGCCCTTTTCAGCGGCGGCACCGATCAGTTCATGCGCGACCTTAAGTTCGGCACGACCTTTGTGTTCTTCGGTTCCAACGTTCAAAAGACCGACGCGCGGACGAGTGAGGCCCATGCCGTTGCGGGCATAAGAGGTGCCCATCAGCGCGTAGGTCAAAAGATCGTCTTCGTCGGCGCGAATATCGGCCCCTGCGTCGAGCATTACGTTGAACCCGTTGGGGTTCCGCGAGGGCCAGAGGCAAGCGATGGCCGGACGGTTCACACCTTCGGCCTTGCGCAAACGCAACATCGACAACGCCATCAGCGCACCAGTGTTGCCGCATGACACGGCAGCATCGGCCTCACCACTGCGCACCGCGTCAACGGTGGAAAGCATAGAGGTGCCTTTGGAATTGCGGAGAACCTGTGCGGGTTTGTCATCCATGGTCACAGCCCGCTCTGCATGGCGGATGGTGACACGTTTAGACAGGCGACGCTTTTCAACGAGCGGCGCAAGCACGGCTTCATCACCGTGAAGAATGACTTTGGCGAGCGGTTCTTCTTCGAAGAAATACGCAAGGCCCGCAACAACAGCTGCAGGCCCTTTATCGCCACCCATGGCGTCGACTGACAGCACTACGGATTTCGAGGCGGTTTTGGACGTATCCATCCCGTCAATTCCCCACCCGTAATGGCAAGCCCTTAGGCTGCGTCTTCGTCCAGATCGACGTCGTTCGCTTGAGCGATGACTTCGCGGTCAGCGTACGAGCCACAGGACGGGCATACGTGGTGCGGACGGCGCAGTTCGCCACAGGACGGGCATTCGTTCGGGTTTGCTGCAACCAGAGCGTCGTGTGCACGGCGCATGTTGCGGCGCGATTTGGAGACTTTGTTCTGCTGAACGGCCATGTCTCTACCTATTATCTAAGGGGCACAGGGCCCGTTGTTTCGTTATCTCGGTGAAGTTCGTGGGCGTCATAGTAGATATGACGCGGCCTGTCGACCCTCGTTCGAAAGAGGTCGCGAACATACTGCGAATCCGCAAATGTTCAACCCCATTTGATGAGAGGGCTTATGCGCCAGATTCGTCCTTCTTTTCAAGCGCATCTTTTAGCGAAGATAGACCCGCGAACGGACGGGTGTCTTCGTCGCGCATTGGGGCCAAACCTGGCTCTGTGAAAATAGCTTCGCCCAGCTCTGCGCCATCGGCCCGCGGGAAGTCGGGCAGGGCGAGCGCGAGCGCTTCGGTCATGACATCAACGAGGTTCAGCGTGGCTGGAAGTTCCTCAACTGTGTCATCTTCGGGCATCTCGACCTCACCGATCAGCGGATCTTCGATGTCGCTGAGGTAGGTGCGTTTGATCTTTTGGTCGATCCGAGTGGTCACAGGTTCGAGAGTGATCACGCAATCCTGAACGACCGTCGCGCCCAGATCAGCGAACAAAACCCAGTCGTGTTTGCCCTCGGCGCGGATCAATCCGTTGAACCGCAACTTGCGAATAGCAGGGATTCCTAGGCTTTCGGCGATTTCCGCACGCTGCGCGGCATCGGGTTCAATCGCAAAGGTCGTATCGGCGCGATTGGGAAGATCGGCGAACCGTAATGTGGTCTTAGAGGTCTCCATGGCGCTTCAATCCTTGAACTTCGGGTCTGTGGTGATGTAAGCGGATTAAAAGGCTCGGGCAGGCGATACAAGGGGGCAGGTATGTTCAAATCAGGTCGCATCATCCGCAAAGGTGTTTTCGTGGTCGCAACTGTGGCTGCGGTCGCCGGTCTGTCGGGCTGTGTAGAGCGGGTCGCCAATCACGGCTTTGCACCTGAGGCAGAGGCCATCGCGATGGTCACCCTCGGCAGCGACACCCGCGAATCCGTCATTGAAAAGCTGGGCCGCCCGACGATGGGTGGCGTGCTCGAAGATGGCGGGCTCTATTACGTGTCCTATCAGATGCGCCACTACGGTGCGATGCCCCCCAAAGAGATCGACCGTACGGTCGTCGCGGTGACCTTTGATGCGGGCGGCATTGCACGCAATATCGAAACCTTTGGCCTCAACGATGGTCAGGTGGTGTCGCTGTCGCGCCGTGTGACCGACGACAATCTGCGTGACAACGTATTCCTGCGTCAGCTGCTCGGCTCGATTGGTCGCTTCAACGCTGCCGATATCTTTGGCTCCGATTAAAATCGCATTGCGGCTTTACCGTTCAGGATCAATATACCTGTTACATCCCGCGCCTATGGTGGCGGGAGCATGAGTGCAGAGGGTGATCCCATGCGGGTGTTGTTGCGTAAGGGTCGCTATGCGGCTCGACTTGCAGAAACTGATCAAGACCTAATGTCCGCGCAGCGCCTGCGCTATGCCTGTTTTATCGCAGACGGTGGGCATGACGACGGGATCGAAGCCGATGATTTCGACGCCCGCTGCCAGCATATGCTGGTCGAGGATACCCGCACAGGCGATCTGGTCTGCTGTTTCCGCCTGATGCCGCTCTCTGGTGGTGCTGAAATCGGGCAGAGTTATTCCGCACAATATTATGAACTCTCCGCGCTCAAGGCCTTTGATGGGCCGATGGTCGAGATGGGGCGGTTCTGTATCCACCCCGAGCACAAAGATCCCGATATCCTGCGAGTCGCATGGGGTGCCATGACCCGCTTTGTCGATGACAACGGGGTCGAGATGCTATTCGGCTGTTCGTCCTTCTGGGGCACGGAGGCTGAGGCTTATCTAGATGCCCTTGATATGCTCGCCGAAAAACACCTCGCGCCGATGCGGTGGCTGCCCAAGGTCAAAGCGCCCAAGGTGATCCGGTTCGCCGCTGAACGTCTGCGTAGGCCCCTGGATCGCAAAAGGGCGATGCTAGGGATGCCACCGTTGCTCAAGACCTATCTGCTGATGGGCGGCTGGGTGAGCGATCACGCAGTGGTCGATAATGACCTGAATACGCTGCATGTTTTCACTGGCCTCGAAATCCGCGCGATCCCGCCCGCACGGGCAAAGGCACTACGGATGGTGGCCGGGTAAGGGGGCTCTGCCCCCAAACCCCCGGGATATTTTCGGCACAAAGGCAGGGGCGATGGACCTAAGCGTGATGCGTGGTTATATCGGGGCTAAGTCGAGCCAAGGAGAGCCCCATGCATCGCGTTACAATCGGAAATGTAGAAGTTGCCAATGATCTGCCGTTTGCGCTGATTGCGGGGCCGTGCCAGCTCGAGAGCCTTGATCATGCACGCATGTTGGCTGAAAAAATTGCTGAGGCTTGTGCGGCGACGGGCACGGGGTTCGTTTTTAAGGGGTCGTATGACAAGGCCAACCGTTCGTCGCTGGGTGGTAAGCGCGGGATTGGCGCAGAGGCGGGGCTGACGATCCTTTCGAAAATTCGCGACGAGTTCGGCTGCCCTGTGATCACCGACGTGCATGAAACGCACCATTGCACGATGGCGGCTGAGTTCGTCGATATTCTGCAAATCCCAGCATTCCTTTGCCGTCAGACCGACCTTTTATTAGCTGCAGGTGAGACGGGCAAGGCGATCAACGTGAAGAAGGGGCAGTTCCTCGCACCTTGGGACATGAAAAACGTCGCCGCCAAGATTGAGAGCACGGGCAACACCAATATTATGCTCTGCGAGCGTGGCACGTCGTTTGGGTATAACACGCTCGTCAGCGATTTCCGTGGTCTGCCGACGATGGCCGAGACGGGCTATCCTGTTGTTTTTGATGCGACCCATTCGGTGCAGCAGCCCGGCGGTAATGGTAATTCCTCGGGCGGTGATCGGCGTATGGTGCCGCCACTGGCACGCGCTGCAGTTGCGGTTGGCTGTGCCGCCTTGTTCATCGAAACGCACGAAGATCCCGACAATGCGCCGTCTGATGGCCCGAACATGGTGCCGATCGAACAGCTGCAGGGGCTATTGGCGCAGCTTCGCGCGCTGGACAATGTGATGAAAGGCTAAGGCCTGAAACTAAAAAAGCCCGCCAATTGGCGGGCTTTTGTTTTCCGTCTGATCCGATCAATCGAGGAAGGCTTTTTCAACCACGTAATGCTGTGGGTTCGAATTCGCGCCTTCAACCAGACCATACCCTTCGAGCATGTCTTTGATCTCGAGGTTAAAGGCGAGGTTGCCACAGACCATCGCGCGGTCGTCGTTCGGGTTGATCTGAGGCACGCCGAGATCCTCAAACGCTTCGCCCTTGCGCATCAGGTCGGTGATGCGGCCCATTTTCGGGCTCTCTTCGCGAGTGGTGGTCGGGTAGTACTTGATTTTCTTCCAGAAGCCGTCACCGATCACCTCGTTCAACAACTCGTCGGTTTTCAGGCTTTCGATCAGGTCGTGACCATATTTCAGTTCGCCCACTTCGCGGCAGGTGTGGGTGATGATGACCTCATCGTAGTCTTCGTAGGTTTGTGGTTCACGCAAGAGCGACGCGAACGGCGCAAAGCCGGTGCCAGTCGCAAAGAACCAAATCCGTTTGCCGGGCAGCAGCGCATCATGCACCAGCGTGCCAACGGGTTTCGGACGCAAAATCACTTCATCACCGACTTTGATGTGTTGAAGCTTCGAGGTCAGCGGGCCGTCCTGAACCTTGATCGAATAGAACTCCAGCTCTTCGTCCCACGACGGCGAGGCGATGGAATACGCGCGCAACAGCGGTTTTTGTTTGCCCGTTGCAGGATCAGGATCACCTATAAGGCCGATCATCACAAACTCGCCCGAACGGAACCGCATCGACGCAGGACGGGTGCAGCGGAACGAAAACAGGCGGTCGGTGTAGTGCTTTACCTCCGTGACGACTTGAGCGTCAGGCAGGTGTGGCTTTGCAGCGGCTTCTTTCACGGGGGCGTCTTTCACGAGTGTCTGTTCGGTCATATCTGTCATATGGGCGGCTTAAAGCCCAATCCATCATTAAACTTTGATCTGTGTCAGGAAAGGGCAATTCAGCCCCGCATACGCGCCTGATAATCGTTTGCTTGCCAATTTGCACGTGTCAGCCACAGGTTTTCAGGCTGACGTGCGGCCAATTCGTCACTGATCGCGACCTCGTCAAAGCCAGAACGGCGGGCCATGGCGTATTGTTCGCAGATCACGTGCCCTTGGGCGCGGAGGCGGCCTTTGAACCCGAGGCGGCGCAGTTGTGCAGCAAGGGTGAACCCGCGACCGTCTGCAAAGGACGGGAATTCGACCGCGATCACCGAGGCAGAGAGCGCCTTGGGCAAATCGGCTGGATTGGTGTTCGACGGGATCAGGATCGCGGTTTCACCCGAAGCCTCACCCAATACGGTGAACGGTGCGTTGTGGTCATCGGCTGCAAAGCCGGTATCGGTGACGATTACAGTCATGTCAGTCTCCTTAGGCGGCTTGGCCGTTGCGCACGACCTTGCCATCTACGATGTGGATGCCACATTCGGTTTTATTCGAGTTGCGCCAGCGTCCGGCGCGTGGGTCTTCGCCTTCTTTCACAGGGCTGGTGCAGGGGGCGCATCCGATGGACGGATAGCCTTGGGCGACCAGCGGGTGACGCGGCAGACGGTTTTCAGTCATATAATCCTGAAGATCGTTCACATCCCAATGGCAGAGCGGGTTGATCTTGATCCGGTGATCGTCCTCGTTCTCAAAGAACTCGAGCGCTGCTCGGGTCGTGCCCTGATACCGTTTCCGACCTGTAATCCATGCGTCATAGCCCTTGAGCGCGTCTTGCAACGGTTGGGTTTTGCGCAGGTTACAGCAGGCATCGGTGTTGAACTGATGCAGCGTGCCATCAGGGTCTTCAATCCGCTTTGCCTTATCCGCCGCACGAATGATCTGAAGGTTTTTCAGGTTCAAACGTTCGGTCAGTTCCTGCTGGTAAGCCAGCGTTTCGGCAAACAGCATTTCAGTATCGATAAACAACACGGGTGTTGTGTTATCGATGACGGACACGAGGTGCAAAAGCACGACGGACTCTGCCCCAAAAGACGACACCATCGCCGTTTTACCGACTTGAGCGTCCTTTAGCGCATGTTCGAGAACCGCAGTTGCACTGTGGTGTTTGTAGCGGGCATTCAGAGCGTCGACCCGTTGTTGGACGGGTTCACTCAGCGGCATGGGCTGCGGCCTCCTCGTAGAGTGCGGCTTTGAACGGCTCTAGGCCGAGGCGCTTATACGCGTCGAGGAACGTCTCAGCGGGCGATTGGCGCAGGGCGAGGTAAGCCATAACGATCCGTTCAATTGCGTTGGTGATTTCCTCAGCCGCAAAGCCGGGGCCCGTTTTATCGCCGATGGCCGCGTCTTGGGTGCCGTCACCGCCAAGTGTGATCTGGTAGTTTTCAACCCCAGCGCGATCAAGGCCCAGAATCCCGATGTGGCCCACGTGGTGGTGACCACAGGCGTTGATGCAGCCCGAGATTTTGATCTTGAGCGGGCCAATATCATGTTCCAACTTCAGATCGTCAAAACGCTGCGCGATTTCCTGTGCGATCGGGATCGAACGTGCGGTCGCAAGGGCGCAATAGTCCATGCCAGGGCAAGCAATGATGTCAGAGATCAGGCCAACGTTCGCAGTCGCCAGATCAGCAACCTTCAACGCGTCATAGATCGCGGGCAGGTCGGCCTTGTGAACATGAGGCAAAACAACGTTTTGTTCGTGGCTGATGCGCAGTTCGTCGTGACCATAGGCCTCTGCAAGGTCGGCCATCGCCCGCATCTGATCTGCGGTCGCATCACCCGGAGTTGCCCCGTGCTTTTTCACCGAAATGGTGACGATTGCATAGTCATCTGCCTTGTGTTCGCTCAGGTTCGTGTCGACCCAAGACCGGAACGCCGGGTCCGTCGCGTAGCGTGCGTCGAATGCACCTATAGATTTAGTCAAGTATTCAGGTTCACGGAAAAATTGTTCGATTTCTGCAAGAATTTCCTGATCAACACCCGTAAAGCCCGCCCGAATTTGTTCGAAACGTTCATCCGTAAGTTGAGCGAATTCGTCCAAGCCGTTCTCGAACACGGTGATTTTGATCCGTGCTTTATACTTGTTGTCGCGACGGCCCAGCAGGTTCCAAACGGACACGACGGCCTCAACATAGGGCAGCAGGTCTTCTTTAGGTAGGAAGTCACGAATAACCTTACCGATCATCGGGGTACGGCCCAAACCACCGCCGACGATGATCTGATAACCGATCTCGCCTGCAGCATTACGGACGATGCGGATGCCGATGTCGTGGGCTTTGGTCACAGCGCGGTCTTGTTCGCCGCCAGAGACAGCGATCTTGAACTTGCGAGGCAGGAACTGGAATTCTGGGTGGTCGGTGGACCACTGACGCAGCAGTTCAGCCACAGGACGCGGATCCGCAATTTCATCGGCGGCGGCACCAGCAAAGTGGTCAGCCGTCACGTTGCGGATCGTATTGCCCGAAGTTTGCAGCGCGTGCATTTCCACATCGGCCAACGCCTCGAGGATATCAGGCACGTCCTGCAGTTTCGGCCAGTTGAATTGGATGTTCTGACGGGTGGTGAAGTGGCCGTAGCCCTTGTCCCATTTTTCGGCGATCATTGCGAGCTGGCGCATTTGACGGCTGTTGAGCGTGCCGTAGGGGATCGCAACGCGCAGCATATAGGCGTGCAGCTGCAGATACAGACCGTTCATCAGGCGGAGCGGACGGAATTCGTCTTCGGTCAGTTGACCTTCAATGCGGCGTTCCACCTGATCGCGGAATTGCGCAACGCGAGAGCGGACAAAGGCTTCGTCAAAGTCGTTATACTTATACATTAGTTCAGCTCCACCTGTTTGCCGTGGGCATAGTTGGACGGGCCACGGGTGCGGAATTCTTCGCGGAAATGGGTCGGTTCGGGGCCGTTCGGGCCAGCCTTCGCATCAGCGAGGTACGGACCGACGACGATGTTTGCTTGACCGTTGGCAAAGAGGATGCGGATGTCAGCGTGGGCTTCGTCCTCAATAAGCTCGGCATCAAGCATCGACTTCGACCAGCGGTCATCGGCGGTCAGCCAGACAGCATCCCCATCAAGGAGAAGGTTTGCGGTAATCACTTTTGGGGTAAAGCGGCGGCTCATTGTGCGGCCTCCTTTTGCGGTAGAGAGCGGGCGACCTGAACCGCGTGACGCGGCGCAAGTCCATAAAAGGTGAGGGCAGGGCCAGTGAGGTCAGAGGTCGACATGGTCGGCTCTAGCTCGGCCAAGGTTGTGGCGATCACTCGGCTTTCAGGACGAGAGACATTTTCGATGATGGTGACAGGCGTGTCAGCCGACGCGCCGTGCATCAACAGACGGCCCTGAACGAAACGCGCAGCGCGTTTGCCCATGTAGATCGCAGCGACTTCGCCGTCGCGGGCCAGACCACGCCAGTCCTGTTCGGCAAAGCCTTTCATATCGTGACCCGTCAGCAGGCGAACCGATCCATTGCGGCCGCGTTTCGTCAGGCTCTGACCAATTTGCGCAACAGCGGCAGAGGCCGCAGTGATTCCCGGCACGATGCGGTAGCTGATCCCAGCCGCCTCAATCGCTTCGATTTCTTCGTCCAAACGGCCAAAGACAGTTGGATCACCCGATTTGAGGCGCACAACATGGTGGCCGTCTTTCGCGTGCTCAACGATCAGATCGTTAATGTCGTCCTGAGAGGTCGAAACACCGAAACCCTCTTTGCCCACATCGACCATGATCGCCTCACGGCGGGCCAGTTCGAGGATTTCAGGCGCAACCAAACGGTCGTAGATTACAACATCGGCCTCATCCAGCGCTTTGCGAGCCTTGAGCGTCAGCAGTTCTGGATCACCTGGACCTGCACCAACGAGGTCAACATGACCGTCGCGGGTCTTTGCCATTACGTGATGATCTAGAGTGGCCTCAAGCGCCGATTGCGCACCAGCTTCACCGTCTGTCTCAACAGCCTTGGGGCCCGTGTTGAAATAGTAATCTGCCCAGAAATCGCGACGCTTGCGGCCCATCGGCAGAATGTCCACCGCATGACGGAACGCTTTACCCACCCGTGCCAAAAGACCGAGGTTCGATGGCAAACGCGCCTCAAGGTCCGCCTTAATCGCGCGCGCCAAAACAGGGGCTGCGCCCTCGGTGCCGATTGCAATCGTTACAGGATCACGGTCAACAATTGCGGGCGTGATAAAGTCTGACCCATGCAGATCGTCCACGATATTCACGATCGCACCCTCGCTGCGGGCAATACGTGCGACACGGGCGTCTTCGACGGCATCTTCGTTCGCGGCATAAACCAACCGTGCGCAGAGCGTATCGCCGTAATCGAACGCCCGCTGAACTAGCGAGAGGCGACCCTCAGCCGCCATACGCAGAAGGTCAGGATGCGGGGCATCTGCGAAAACAGTGATCTTGCCCTCAGTCTTGAGCAAGAGACGCAATTTCGCCAGTGCCGCTTCGCCACCGCCCGTCAGGACGATGCGGCGGTGGGTCACCGATAGGAAGATTGGAAAGTGCTGCATGGGATGCTCCGATTTCTACACGGATATATAGAATAATATCCCCCTTTTTGCCTATTGCGTCCGATGAATAAGGACGTATGTTCGCATTGTGCGTCCAGTGGTGACGTTTGTTCCAATCCAGCGGGGAATACAGAATGGCGTTTCGGTTAGACGATATGGATCGGAAAATCCTCAAGGAGCTTCAGGCCGACGCGGCGCAGTCGCTCGACGATATTGCCCGCAATGTTGGGTCCTCAAAGACGCCTGTTTGGAATCGTATCCGCAAGATGAAAGAGGCCAATATCATTGGTCGTCAGACGGTGTTTCTGGATGCAGAGGCTCTTGGGTTCGAGGCCTGTTTCTTTGTCCTGATCCGCACCAGCGAACACGAGGCCGATTGGCAGCGCAAATTCCTCGCCGCGTTGCAGGCCCGCCCCGAGGTTCAAGAGGCGCACCGCCTTGCGGGGGACATCGACTACATCCTGAAGGTCCGCGTGAAAAACGCCCGTGCTTATGACGAATTCTATCAGGCTCTGATTTCAGAGGTGCGCATCCACAACGTGACCGCGCTCTTGTCGATGGAAGAAATCAAGTCGACGCTTGAGCTGCCGTTGTAACCATCAACCGATCTAGCCCATGGAAATGATAGAGATCCGCATAGGTCGCGGGCTCTGTCATCCGTAGGTCGGGGCAGCGGGTAAATAGCGCATCAAGGGCGAGGTGAACTTCCATCCGTGCGAGCGGCGCACCGACACAGAAATGGATACCACCGCCAAAGCTGGCATTCACGGGGCCGCTGCGATCAGCTTGGAACGTATTGGGTTCAGAGTACGCTGCAGGATCGCGGTTCGCGCTCGCCAACAGACAACCCACTTCATCCCCACGTTTGAAGTCATGACCAAAGAGCGTCACGTCCTCATAGACCCAACGCATGAACATATGGAGCGGCGGATCAAAGCGCAGGATTTCTTCGGCGGTCGCGGGCGTTACATCGGGTTTACCGATTTCAATCAGTGCCTTGATGCCATTTCCTAACGTATGAACCGTAGCCTCATGCCCCGCGTTCAACAGCACCATCACAGTCGCGATCAATTCGTCCGAGGTCAGCTTTTCCCCCTCGGCCTCTGCTGCGATGAGATCGGACAGAAGGTCGGATTTCGGGGCCTTCCGCCGAGCCGCGATATAATCAGTCAGGAAGGCACGGAATTCGAGCGTTGCAGCGACAGCGGCCGCTTCAATCGCGGGGGTGCGGCGGGCCTGATACATCGCGACCATATCGTTCGACCACCGCAACAGGTCAGAGGCGCGATCCTCTGGCACGCCGAGCAATCGGCAGATCACGATCACAGGGATGGGTCGCGCAAAGGCGTCGATGATGTCAAACGGCCCGTCAGGGAGCTGATCAATCAAATCGTTCGCCAATTCACTGATCATCGGCCCCAACGACGCAATTCCACGCGACGTAAACGCCCGTATAACCAGTGCCCTCAGCTTCGTATGACGCGGCGGTTCAAGTTCCAGCATCGAATGCGCTTCGATGTCGTAGAAGGGGCGCAGATGCTCGGGGACGGCACGGGCGAATTCGGCGGGTGCCTCGCGGCCAAACCGTCGATCCTTGAGGATTGTCGTCACGGCTTTGTGGGATGTCGCGCACACTTTATCGTAGTCGGACCAATAGACCAAATCGCCAGCAGCACGCATCCGATCGTAAAGCGGGTAAGGGTTTTGGACAAAATCGGGGTCAGTCGGGGATTGGTCGAAACGTTGCATGGCGCGACTTTGACGATCCTCTCTGGTCAAGACAAGCGGGATTTTCTACTCTGCACCAATGCGTTCGAGCCTCTCTCACCGTCTAATCGCCGTGGCCCTGTTTTCGGGGTTTTGGGGTGTATTGACGGGCGCTGTGTGGTGGTGGGGCTACGGCGCGGCCTTAGATCAATTGGCGCGACGGGGGCGATCGGATTTGGCCTTGGCCGCAGACCGATTGACCAGCGAATTGCAGAGTTTTCGTGAACTCGCGGCTCTCGTGTCAGATCATCCTGTGGTCGGCGTCGCCTTGGCAGGATGGGACGCGAAATCCACATTGGCGCAGATTGCCGATAAAACGGGTGCGCTCGATGTGACGGTGTCGAACACGGCTGGCGACGTTCTGGCCAGCGCCCGTGGGATCGCTTCGCCGCAGGTCGACCGCTATGGGTTTAAACGCGCGATGAGCGGTGCACTCGGCGTTGATCACTATTTCAGCGAACCGTTCGGGCGGCGCGTTTTCACCTTTACCTCGCCCGTGTTCAGTACCGAAGGCCCCGTGGTCGGCGCAGTGACAGTCACCGTCGACGTCGAAGCGATCGAGGCGTCATGGCGTGGCGATCGTCCTGCGGTTCTGTTCACCGATGAGTTAGATGTTGTCTTTGTGTCGAACCGTTCCGAGTTGGTGTTCCGTTCGCGATCGAATGACATTACCGCTGTGGCTGACAGCGATGACTACCGCGCCGACGACATCGCGCCGTTTTTTGACTACGACAGCAGGATGCGAGGCCCGCATGATATCTGGTCAATCGACGGTGGGCGTTACCTTCCGAATGAAGCGCTGCATCTGACGCTCAGCATGCCTACCGTTGGTTTGACGGGGGAGGCACTGCTGGACGTGGCCCCTGCACGACAAATCGCAGGGCTTCAGGCTGCGGTGGCGGCGGCGCTATCACTGGCGTTTGGTGCGATGCTGTTTCTGGCGACTGAACGGCGGCGGACTTTGGCGCGGGCGAACCAATTGCTTGAGGCGCGGGTGAAACGGCGGACGTCTGAACTTGAGGCCGTCGCCGTGAACCTCCGTCGTGAGGTGGCTGAACGGACGGCTGCCGAGGCGCGGTTGAAAAAGGCGCAGGATGATCTGGTGCAGGCGGGCAAGCTGTCTGCCTTGGGGCAAATGTCGGCTGGCATCAGTCATGAACTGAACCAACCGCTCATGGCGATCCGATCCTTTGCCGAAAATGCTGAGGCGTTCCTTGAACGCGGAAACCCCGAACGGGCCGCCGAAAACCTGAACCGCATTTCCGAACTTGTCCGTCGTATGGGCCGCATCATTCGCAATCTGCGGGCCTTCTCTCGTCAAGAGAGCGAACCGCTCACCGATGTTGAGGTTGGCGCCGCGATTGAGGCCGCGATGGAGATGGCAGCGACCAAAGCGCGTCAGGAAGGCGCTGTTCTGCACTGGGACAAAACCGAGGCTCCGATTTGGGTCAGGGCAGGGGAAGTGCGATTGCAACAGGTGGTTCTGAACCTCATTTCGAACGCCATCGACGCGATGGAAGGTCAAGACGATAAGGCAGTGCATATCGACGTGATCGCGGGCGAACGTGTGACAGTGTCGGTGCGTGACACAGGGCCAGGGATTGCGGAACCTGAGAAAATCTTTGATCCGTTTTATTCCACCAAACAGGTGGGCGCGGCCGAAGGGATGGGCCTTGGCCTTTCGATTTCCTATGGTCTGGTGCAGAGTTTCGGCGGCGCGATCCGTGGTCGCAATCATCCCGATGGCGGTGCCATTTTCACCGTTGAATTAGACGCTACAAAAGGACGGGACGCAGCATGAGCGCGAGACATGTTCTCTTGGTGGATGACGACAAAGAAGTGCGCGAGGCGCTGGGGCAGACGCTCGAACTAGCGGATCTGAAACCGATCCTTGCAGGGTCGTTCATCGAGGCCAAAGACCACATCGCGAAGTCGTTTAATGGTGTCGTCGTCACCGATGTTCGGATGCCCGGTAAGGACGGATTTCAGCTTTTGGAGTTCGCGCAATCGGTCGACCGTGAACTGCCCGTGATCCTTTTGACGGGAGAGGCTGACGTGCCGATGGCGGTGCGTGGCATTTCTGGTGGGGCGTTTAGTTTTCTGGAAAAACCGTGCTCCCCCAAGGATTTGCTCGCCACTGTTGAACGTGCTCTTAAAACCCGAAACCTGATCCTAGAGAACCGTCGTCTCCGCCGCGAGGTTGAGACGGGCGATGCGGCGGCGCGGCTGTTGCGTGGGCAGTCAGAGCATTCTCACAAAATGCGAGAGGCCGCGCGGGCAGTGGCGCGGACCACTGCGGATGTACTGATCACAGGTGAACCGGGGGTTGGGACGGCCAAGATGGCAGAGGTGGTGCACCTCTTGTCCGTTGGATCGAATGCGCCGTTCCTGAAATTCTCTGCCGCCTCCATGACGGGCGAGACGCTGGCCGTCGCGCTGCGGGATGCGGCGGATGGGTCGATCTTTTTGGACGAGGTGTTGCGGTTGTCGCCCGCTGCGCAGTTTGCGCTGCTTGATGCGATGGAGGGGCATGATCGGCCTCGCATCATTGCGGGAACCTATGCCGACCTCGCCAAAGAGGCAGAGGAGGGACGGTTTTCGCCTGACTTGTTCTACAGGTTGCAGGCGGCAACCATTCGTATTCCGCCGCTGCGGGAACGCCCCGAAGATATTCCAGTGCTCTTCCGTCACTATGTCGATATCGCCTGCGAACAATCTGACCTTCCCGTGCCAGAGATCACGCCTGATGTGATTTCGAAACTCATGGCGCAGGATTGGCCGGGCAATGCGCGGTCGCTGATGAATGCGGCGATGCGTTTTGCGATGGGGTTGTCGGACGGTGAAGGGACACATACCGAAGAACTGGGGCTGGCAGAGCAAATGGCGCAGGTCGAACGGTCGTTAATCATCGCCGCGCTGACCCGTCATAATGGCAACGCGACCGTTGCGGCGAAGCATCTGAAGCTGCCGCGCAAAACGTTCTACGACAAACTGGCAAAGCACGCGATTAAAGCAGAGCTTTACCGCGATTGATCACAAACTGATATCTTTTTGGTGATTCACTCAGCCTTCGGGGTGTGCGGATTTCCGCACATCTGGCGCTAACGGTGTGTGTGGATTTCCGCCACTTTGCATCTGCAGAATGGGTGTGTGCGAAAGTTGACTGCTGTCAACTTACTGTAAACAATAGGTTAATTTGGACGCATGCGTCATGCGCAATATAGCCTTGCGTGCTGTGCCTAGCTGACGCTTTTTAATGCCACCCGCCCTTATTGGGCGTTCGAATATCCTTTGGGAGGAACAAATGAAATTCATGAAATACGCGGTATCTGCCGCTGCTTTGGCTGTTGCTGCAAACGCTGCTTACGCTGACCCGATGGGCTGTGATGAAGGCGAGATCGTCGTCAAATTCGCGCACGTGACCAACACCGACAAGCACCCCAAGGGGATCGCTGCGAGCCTGCTCCAGTCGCGTGTAAACGCTGAGATGGACGGCACCATGTGCGTCGAAGTTTACCCGAACTCGACCCTCTACAACGATGACCAAGTTCTCGAAGCAATGCTTCAGGGTGACGTTCAGCTCGCAGCACCGTCGCTGTCGAAGTTCGAAACCTTCACCAAGCAATTCCGCATCTTCGACCTTCCGTTCATGTTCGTGAACATCGAAGCTGTTGACGCGTTCCAGTCGTCTGACACTGGTCAGGCAATGCTCGACTCCATGCAGCGCCGCGGCCTGCAGGGTCTGGGCTTCTGGCACAACGGTCTGAAGCAGTTCTCGGCGAACGTTCCGCTGATCGCCCCAGAGGACGCAGCTGGCCTGAAATTCCGCGTTCAGACCTCGGACGTTCTGGTTGCTCAGATGGAAGCGCTGAACGCGTCTCCGCAGCCGATGGCATTCTCCGAAGTTTACGGCGCTCTGCAAACCGGCGTTGTTGACGGTCAAGAGAACACCTGGTCGAACGTTTACGGTCAGAAGTTCTTTGAGGTTCAGGACGGCACCACTGAAACCAACCACGGTGTTCTCGACTACCTCGTTGTGGCTTCGGTTGACTGGCTCGACAGCCTTGATCCGGCAACCCGTGATCAGTTCATGACCATCTTTAACGAAGTGACCACCGAGCGTAACGCTGCTGTTGGCCAAGTCGACGCAGAAGCACGTCAGGCGATCCTCGATGCTGGCGGCGAAATCCGCGTTCTGACACCTGAACAGCGTCAGGCTTGGGTTGATGCGATGCAGCCGGTTTGGGCGAAGTTCCTTGAGGACGTAGGCCAAGAAAACATCGACGCTGCACAGGCATTCAACGCACAGTTCGGCGGCTAATCTATCTGGGCTGGCTTTGGCTGGCCCAACTCTATCGGCGGGCGCTGCACTGGTGCCCGCCTTTTTTACATCCAATGGTGTAGGGGACTGTCATGGCGACAAAATATGTGCCCAAGGGGCCCGTATCGCGGGCAATCCACGAATTCGAAGAGACCTTTATCGCGCTCCTCTTGGGGCTGATGACATTGGTGACTTTTGCGAACGTGGTGCTGCGATATGCATTTAACTCTCAGTTGATCTGGGGGCTTGAGCTGGTTTTGATCCTGTTTGCGTGGCTTGTGTTGTTTGGCATCAGCTATGGTTTCAAGGTGACGATGCATTTGGGCGTGGACGCTATTTTGGCGATCGTGAACCCGCGTGTTCGGTTCGTTATGTCGTTGGCGGCGGCTCTGATCACCTTGGCGTATATGCTGCTCTTGCTCAAAGGGGCTTGGGATTACTGGGCGCCGTTTGCGGGCTTTGACGCGACGAGTGGGCGTTGGTTCCCTACAGGGTTCGAAAACACCCGCGATCAGGGCTGGTATGAAACCGAGCAGATCCCGATCCCGTTCCTGCAAGGCTGGCTGGAAAACACCTTTAACGTAGGCGAACCCTACGAAAAGATGCCCCGCCTTGTTCCGTATTTCATTCTGCCGTTCGGCGCATTCCTGATGGTTGTTCGTGTGATCGAAGCCACCCTGCGTCTGATCAAGGCCGGTGACGGTTCGCTGATCGTCAGCCACGAAGCCGAGGATGCCGTCGAAGAAGTCGCGGCCCTCAACAAGGAGAACTGATCCGATGACCGTCGCACTCCTCTTTTTGATGATCGTCGGGCTGTTGCTCTTGGGCGCACCGATTGCGGTGTCGCTGGGCTTCTCGTCGATCCTGTTCCTGCTGTTCTTCTCTGAGACCTCGCTCGCCTCTGTGGCGCAGTCGATGTATCAGGCGATGGCGGGGCACTATACGCTCTTGGCGATCCCGTTCTTCATCCTCGCATCGTCGTTCATGTCGACGGGTGGCGTGGCAAAGCGCATCATCCGTTTCTCGGTTGCTTGCGTGGGTCACATGCAGGGCGGTCTGGCGATTGCGGGCGTCTTCGCCTGTATGATGTTCGCGGCTCTGTCGGGCTCTTCGCCTGCGACCGTGGTTGCGATTGGTTCCATCGTGATCGCAGCGATGCGTCAGGTTGGCTACACCAAGGAATTCGCGGCAGGCGTGATCTGTAACGCAGGCACCTTGGGCATCCTGATCCCGCCGTCGATCGTTATGGTGGTTTACGCCTCTGCGACCGACGTATCGGTTGGTCGTATGTTCCTCGCTGGTGTGATCCCGGGCATTTTGGCTGGCGTCATGCTCATGGTCACCATCTACGTCATGGCGCGTGTGAAAAACATGCCCAAGGGCGAATGGCAGGGCTGGGGCGAGATCGGCGCGTCGTTCAAAGATGCGCTCTGGGGTCTGTTGCTGATCGTGATCATTATGGGCGGTATCTATGGCCACCCGTGGATCCGCTTTGAAGAAGGGGCGAGCCTGTTCTACTGGAAAGGTGGCGCGTTCACCCCGACCGAGGCTGCTGCCGTTGCTGCGATCTATTCGTTCATCGTTGCGACCTTTATCTACCGCGACATGGGCCCTCTGGCGGACGAAAACGGTGCGATCCCGCTTTGGAAGAAACCGCAAGCTTTGGTCACGGCGTTCTTTCACAAGGACACCCGCCGCACCTTGCTCGACTCCGGTAAGCTGACCATCACATTGATGTTCATCATCGCGAACGCACTGATCCTGAAACACGTTCTGACCGACGAACAAATCCCGCAGCATATCGCGGGGATGATGCTCGACGCTGGCTTTGGCCCGATCATGTTCCTGATCATGGTGAACGTGATCTTGCTGATCGGTGGTCAGTTCATGGAGCCGTCGGGTCTGATCGTGATCGTTGCGCCGCTGGTGTTCCCGATTGCGATGGAGCTGGGCATCGACCCGATCCACCTCGGTATCATCATGGTCGTGAACATGGAGATCGGTATGATCACCCCTCCCGTTGGTCTGAACCTCTTTGTGACCTCGGGCGTGGCAGGGATGCCGATGATGAAAGTGGTCAAGGCAGCACTGCCGTTCCTCGCTGTGCTCTTTGTCTTCTTGATCCTGATCACCTACGTCCCTTGGATTTCGACGGTCTTGCCGACCAGTCTGATGGGACCAGAGATTGTGGTCCGCTAAAACCACAAACGGCGCCTCTCGGGGCGCCGTTTTTCATTGGATGGGGTAGGGGAATTAAACGGCAGCTTCGAGCGCGTCGATGATCCCGCCAAAGTCTGCGGCCTTGAGGCTCGCGCCACCGACTAAGGCACCGTCCACATCCTGAACCGCGAAAATCTCTGCTGCATTCGAAGGTTTTACAGAACCACCGTAAAGCACGCGGAACGCATTGCCCGCATCGCCAAACCGTTTCACCAGTTCCGCACGGATAAAGCCGTGCACTTCGGCGATTTGGTCGAGGGTCGGAACCTTGCCCGTGCCAATCGCCCAAACGGGTTCGTAAGCGATCACGGTATTCGCACCTGTCGCGGCATCGGGGGTCGATCCAGAGAGTTGCGTGCCGACCACATCAAGCGTCTTACCGCCTTCGCGTTCGTCGAGCGTTTCACCGATACAGATCACAACGATCAGGCCAGCGGCAATCGCGGCTTCTGATTTTGCCAGAACGATGGCGTCTGTTTCACCGTGATCGGTGCGGCGCTCAGAGTGGCCGAGGATCACGTGAGATGCGCCTGCATCAATCAGCATCTCGGCAGAAATATCGCCTGTATGGGCGCCGTTCGATTTTGCGTGGCAATCCTGACCACCAACCGTAATCGCGCTGCCCTTCGCCGTGTCCGCCATACGCGCAACAAGCGTAGCCGGCGGGCAGAGGAGGAGGTCCACTTTGGGCGCAGGGTAGGCCGCAACGAGGGCGGTGACCTCAGCCAGGCTGCCTCCGGTTCCGTTCATTTTCCAGTTTCCGGCGGCGAGTTTGCGGCGCATGGGGGTCTCCTCAAATATGGTTGAACTAGGGTTAGCAACTGCCGCGAGAATGGAAAAGCCCTTGCGTTCGCTGGCCATATCTTAAAAAACGCGCCCCAACGTAAACCGGAGAGTGCTATGATCCCGCGTATTGACGCCGCAGCCTTGATCGATCCCACACACGAGGGCCATGCAAAGGCCATCGCGGATGTGCGAGTAGGTGCGTCGGATGTCGGGTTCCTGACCATCTACAACACACCGATTTCAGGTGATCGCGTGCGTGAGGTCATCGAAGGCTACCGCCAGTTTTTCCATCTGCCTGCCGCGGCCAAAGAAGCGGTGGATATGGCAAAAACGGGGTCGAACCGTGGATGGGGGGCGGCTGGGTCTGAACAGGTCGATCCTGATGCGAACCCTGACTACAAACAGGTGTTCGACTGTGGTTTGGAATTGCCTGCGGGTGATCCTCTGTCCGAGGTGTCGGCCTATGCGCCGAACCAGTGGCCCGAAACGCCCGCTGATTTTGCCGATCTTCTGCGCGGCTATTACCGCGATGCGACGAGTTTTGCCCTTGATTTACTGAAATCGGTTGCTGGTGCGATTGGCGAAGATCGGGATTATTTCACCGATAAATTCTCCACCCCAATGGCTCTGTTGCGCGGGAATTTCTATCCAGAGCGGCCCGAGTGGGCGACCGAAAAGGATTTTGGCATCGGCACACATACGGATTATGGCTGCCTGACGCTCCTTGCCACGGACGGGTCGGATGGGTTGGAGGTGCGTCAGCGCGGTGGTGGTTGGATCGCGGTCAGCGCTGAGCCCGGTGATTTCATCATCAACTTTGGTGAGATGCTAGAAATGTGGACCGATGGTCGTGTTGTTGCGACCCCGCACCGTGTGGTTGGTCAGGATCATGAACGGATTTCGGTGCCGTTGTTCTTTAACCCGAACCACGACACCAATGTTGCGCCGATTGGGTCAGGCAAAGTGATCCGTGCCGTTGATCATTTGCAGAAACGGTTCGATGAAACCTACCTGCACCTAAAGCGCGCGTAGGGCGCGGCGACCCCAGTCAGAGGCAAGATCTGGATCGTCCAGCGCGTCATCGGGCAGGGTCCAGTAATTCATTTCGCGGCCATCTTCGGTGCGGAACTTTTCTGAACCTTCCGCGGCAAGAGTTTCGGCAAAGTCGCCAGAGGCCTTGAGGTAATAGCGACCTTCGGCATTGATGATCGCGAAAATCTGGCCGTCCGCATAGATCGACAGCCCACCCATCATTTTCCGATGCGTGATTTTTCCGACGCCCGCGTAGAGTTCGTGAGCGAATGCGATATCCTCGTCAGAAATGCTCATTCCGATTGCGTGAGGTTTTCGTCGAATTTGATCGACTCGCCGCAGCCGCAGGCATCCACAACGTTCGGGTTTTTGAATTTGAACCCAGATTCGAGGAGCGAGACCTCGTAGTCGATCTCTGTCCCAAAGAGGAACATCTGCGCCATCGGTGCGATCATGACACGGGCGCCGCCCTGTTCGACGACCTCGTCGAGCGGGTTCACCTCGTCCACGTAGTCCATGGTGTATTCCATGCCCGCGCAGCCGCCCTTTTTAACGCCAATGCGCAGCCCTTGATGCCCATCCTTGACCATCAGTTTCGCGATTTGCGCCGCAGCGCGGTCGGTAATGGTTACGGCCTGTTTGCCAGGAATGCCGAACATCGGTCTCTCCTTGCCCCTTGCAGCGGGGCGGTCAGCTTACATAAAGCCCAGTTCGAGACGGGCCTCGTCGCTCATCATGTCCATGCCCCACTGGGGTTCCCATGTCAGTTCCACGTCGACGGATTTAACGCCAGCCACGGGGCTGATCGCGTCGTAGAGCCAACCGGGCATCTCGCCTGCCACAGGGCAGCCGGGGGCGGTGAGGGTCATGATGATCTTAACATCATTTTCGTCATTAATCTTGATCGTATAGACCAGACCAAGATCAAAGATATTCACTGGAATTTCGGGGTCAAACACGGTGCGGCACGCCTCTACCACGCCGTCATAAAGCGGGTGATCAGTTGTCGATGGTTCGATCAGCGGTGTGCCTTCGAGTTTGGCTTGAGAGTCAGTCATGTCACGGCCCTGTAAATTCCTGACCATTCATATAGGTTTTAATCCCGTCAGGGTAAAGACCAGCAATGCGCCGTTATTGTTTCTGTGGTAGCAATAAATTTCGCGCCAGAGTAGCATTGTGAAATAGATCGCTACAACTTTTTGAGATTCTCCCCATTTCCGCCACAACTTATTGGTAAATATTAACCACTGGTGAGGGTAGAGATATGTTTGCATGGTCTTTCGACGGGTTTGTGTCGCGACATGGAATTGCTGGGGCTCTTCGTCAGCTCCAGATGCAACGCTTTGGTGATTTTGACGATATCGCTCGTTTTGCTGGGATGTCTTCGCATCGTGCGGCGGCGAGCGTGTATTTATGTTGGGAAAACGAAGTCGTCGTTATCGGTGGCTACAACCTCAAACGCAGTCAAGTTCGTCGCACCGTTCCCGACTACGATTTCAAAGATGGTTTCGCGGAATACGAAGATGCGATTTGTCAGTTAAAATTGGGGAACAACTTCAGTGCATTGGCGCCTGATGTTCGTGCGTTGGCGTTGTGTGAGATGACGTATCAGGGCCAATCGATTGGGGGCATAGCGGTGCATTCGCCGCGTGTCCTTGACCCGTTGACGGAAAATCAGCGGACCGTTTTGAAAGACCTTGCGCAGACGGCACAAGAACTGGTCATCCGTCGGGCACGGTTGAAATTCATCGCCTATCAATTGCATTCCGAACCTGTCTCATACGGAGCGTGACATGCCGAGAACCCGTATCATTACAGCAGAGAGCACTCGGGCGAAATTGGCCGAATTGGGGATCCAACGGACCGAGAGCTATGATCGTGCCGCTAGGATTGCGACCCTTTCGGTCGATGGCGATCACGGCGCGATTTGGCTGTATCTGCCCGATAACGAGGACATGATGATAGGTGGGCATAAGGTTCCGAGCGATGTTGTGATGCTCGATCAAACCCGCCTGACCAATGCAGAGAAGATATTCCTTTTGGACTTGGACCCAAATGCTCACCCAGATCATCCAATGATCAATGGCGTTGCGGGAAACTGTCGGTCTGTCATGGCAATCCCATTGGTCGATATGGCCGTGGTGGTTGGTCAAATCACCATCGGGTTTGAGCGGCCAGCCGAAGAGGTCGCCGACGAGGCCGCAGAGATTGCGTCACTCTGGGCCGAGATCGTAATGTCCAGTTTGGTGGAACATTCGAATATCAAGGCAATGCTGAACGATCTAACCGCGGCCTACAGCGCCTGATCATCTTTTCATCTGGCTCGGAACGGCGTATCAGCACACGGTCCGACCGGAGAGAGATATGACCCGTTTTTCATTCGACCTGAACGCAACTGATGGCAAGGCCCGCACAGGTGTGATCCATACGCCGCGCGGTGATATTCGCACACCTGCATTTATGCCCGTTGGTACGGCGGCCACGGTAAAGGCGATGATGCCCGAAAGCGTCGCGGCGACGGGTGCGGATATCCTTCTGGGCAATACCTACCATTTGATGCTGCGACCGACGGCCGAGCGGATTGATCGTTTGGGCGGGCTGCACAAGTTTATGAACTGGGACAAACCGATCCTGACCGATAGCGGCGGGTTTCAGGTGATGTCTCTCGCGGATCTTCGGAAGCTGACCGAAGAGGGCGTAACCTTCCGCAGCCACGTTGACGGGTCGAAACATTTCCTGACGCCAGAGCGGTCGATGGAAATCCAAAAACTCCTCGGCTCTGACATTGTGATGTGTTTTGACGAATGTCCTGCGCTGCCTGCCGATGATCAGCGTGTCGCTGAATCGATGCGCCTTTCGATGCGGTGGGCCCAGCGGAGCCGCGATGCCTTTGGCGACCGTCCAGGGCATGCTCTGTTTGGGATTATGCAGGGCGGGGTGACGCCGCATCTGCGCGAGGAATCTGCCAAGGCCTTGGTCGATATCGGCTTTGATGGTTATGCCGTGGGCGGACTTGCCGTGGGTGAGGGGCAGGAGGCCATGTTCGGCGTTCTGGACTATGCGCCTGATTACCTGCCGACCGACAAGCCGCGTTACCTCATGGGCGTTGGTAAACCTGACGACATCGTGGGCGCGGTTAAACGCGGGATCGATATGATGGACTGCGTTCTGCCGTCTCGGTCGGGGCGCACGGGGCAGGCTTGGACCCGTCGTGGTCAAGTGAATATCAAAAACGCCCGCCATCAGGACGATCCGCGCCCGCTCGATGAACATTGCACGTGCCCTGCGTGCCGAAACTACAGCCGCGCTTATCTGCACCATGTGTTCCGCGCGGGCGAGATGATTTCGGGGATGCTGCTGACGTGGCACAATTTACATTACTACCAAGAGATCATGGAGGGTATGCGCGACGCGATTGCCGAGGGTCGCTTTGCCGCCTGGGAAGCCGCGTTCCATGCGCAGCGTGCTGAGGGCGATATTGAACCCGTTTAGGGCTTATCGCACCACAGCTTGCATTTCACCGAGGATCTTGCGGGCATTTGCGCGTCCTCGCAGGACAGAGATCGTCAGGTCGCGCAGAGAGAATAGGGTGTCGACCATTTCGGGCGACGGCTCTCCGACGCGGGTTTCGAAGGCCATCGCGACATAGCCCACCTTTTGTTTTTTGTAGGTGATGTCGAGGTAATATCCGCTGCGCATGCTGGCCAATTCGCCGTTGATCAGCGGGTAATTAATCACTGCAGCCCTTTCTTCAGAGATCGCTTCATAAAAGACCTTCCCGCCGAGATCGCGGTGCAGGAAATGCGGCTCTGGGAGAGGTGACGGTGTGTTATGTGATCCAATAAGAATCTGCTCTCCTTTGAGGACAAGCCAGATCGCCGACATATTTGCGCCCGTCGCATAGGCAAACATAGCAGCAATGTTGTTAAAGTGTTCGCCCGGACTGATCCCGACTTTAATCAGCTCGTCTTCGCTATCGGCCTTGCTGAGGAGTTCGAGGATGTCCATATCGGCCCAGTCTTAGAAGTTTGAGAGACTAAAGGCATTCATCAGCGTAGTCTTTAATCTGGCTTTGGTTTCGACCACGTTGGCAGCAAGCTGGGCGGCTTGAACAAGGAAGTCCTTCTGCGACTCTGTGAGGGTGGCGCAGTCCTGATAATCGTGGACGCTGATACCGCCAACCGTCTCACCAGCGACGTTGATGGTCGCCATAGTGAACGATTTCATCTCGGAAATCGTTTTTGGATCCGAATGAGTGCTTTGCAGAACGAAATCAGAAAGTTCTATGATCGGTTTTTGAAGGATCGGCCCGTAAAGCGTACGTTTCATCCGCATGCAGACAGGGTTGTAGCTGCCGATCGTGTACACTTCGTCTGCGGAGTAGAGAAAGATGTTAACATGCGGGCGTTTTGTGACTTTAGCACAGCTCCGCGCCAATTGGTCGAGGACGGGCGAATTGGTTAACTCTACTTTCTCCAACACATCTTGGGGCGTCGCTACAGCGAGCATATCGTCAAGGGTAACAGAGGTCATGGAAAATTCGGAAGCCTCTTTACCTATCTTTTGATACGGCGCGCATGGTATACGATCAAGGTTAGATAGTTTAGTGCACTAACGTATAGTCGTCTGGGTTAATTCGTGTAGTTTAAATAATTGATTTTTGGGAAAAATTTTAGGTCGGTTGTGTAGGGCTTTGCCACGCTCGGCCTTAAATCCATATTTACTATGCGTATCTTGTGGCGGTCAGTTTCGGTTTTGGCTGCAGTTTCATCGCACGTTTTCCCTTGAGCGCGGCGGATACGCCGTCGATGCCCATCCCGATTTGATTGTCGAACCAACGGGCGAGGGCGATCCGTGGGGGGAGGGCGTCTTGTTCGATCTGTGTCTCGACGAGACAGAGGGCGTCGTCGATTTCTGCTATAGTGATTGTCACGGTCATGTCGTCGCGGCCGAGGGGCTCTTCGCGTTCAAGGAAATAGCGGCAGTAGTTCCCTGTGGTCTTCGCAACAAAGGTGAGCGTCATTTCTTCGGCGAGCCCTGTTTCGTCGCGGAAACGGAGGTATACCGTGTCAGGGTCTTCGGGATCGCGGTTGTAGTCGATTAGGTCTGGGTTCCAGAAATCGGACGGGTGGCCTTCGGCGGGGACAAGGCTGATCCAAACGTCTTCGGCTTGGCCGCCGAGTTCGCCTTTGTGATGCGCGAAAACCGAGAGGTTGAGGCCGAGGGCGTCTGACCAATGGCCATACAAAATGCTGTGAGAGAGAAACGCGAGGCCGACGATTGCAGGGGGAAGGGCGTCCGCAGGGATCGGGATTAATGCGGCGACAAACAAACCCACTGCGCCGCTTTCACAGGCTTTGCGGTATTTCGGCATGGCGTACACCATGTAAAGGGCGGCAATGGCGGCAGCGAGGCCTGCTAAGAGCGCAGCCATAGTTGGGCCGGATATCAAAATTGCGCCAAAAAGCGTGAAGACAGCCGTGAACGCTACACGACGATAATGATGGCCCAGGAATTCTTTCATATGATTAGCCTATCCCGTTTGGGGGTAATGAAATCAGGAATAATCCCCTATTGGTTGCCGATGAATGTGTCCTGCAAAGGGCGAAAGGGCGGTATTTTACGGAACTGGCCCTTGCCCCTGCTCGCGGCAAAAGGCACATTGGAATAAACGGGGATGCTTGAAACTGGGGTCGCTTCGGCCCATCTGTATCCTCTAGTGGAAACGATTGCGGTTGCCGAAATGCGGGGCCTGATCGTTTTGCCAAAAAAAGGACAAGAGCATGGAAGAAACCTTCAGCACCTCCTATCCCGTCCTGCCGCTGCGCGATATCGTTGTGTTCCCTCACATGATCGTGCCGCTGTTCGTCGGGCGTGAGAAATCGGTGCGGGCACTCGAAGAAGTGATGCAGGACGACAAGCAGATTTTGCTGTCGAGCCAAATTGACCCTTCGCAGGATGATCCAACCACAAAGGACATTTACCAGACGGGTGTTCTGGCGAATGTGCTGCAATTGCTGAAACTGCCCGATGGCACCGTGAAGGTGCTCGTCGAGGGTAAGAAACGCGTTCGGATCACAGAGTTTGTTGAGAACGACAGCTTCTTTGAAGCGATGGCCGACGAACTGATCGAAATTCCGGGTGCCGAGGACGAATTGGCGGCCCTCGTGCGGTCGGTTGGCGAAGAATTTGAACGCTACGCGAAGATCAAAAAGAACATCCCCGAAGAGGCGCTGGCCGCAGTCAGCGACACGACTGAGCCCGCGAAATTGGCGGACCTCGTGGCGGGGCACTTGGGCGTTGATGTTCAGCAGAAACAATCACTGCTAGAAACATTGCCGATCAGCGAACGTCTGGAAAAGGTCTATGGCCTGATGCAGGGCGAAATGTCTGTGCTGCAGGTCGAGAAAAAGATCAAAACCCGCGTGAAGTCCCAGATGGAGCGGACACAGCGCGAATATTATCTGAACGAACAGATGAAGGCGATCCAGCGCGAGTTGGGCGATGGCGAGGACGGCGCGAACGAAATCGCCGAACTCGAAGAAAAGATCGCTGCGACGAAGCTGTCGAAAGAGGCCAAAGAAAAGGCTGACGCTGAGGTTAAGAAGCTCAAGAACATGTCGCCGATGTCCGCAGAGGCAACGGTGGTGCGCAACTACCTTGACTGGATGCTGAATATTCCGTGGGGCACAAAATCCCGCGTGAAAAAGGATTTGGGTCGCGCCGAGGAAATCCTCGACGCTGAACACTATGGTCTGGAAAAGGTCAAAGAGCGGATCGTCGAATACCTCGCCGTGCAATCGCGCAGTGCGAAACTGAAGGGGCCGATCATGTGCCTCGTCGGTCCTCCGGGCGTGGGTAAAACCTCGTTGGGTAAATCGATTGCAAAGGCCAAAGGGCGCGAGTTCATCCGCATCAGCCTTGGCGGTGTGCGTGACGAATCTGAAATCCGCGGCCACCGTCGGACCTATATCGGCTCTATGCCCGGTAAGATCATTCAGGCGCTGAAAAAGGCCAAGACCACGAACCCGCTGATCCTTCTCGATGAGATTGATAAGATGGGGCAGGATTTCCGTGGCGACCCTGCATCGGCCATGCTTGAGGTGCTCGATCCAGAACAGAACTCGACCTTTGTGGACCACTACCTTGAGGTGGAATACGACCTGTCGAACGTGATGTTCCTGACGACGTCGAACAGCTATAACATGCCTGGTCCGCTTCTCGACCGGATGGAGATCATCCCGCTCTCTGGCTACACCGAAGATGAAAAACGCGAGATCGCGAAGCAGCATCTTTTGGCCAAGCAAATCAAGAACCACGGCCTCCATGCCAAAGAGTTCGAGATCACAGACGACGCGCTGACCGCGATCATCCAGACCTACACCCGCGAGGCTGGTGTGCGTAACCTTGAGCGCGAAATCGCAAAGGTTGCCCGCAAAGCCGTGACCAAGATCGTGAAGAAGGAAACTGATCGCGTTCAAGTGACGGCTGAGAACCTCGATGACTTCCTCGGCGTGCCGCGTCACCGCTTTGGCCTCGCTGAGAAAGAGGATCAGGTTGGTGTGGTAACTGGTCTGGCCTATACTTCGGTCGGTGGTGAGTTGTTGCAGATCGAAGCCCTGCGTTTGCCGGGCAAAGGTCGGATGAAAACCACGGGTAAGCTCGGCGATGTGATGAAGGAATCGATCGAGGCGGCATCGTCTTATGTTCGGTCGATCTCACCACAGCTCGGTGTGAAACCGCCGCGTTTCGATAAGCTGGACATCCACGTCCACGTGCCCGATGGCGCAACGCCCAAGGATGGTCCGTCGGCTGGTCTGGCGATGGTCACTGCGATTGTGTCGGTTCTGACCCAGATCCCTGTCCGCAAGGACATCGCGATGACGGGTGAGGTGACACTGCGTGGCAATGCGACTGCGATTGGTGGGTTGAAAGAGAAACTCTTGGCGGCGCTACGCGGCGGTATCAAAACCGTGCTGATCCCTGAAGAGAACGTCAAAGACCTGCCAGAGATCCCAGACAACGTGAAATCTGGGCTGGAGATCATTCCAGTCACCCACGTGTCTGAAGTTCTAAAACATGCTTTGATCGCAGAGCCTGTGCCCGTCGAATGGGATGAGGAGGCGGAAGAAGAAGCCGCCGCCGCCCGCGCCCTCGCCAAAGGCGAAGATGGGGCAGGGGCCATCGCACATTAATGGAAAGGGGCGCCGCGAGGCGCCCTTTTTTATTGGAAAATCATATCATTTTAAGTGAATACCCCCTGCACAACCATCAGCGGAGTTGCTAGGGTGGAAACAATCAATCTATTTGAGGCAATTTATTATGGCGACCACCGCTAAAACCACCAAACGCAAACCCGCAGCCGTTCAAGAGGTACCTGAGGCAACGCAGGCGACCGAGAGCGAAACATCCTCTGTTGTGGTGAAGAAACCTGAATTCATCGACCGCGTCGTTGAGCGCTCCGGCCTCAAGAAAAAAGACGTCAAACCCGCGCTGGAAGCGATCCTTGCCCAACTGGGCGAGGAGCTGACCGAGGACAAAGAACTGTCGCTACCGCCTTTCGGTAAGATCATGGTGAACCGCACCAAAGACACCGCAAACGGCACCGTTGTTATCGCGAAAGTGAAACTGTCTAAGCCCGTTGTGAAGGTTGATGGAAATTCTTCGGAAACCCCTCTTGCGGATGAAGACGAGTAAGGGTAATCACGCCGCCACGGGTCGTTAGCTCAGTTGGTAGAGCGCTTCGTTTACACCGAAGATGTCGGGAGTTCGAGTCTCTCACGACCCACCAGAATACAAGGCGCATCCCACGGGTTGCGCCTTTTGTTTTTTGGTGGATAAGTCACGCCATGACCCTGCCTGAGCTCTACATCATCCGACATGGTGAAACCGAATGGAACCGCGCTGCGCGTATGCAGGGCGGGCTGGATTCGGCGCTGACAGAGTTGGGCCGTGCGCAGGCGGATCAGGTTGCTGCCACGCTTGCGGGCGTTATTCATCCAGACACTTATGATTTATGGAGCAGTCCGCAGGGTCGCGCCTTGGCCACGGCTGAACCGATTTCAAAGGCAACGGGTTGTCCTGTGGTCGCCGTCGATGGTTTGCGCGAAATCCACATGGGAGACTGGGTTGGGCTGTCGCGATCAGAGATCGACGCGAAATGGCCTGCGCCGTCACCAGATGAACATTTCATCGACTTTTACCGTCGAGCCCCAAATGCGGAATCCTTTCCAGCACTATGGGACCGTGTCGGTCAGGTGTTGGACCACATCCGTCGTCCCACGGTGATTATCACCCACGGTTTTACCTCGCGCTTCTTGCGGACGCGGGCGTTGGGGCTGAGCCTTGACGATATTGGTCAAGTCGACGGGGGGCAGGGCGTTATTTTTCGGATAAAAAACGGCCAACATGAGATTTTTGAAAAATAGATGACATTGGGGTCTTGCCCCTTTGAGAATCTGCGGCTACTTACGCCGCCACGGGTCGTTAGCTCAGTTGGTAGAGCGCTTCGTTTACACCGAAGATGTCGGGAGTTCGAGTCTCTCACGACCCACCATTTCCCCCACATTCATAACCGCTTATAGCCCGTGAATTCGTGTGCGTTCCGCATTGACGCGTCTAGCACAGGATTGTAGCAAGCGAACGGGGGCCTGTAGCTCAATGGTTAGAGCAGAGCGCTCATAACGCTTTGGTTGCGGGTTCAAATCCTGCCGGGCCTACCAATTTTCCCCCATCAACTACCCTGCGAATGCGGCTCGACGATCCATAAGGGCGTCGCATAGGTAATCGACAAACAGGCGAACGCGACGGACACGGCGGAGGTCTCCGTGGAGGAGGACCCAAGTTGATCGGCGTTGGTCAAGTGCAGTTCCGGGTACGCGTTGAAGTTCGGGGAAGACCGAGGTGACCCAAGTCGTGAGAAAGGTCATACCTGCGCCCGCGCGGACGAGGTGGAGGTGCATTTCGGGGTCTGGGACGGCGTGGCGAATGCGTGCTTCGGGAAAGTCTGATGCCGCGACCATGGCGGATAGTTCGGGCACATCGCCATATCCAATCCAGCTGAGCCCTTGGCCTTTTCGGCCCGCCAGCGGCAGAGTGCGGTCGATGTAATCGCGGGACGCCACGACACCTAAGGACAAAGGAAAGAGTTTGCGCCCGACGGCGTCGTCTTCGATTGTGGCGGCGTGGCGGATGGAGACGTCTGTTTCGTTTCGGGCGATTGAGTCGAGTTCATATGACAGGCGCAACTCGATTTCGATCTCTGGGTAGAGAGTGGCGAAATCGGCTAAGACTGGGGCCAATAGGAAATGCGCCGTCATAGGGTCGACCGATAGGCGGATGCGTCCAGCGGCTTCACGATCAAGGCCTTGCACAGCATTGAACCCCTTGAGCAGCGCTGCTTCGGCATCAAGCGCTTGGGGCAAGAGGCGTTGCCCTGCGGCGGTCAGTGACAATCCATCCGCGCTCCGTCGGAAAAGCTTTGTTCCGAGTTGCGCCTCTAGTGCCTCGATCTGACGGCGAAGGGTCGCGTGGGTGCCGCCCGTGTGTTCAGCCGCCGCCCGAAGCGACCCGTTTCGTGCAACAGCCAAAAAGGCCGGAAGGGATTTCCAATCCATGACGCTCTGTATCGTTTATGAACCACTTTGGTTCATCTTAGCCACTCTTCGGGTCGAAAAGAAACCTCTATCCCCGTTGGTGCACCTAGAAACAACGGAGGTTTCCCTATGACTGTGACACGAACTGCTTGGCATATCCCGCATTATGGCGGCCCTGACGTCCTGACACCTGTTGCTCTTCCAATGCCGCAACCTAGTCCGAACGAAGTACTTCTCCGCGTTCATGCCTCTGCCGTGACACGCGCGGATGGTATGATGCGCAAAGGTGAACCGCTTTTTGCGCGGCCTTTTCTGGGGCTGCGACGACCGCGTAATGGGATGTCAGGGACATGCCTTTCGGGCGAGGTGATCGCCGTCGGGGCCGAGGTCACTCGATTTTCTGTCGGCGACATGGTGTTCGGCGAAGCTGGGCTGAAATTCGGTGCCAACTCTAGCCACATCTGTCTCGACCAAGATGGCGTTCTGATGCCGAAACCCGCGGCACTGTCGCATGAGGATGCTGCGGTGTTGTGTGACGGTGTGCTGACGTCGTGGCATTTCTTGCGCGATCTCGGACAGGTCACACGCGGGGATCGCGTGTTGATTTTGGGCGGGGCAGGGAGCCTCGGTAGCCCGGCTGTGCAGATCGCTGCGCATATGGGGGCTCAGGTGACGGCAACTTGTAGCGGCCGAAACGCGAGTAATGTTGAGAGGCTCGGAGCGAACCGCGTGATCGATTACACACAAGAGGACGCGCTAAAACAGGCCCCCGAATATGATGTGATCTATGACACTTTGGGCGTCGCGTCATTTTCGGCGGCAAAACCAGCATTGGCTGAGGCAGGTCGTTACCTTTGTCCTGTCTTAACGCTCGGGCGGCTGCCTGCGATCTTGTTATCAAATCTTGTGGGCAAAAAACGCGCGATATTTGCGGCGACGGGGTTGGAAAAGCCTGAGCGTTTGCGGGCTATGCTTTTAGAGATCCTGCAGGTGATGGAACAAGGTCACCTGACCCCCGTGATTGATCGGGTCTATCCACTCTCTGATCTGGTTGAGGCTCATTCTTATGTCGAGACAGGTCATAAACGAGGCAACGTTGTCGTGGTGTGAGGTGGTCGCGTCACAACGCGTTTAGCGTGCGTTCGAAATCTCGATCAAGTTCCCATCGGGATCACGCAAATAGATAGACGTGATTGGTCCAGTTGCGCCCGTGCGAGGCACTGGGCCTTCGGTGATAGGGATAGCGCAGAGCGCGAGGTGATCAATCCATTCCGCCAGAGGGGTGTCTGAGAGCAAACAGAGGTCCGCAGAGCCGGGGGTAGGGGAAGCCGCATATGGAGCGAACTCTGCACCCGCTTTGTGGAGGTTTATTTTCTGCGTGCCAAAGCTCAGGGCCTCGCGGACTTCGCCAGAGGGGGTGGTGAACGCGGTCCGTGTCATGCCCAAACCCACGCAGTAAAAACGGCAGGTTTCTTCGATGTTTGCGACCGTGAGGACCAAATGGTCGAGGGTGCGGATGGTTGGTTTCATATCAACGTGCCATGACAATGTCAGCGCGGAGTCCGCCCAAGGCGGGACTGTCCGATAACCGCAAAACTCCACCATGCAGTCGCGCGATATCGGCAACGATGGCAAGGCCAAGGCCAACGCCTGTGCCTTTGTTCTGGTTCCGTGCAGGGTCAAGCCGCGTGAAGGGGCGCATGGCCTCTTCGCGTTTGTCGGCGGGAATGCCAGGGCCGTCGTCCTCGACCGTGATGCGGAGTGTGCGGTCGGTGAGGGCGACCGACACTTGGGCTTGGGTGCCGCCATATCGCAAGGCATTGCCAATCAGGTTGTCCAAGGCACGACGGACGGCCAGAGGGCGCAGAGGCACAGCAACATCGTTGAGCGTTGGATCGATCGGCAAGAGGGTTACATTCTGCCCGCCGCGTTGGGCGTCGTCGACGACCCGCGTGACCAAATCGACGACATCCACTTGCTCTGCCGCATCGCCTGCATCGGCACGCCCGTATTCGAGGAAGGCTTCGATCAGGCGTTCCATATCTTCTACATCGCGGACCATGGGTTCCGCTTCGGCATCGTCGACCATAGACAGGCCGAGCCGCAGCCGTGTCAGCGGCGTGCGAAGGTCATGGCTGATGCCCGACAACATCATTGTGCGCGACTGGGTCTGACGTTCTATTCGTGCCCGCATGTCGAGAAAAGCAGTGCCCGCCGCGCGGACTTCATTCGCGCCACCAGGGGAATAGGGGACAATCCTCCCCTTACCGTATTCAGAGGATGCATGAGCCAACCGTTTGATCGGACGCAGTTGGTTGCGCAGGAAAGAGTAGGCGACAAAAGTAAGGAACGTCCCCATCACCATCATAATAACGATCAGTTGGTGAGGGTTCGACGCCGTCACCCGCCACCGCGGGAAACTGATCCCATTCACGCCCGAACGGTCAAACCAAACCACAACTTCGGTGTCATCTGACAGATCAACAGCGCGTAGGTCGTCAAAGTCGGTTCGAAGGGTCGCAATCATCGCACGACCCGAGAAATCCAAGAATCCATAGTCATCAGCTTCGGGCGGTGCTTCAGATGACAAAAGCGTAAACCAGAGCGCTTCAGAGAGCGCGGCTTGCTGCACGGATGGGCTATCAAGGATCAGGGTAATCTCACCACTGACTGATTGCGTCATCCGCCGCGTCACCCCATCATAATGACGTTGGATAAACACAACAGAGACGAGGATTTGGAGCGATATGATCGGGAGCAGCAGGATCAGTGCTGCTCGGCCATATAGTCCGCGAGGGAGATAAGATTTGATCGACCCGATTGCCATGTGGCAAAGCTATCGTGACACGAGCGTAGAGGAAAGCAGCATATGATCCAGATTCAATCCGATATCATCTGTCTCCGCGCGCCCAATCCCTCTCCGCTGACCTTCACAGGAACCAATACATATATAGTAGGCATCGACCGCGTAACGGTCATCGATCCAGGCCCATATATAGAGAGCCATCTCGACGCGATTTTGGCTTTGATCGATGGTCGCCCAGTCGATGCGATTATCGTGAGCCATTCTCACTTGGATCATTCGCCTTTAGCCCGTCCGCTGTCAGATCGTTGCGGTGCACCTGTTGTTGCATTCGGTGGGCCGATGGCGGGGCGAAGCGAAGTGATGCAGACTCTAGTTGGCGCGATCGGAGGGGGGGAGGGGGCCGATACCGACTTTGCCCCTGATCGAACGGTCGTCGATGGTGACGCGATTGGTGACTTCCGCGCTATTCACACGCCGGGTCACATGGGGAACCATATCTGTCTCTTATATAAGGATGTGCTTTTCTCGGGTGATCATGTGATGGGCTGGGCGACATCGCTTGTCTCCCCGCCAGATGGCGACCTCACCGATTTCATGGCATCGTGCCGAAAGCTGCAGTCTATACCCGCGCGCCGATATTTGCCTGGGCATGGTGACCCGATTGAGGATCCCATAGCGCGGCTCGATTGGTTGATCGCGCATCGGTTAGAGCGTGAAGCGCAAATCATGTCCGCTCTCATCGCGGGCGCAGATACCGCAGATCGCATCACCGCAAAGGTCTATGCCGATGTCGATGCGAGCCTTCATTTCGCAGCAAAGCGCAATGTAGTGGCCCACCTTATTGACTTAACACAACAAAAGCGGATCGAACCCGTTGGTGTATTGTCCGTCGATGCTGTGTTTCAGCCTCTGTGAAGATTGGTGGAAAAAACTTGTCCTTACCCTCTTGCAGCGTTTTGGCACCCTAGCTATACAGCGCCACATATTCCGGCGTAGCTCAGCGGTAGAGCAGTTGACTGTTAATCAATTGGCCGTAGGTTCGATCCCTACCGCCGGAGCCAAACACCCTTCTCGCAGCGGGGTCCCATTCGGGGAAAAATGCGAACGGCATTCCGGCGTAGCTCAGCGGTAGAGCAGTTGACTGTTAATCAATTGGTCGTAGGTTCGATCCCTACCGCCGGAGCCAAACTTCCCTAATAATCAAGACTACTAGAACAAACCCATCGGGTCTGGTCTGTGTTCTTTCCATCCGTCGGGGTAGGGCGCCGAACGGGCGACTCGTGGCGTCGAGCGAGTCACCGCGTTGACGATTCCAAGGGGTGAGTCTCCCAGATTTGCTGCGACTGCATCGTCGGCATCACCCTCAAAGGGCGAAAAGTGATGGGGGTAGGAGCCATTTTCGGATATTCACGGCGCATTTTTGGGCAGTCTGGAACGTGAAACACCTTGTTTTGTTGGCTGATGCAGAAATTTTACATTTTTCGTCATTTCGCTCTTGCGGCTTCTTAGTGATAACCTTAGAACCCCCTTCACCGGCGGCGCTGAGGCGCGGTTGGGGCGGACGGAACGGTCGGAAGGCTGGGAAGTTTGGAAAAAATTAGAGGTATTTCGGGCGAGGCG